>CAMJPK010000008.1 GCA_946407675.1 uncultured Clostridia bacterium
TCGTATAGGCGAAGGAATAGAAGAGGTTGTAGGAGATCATGACCCACAGGGCCTTGACCGTGTCGCTGCTCTCCGGCACTGTAAAGAGCAGGATGCCGGTGAGCGGGACGAGGAAGGCCGAGAGGAAGAGCCAGGGGCGCGCCTTGCCTTCTTTGGTCCTCGTGCGGTCGATGACCTGGCCCATGAGGATGTTCGTGACCGCGTCGATGATCTTCGAGACGATCGGGAACACGGTCAGGAACACGCCGCCCCATAGCGGGGTAAGGTTCAGGACGTCGGTGTAGTAGACGTTCAAATAGGTGGCGAGCACGGCATTGAGCAGCAGCGCGCCGGCCGGACCGAGCAGATAACCCAGCCATTTCTCCTTTTTCGTGACTTCCGGGGATCGGATGCGGCTTGCAGGCAGTCTCATATTACGTTTCCTCCTTCGGCGATCCGGGGCGCGGCGTCCGCTTCGCCCCCATTGTCATTTTCTGCTTTCATTATACCGATCCCGCCCACATTTGTATTGCATATTTGTATTGATATTCGTATAATTGTATTGAATTGGAGGCTGAGGACTGTGAAGCAAATCGACCACGCCTATCTCTGCCGTGCGCTGGTCCATCTGTCCGGCGTCCCGACGCGCATTTATGAGGGGGAAACGCTGCTGGAAAGCGTTTTCCCGGCGCCGCTGCCCCGCGACCCCCTCGCGCTGTGCCGGGCGGAGGTTTTTTCCATCCGGGAGCCCGTCGGCTATTATATGACCTCCCGTTTCTACTGCTACGGCATCATCAACGCCGGGGAAATGAAAATCGTCATCGGGCCGACGGCGCAGATCACGCCGGGCGCCCAGACGCTGCGGGAGCTGGCCTTTCAGGCGGACGTGCCGAAGGAGGAAACGGACGCATTTGTGGACGGCATGAAGCACATCGGCCGCATTTCCCTGGAAACGCTGCTGATGATGCTGTGCACGACCAACTATCTGTTGACCGGCGAAAAGCTGGAGCTGGAGGACATCGCCATCCGCGGCGCGCAGCAGGAGGCCATCAAAGCGCGCGTGGAACGGCGCAGAACGGCAAAGGTCTATGAGACGGAGGCAGCGCCGGAGAGCCACCATGCCCTGCAGCTTGAGGAGACGCTGATGGACATGGTACGCCGCGGCGACACAGCGGCCCTGCGCCAGTGGTTTGCCGCCGCGCCGCCCGTCCGCGCCGGGCTTTTGGCCGCAGACCAGCTCCGCCAGCTGCGCAACACCTTCATCGTCACCGCAACGCTGACAACGCGCGCCGCCATCCGCGGCGGTCTGGACGCGGAGGAGGCCCTCTCCCTCTCCGACGCCTTTATCCAGCGGGTGGAGCAGCTTTCGGAGCACAGCGCCATCCTCAACCTGCAATACAACATGGTCCTCGAATTCACCGAGCAGGTGGAAAAGGTGCGCCGCGGCAAAAGCCCGACGAAGCTGGCCGTCGATGTCGCCAACTACGTCCAGCGCCACCTCTCCGAGCCGATCCGGACCGAGGCGATGGCGCGGGAATTCTATCTCACGCGCACCCACTTCTCCGCCAAGTTCAAGAAAGAGACCGGCATGACGCTCACGGACTTCATTCTAAACGAAAAAACAGAGGAGGCCAAACGTCTCCTCCGCTATTCCGATAAATCCGCCGCCGCGATCGGGGCCTATCTCGGCTTTTCCTCCCACGGCCATTTTGCAAAGGTGTTCAAAAAGTACGCCGGCATGACGCCCAACGAATACCGGGAACGGCATCTGAATTGACGGCAGCAGCAGCAAAGGAGGAAGCAATATGCGTCTGTTTCTCGCGATCCGTCTGTCCGACGAGATGCGCAGCGCGCTCTTAAGCGCGCAGAATAATCTGTACGACCGCGGCGTCCGCGGCAATTACACCGCGGAGGAAAACCTGCACCTGACGCTGGCCTTCATCGGGGAATACCCGGATGCGCAGCCGGTGCTGGACGCGCTTTCCGGCGTGTCCTTCTCCCCCTTTGTCCTGGAGCTGGAGGGTATGGGCTGCTTCGGTGATCTCTGGTGGGCCGGCCTGCGCCCGTCCGCGCCGCTCGATACGCTGGTGCGCGCCGTGCGTCACGCGCTTGCCGAAGCCGGCATCCCCTTTGACCGCAAGCGCTTTTCCCCGCACATCACGCTGTTGCGCCGGGCGTCCGGCGTCATGCCGGGCGTGCTCATCGGTGACGCCGAAATGCGCATCGACGCTTTTTCGCTCATGCGCTCGGACCGCGGCAGAAACAGCATGATCTATACCGAGCTCGGACGCATCGCGGCGCGCTGAAGCATTGCCATTTTTCCTGCATAACGCACGCGGGCGGCAGGCCGAAACGGTCTGCCGCCCGCGTTTGCGGTATCAGGACACAAACGGATTCCAGAACCGTCCGCCGTTTGCGATATTCAGCGCAATGGACGCCGCGAGGAACAGCGCGCACAATGCCATGGCGACAAAATCCGCAGGTGCAAACGGCCGCTCCATGTACCAGGTGCGCTTTTTCTCCTTGCCGAAGCCGCGCAGCTCCATGGCGTTGGAGATCACCTCGATCCGGTCCATGCTGGAGAGGATCAGCGGGATCAGGATCGCGCTGGCGCTTTTCAGGCGTTTGATGAGATTCTGTTTCCGGCTCATCTCGATGCCGCGCGCCTGCTGCGCCTGCGAGATTTCGTGGTATTCCTTCTGGATGTCCGGGATATAGCGCAGCGCCAGCGAAACCGAATAGGCGATCGTATACTTCACACCGATGCGGTTGAGCGAGGCGGCAAATTCGCTGGGATTGGTGGTGCAGACGAACAGCAGCACGATTGGGATCGTGGCGAAATACTTCAGCACAAGGTTCAGGTGGTAGAAGAGCTGCTCTTTCGTAACGACGTAATTGCCGCCGAGGGAAAAGATCGGATGGCTCGTCCCGTAAAGCGTCACGCCGTGCTGCGGCGCGAACACAAAGATCAGCACATTGTTCAGCACCATGAACACCGCCATGAAGCTCAGCAGAAACGACACGTCGCGCACCCGGATCTTTGAGACATAGAACAGCACAAAGCTCAGCAGCGTCAGAAAGACGAGCAGGCGCGTGTCATAGGTGCTCATGGCGGCAAAGCTCCACAGCAGCAGGCAGACCAGCTTTGTCGCGCCGGTGAGCCGGTGGATCGGCGAGGGGCGGTCGATGTAGTTGAAGATGTTCCTCATGCGCGCGCCACCTCCCGCTCATGGTCGATGAAGCGCTGCACGAACTCGCGCGGCTCGGCGATACCGCACGCAAGCGCAAGGTCGTACAAGCTCGTCTCCTTGAGGTTGGCGCGCGCAATCACGTCCGGATCGGTCAAAACGCCGGCGGAGGTGTCGTTGGCGATCACATGGCCGTCGGAGAACACGACGCTCCGCTCGGCGTATTCCAGCATCAGGTGCATGTCGTGGGTGATCATAACGACGGTGATGCCGTCGCGGTTGAGCTTTCGCAGAAACTCCATGATCTCCGTGTAGTGCCGGTAATCCTGTCCCGCCGTCGGCTCGTCGAGAATGATCATCTCCGGCTCCAGCACGAGGATCGACGCGATCGTCACGCGCTTTTTCTGCCCGTAGCTCAGCGCGGACACCGGCCATTTGCGAAACGGCCACAGGCCGCAGACGCGCAGCGTGTCCTCCACGCGCGTTTTGATCTCCTCCTCCGCAACGCCGCGCGTGCGCAGGCCGAGCGCCACCTCGTCGAAGATCATCGGCTTGGAAAGCATCTGGTTCGGGTTTTGCATCACATAGCCGACGTGGTCGGCGCGCTCCTTCAGCGAGAGCGTACCCCAGTCGCAGCCGGTGAATTCGATACGCCCCTCCTGCTCCTTCTCGAAGCCGCACACGACCTTTGAGAAGGTCGATTTGCCCGCGCCATTCGTGCCGACGATGGCGATGAGCTCGCCCTTTCGGACATAGACGGACACGTCCTCCAGCGCGCGGTGGCCGTTGGCGTAAGAAAAGGTCACGTGCTGCGCATCCAGCAGCAGCGGGCGCGTCTCCTCGACGGCGTGCGGCGGCATGCTGTGAAACCAGCTTTGCACCATGCCCTTTTCCTTTTCCGTCAGGCGGACGGTGCGGATGCTGTGCGGCAGCATCTCCGGCGTCACCGTGACGCCGGCGTAGCGCAGGGCGGTAAGGTACAGCGGCTCGCGGATGCCGTTATCCCGCAGCAGGTCGCTGCTCAAAAGCGCATCCGGCGGCAGGTCGGCAAGGATGCGCCCCGCGCACATCAGCACGATGCGGTCCACATCCCGGTGCAGCACGTCCTCCAGCCGGTGCTCGATGATGACGATGGCGGCGCCGGTGCGCGTATGGATCTCGTCGATGAGCTCCATCGCGCTCTTGCCGGTTGCCGGGTCGAGGTTCGCCAGCGGCTCATCAAAGAGCAGCAGATCTACGTCGTCAACCATGACGCCCGCGAGCGCAACGCGCTGCTTCTGTCCGCCGGACAGCTCGCCGGGCGCGTGGCGAAGGTGCGACTCGATCCCCACCGCCTGCGCCGCCTTGTCGACGCGCGCGTGCAGCTCGGGATCGCGCACGCAGTTGTTTTCCAGCGCAAAGGCGATGTCCTCCGCCACCGTCAGGCCGATGAACTGCCCGTCGGAATCCTGCAGCACGGTCCCGACCGTGCGGGAAATCTCGAAGAGGTTCAGTGCCTTCGTCTCTTTTCCGCGCACGGTGACGCTGCCGGTGCTCTCGCCCCGGTAGGAAAACGGGATCAGGCCGTTCATGCAGTGCGCCAGCGTCGATTTTCCGCAGCCGGAGGGCCCGACGATCAGTACCTTCTCCCCTTTCCGGATCTCAAGGTCGATGTGGTGCAGCGTCGGCTCCGCCTGCGCATTGTATTGAAAGCCAAAATCATGAAACGCGATGATCGGTTCGTCCACGGACTTCACCTCTAACAAAACGCGGCGGGAGCGCGCCCCCGCCGTGTCAAGCTGTGTCGTTTACTTCTCTTCCTTCTCTTCCTTCAGGCTGCCCTTCTTCGGCTTGGCGGCGGCATAGGCGACGCACAGCAGCGTGCCGATGATCGCCGTGGTGACGATGTTGGAAAGGCCGCCGACAAGACCCTGCAGGAAGACCTTGTTCGCGGGCTCGGCATACATCACGATGTCCAGCACGGGCGCAACGACCGCCCAGCAGATGATGTGCGCCACGACCTGCGAAACGTTGAACACCGCAGCGCCCTTGCCGCCGAACTCACCGTCCGCCAGCTTGATCTTTTTGGAGACAAGGCCCATCAGCAGACCGAACACGCCGGAGGCGATAACCCAGCTCCACCAGATCCCGCCGCCCCAGGACAGGTCGATCAGGAAGTGGCCGATCAGGGCGATCAGCACGCCGGCCAGCGGCCCGAACAGGACGGCCATAAAGCCGAGCAGACCGTACTGGATGCAGATGCTGGTATTCGGAACGGGGCTCGGGATCGCGACAAAGCGTCCCAGAACGAAAAACAGCGCCGCGCCGATGCCGATGGCAACGATGGTTTTGACCGGAGTTCTTTTCATAGCGTAAAACGCCTCCTTATATGTTCCGGAATATACGGGAATTATAGCGCCTTTGCGGTGGATTTGCAAGCGCGGATTGCGCGCTCATTCGATGTTTTCCTGCCGCGGGAAGCACTTGCCGCAGACGATGCAGGGCTTCTCCTCGTTGAACTTGCAGCGGCGGACGTTGTCGCCCATGTAGTCGTAGGTGTACTTCCGGCTGAAATACTGCTTCTGCTGCGCGCCCTCCGCGGGCAGGCTGCGCGTGATCGTGCCCCAGACGCCGTCCTGGAACGCGGCCTGGAACAGCAGCGGCTTTTTCATCTTGCGGAAGCGGATCGGGCAGTGCCACACGTTGGCCGGGAAGCGGATGACGCAGGGGCGGTTGATGTGGTAGGTCTCCATATGGTCCGGGTCGTCGCCGATCATGATGTCGATCTCGGCGTCGAAGTCGAACATATTCATCGGGTCGGCGCCCATGAAGAACAGATACTCGTCCTTGCCTTGATGGAAGTGCGCCTCCTCCATGTTCAGCGCGCCCGTGAAGATCTGCCAGCCGACGTGGTAGGTGGCGTCCTCCATGTAGGACTGGCCGCGGAAATAGGTCTTGGGGTTGGGCATCCAGCTGCCCCAGTCGGTGGTCTCCTTCGGCATGGCCAGCACGCTTTTGGCGACGGCTCTGGAAAGCGCGGGCTTTTCGTGCAAAAGCGTCGTGGCGTCGGAATAGGAGATCGGGATATAGCCCGGGACGCGGGCGCAGTTCTCCCAGTCCGGGGCCTTGGCGGCGTCATAGGCGCCGTCGTCCGTATAGCGCGCCACGCCGTCCTCATTGGCCGCGCTCCACGCCACGCTTGCCCGCTCGCCCGTGTGGGGCTTTCGGTGCGCCTCGCCCTCGATGAATTCCAAAAGCTCGCCGTCGGAGGTTTTGACCTTCTTAATGTAGCCGGGGCGTCCGGAAAAGAGCGCCGCCTGAAACAGCACCGGCTTGCCCACGCGCACAAACTTCAGCGGCCCGTGCCACCAGTTTTGCGGCACGCGCACGGCGGTCGGCTCGGTAATGACGATCTTCTCCAGCTTGTCGAGCGCCGGTCCCATATAGAAGTGGATCTCCGCGTCCCATGCGGCAAAGACGTCCGGCAGCGAAGCGCCGAGGAAAAACAGCGTCTCCTCCTCGCGGTGGAGGATCGGTTCGTCCTCCAGCGTCACGGGCGCGGTGATGACCTGAAAGCCCGCGGTGAGGTTGCCGCCGGGCAGATCGCGCTCGCCGTGCAGGAAGGGCTGCGGGCTGTGGCTCCACGGGCCGAAGTCCGTGTCCTCCGGGGTGAAGAAATGGACCATGGCTTCATACTTGTTCGACATGTCGTTCTCCTCTCATTTTCCCTTGGCGGAAAGGTCCTGGGCAACCGCTTCGACGGCGCGGCAGCACAATGCGGCGTCGTCAATGTCCGCGGCGAGCATCGCCTTTGCGCCGGGATACGGGATCTCCGTCGGTGCGCTGCCCATCAGCGCCAGCGCGGACTTCGTGGGCTTGAGCAGAAAGCGGTCGTCATACACGCCGCCGACCACCCTGCCGCGGTAATACAGCACATATTCCCCCATCATCGCGCGGGCGGACACGCCCTCCAGCGCGGAGAGCTGCTCCAACACAAAATCAAGGTATTCCTTACTGGAGGCCATCGCTTCGCTCCTTTACAGCTCGATCCAGTAGCGCTCCAGCGCTCTGTCGCGCTCCGGCTCCCAGACCGTGTTTTCATAGACGCCGCCGTTGCGGAGGATCGTCCGGCGGCTGGCCTCGTTGTCCGGACGGCAGGAGATCATCACGCGTCTCAGCCCCATCTCGCGGCATTTATCCAGCGCCGCGGAGAGCATCCGCGTCGCGTAGCCGCGCCGCCGCTCGCTCGGGCAGACGGAGTAGCCGATGTGACCGGCGTACTTTTCCAGCATTTCGTTGAGATAATGCCGAATCTGGATCATGCCGACGATCTTCCCGTCGCACGCGCGGACGTAGATGTACTGCGTACACGGCACGCGGTCGGGCGGGACCGTCGCCGGGTCGGCATAGCGCGCGACCTGCGCAAGCCAGTCCTCCGTGCGTTCATAGCGCAGAAGCGAGCCGGAGCCCTCCGACGGGCTGCCGGCATCGAGAAAATCCTGCCGGAAGGCCCGGATCTGCGCTTCATACGCCATCGTCGGCTCCGTGAGGATCATTCGGCCGCGGCCTCCAGCGCCTCCGCTGCGGCGAGGTGGTTCTTGCCGTAATACTTGACCGCCCACATGGCGTCCCGCTTGATGACGAAGGTCCGGTAGAAAAAGCTGCCCGGCGTGAGGTGGCCGCTGTAAAACGGGATGTCCCGGACGCGCCGCTTGGAGTGCACCGGCAGCTCCGCGCCGGTCGCCTCGGGAACGTCCGTCTCAATCGTCTCCGCCTTTTCAAAGTAGATGCGGCTCAGACCGTTCAGCCGGAAGCCGCGCCGGGTCATCGACGCGCCGACCTTGCCGGGCATCTCGTCGAGCGCGCCGACGCTGTTGACATAGACGACCGGCACGTCAAACGCGCTGTTGTAGAGCGAAGCGCGCAGGTCGTTTTCCTTCTTCTCGCGCTCGATCTGCGCCGGATCGGCGGGCGAGGCGATGGGCGCCAGGATCATGCTGATCGACTCATCCTTGATGTTCTCGTAGAAGTGCTCCAGGCGGAAGTCGTAGCCCACCGCGACGGCGATCTTGCCGAAGGGCGTCACGATGGTGTTCTTGAAATCGCCGCGCCGGAAGACGGCGGAGATGCCCTCGGACTGGGCGACGGCGCCGCAGACGCCCTTCGGCCCGACGACCATGTAGCGGTTGTAGAAGTCCTTGTATTCCATATCGCAGTAGCCGACGCCGATGTAGGTATTGTATTTGATCGCCATGCGCAGCGCCCACTCCGTCGTCTCCTTGCCCTTGTCGTCGGCATACTGCCAGATGCGCTGGTTGGGCATGAAGCTGCACAGCGCCAGCTCCGGCAGCACCACGAGGTCCGGCTCCGGCAGCTTGGCGATCAGTCCCTCGATGTACGCTTCTCTCTCCTTGATGCCCTTGATCTCATTGTTCAGCTCCAGTGCAAAAACACGCATGATGCATACCTCCTGTATCGCGTTTGAATTCGTTTTTTTGGATTTTCTCTTATTATAAACGCAAAACCCGCCGCGCGCTACTGATTTTTCAAAAAAAGCGTAACTTTCCGTCGGCGTGCATCTTCCCTGCGCGATTTGGCCTTGACTTCCGGCCCGCGGCGGGTAATACTGATCTCTGGAATCCAACGGAAAGGACACCGCCATGTGCTGCAGATACTATTTCGGAGAAGATGAAGACGACGCCAAGGCCGCGCTGATCCTGCGCGTGATGGAGCGCAACTACCCCGGCGCCTTCCGCACCGGCGAGATCCACCCCGGCGATTCCGCGCCCGCCCTCATCCGGAAGCAGGAGAAGATCGTCGCGGTCCCCGCGATGTTCGGCTTTCCCGGCGTGCGCGACCGGAAACTGCTGCTCAACGCCCGCGCGGAGACCGCGGCGCAAAAGCGCACCTTTTCCGACTGCATGGCGGACCGGCGCATCCTCCTCCCCGCCTCGGGCTTTTTTGAGTGGGGGCGGGACGCAAACAAGACCAAGTACTATTTCACCGTGGGGCAGGGCGCGCTGCTCTATCTCTGCGGGATCTACCGGATCGTGGACGGTGTCCGCCGCTTCGTGATCTTCACGCGCAGCGCCAACGAGAGCATGGCCGAAACGCACGACCGCATGCCGGTGATCGTCGGGGAGGACGCCGTGCGCGCGTATCTGACGGACTACGGCGCGGCGATGGAGCTTTTGGCGACGGCGGCGCCGACGCTTTTGCGCCGCGTGGCCGGCGACGGGAGGCGGAGCGAATGAGCGGCGCATCCTTTTGGGAATCGACGTGGAAGGCGGTGGACCGGCAGCACCTTGCGGACTACGCCGCGCAACTCGACCGCGCCTGCGATCCCATCATCGACGCGCTCAAGACGCGTAACGCCGTGCGCGTCTGCGACGCCGGCTGCGGCTGCGGCGCGTATGCGCGCAAGCTTGCGCAGCACGGCTTTGCCGTCTCCGGCTTTGACCTGTCCGCTGACGCGGCGGCGCTGGCGCAGGCGCTTTTGGCGGAAAACGGCTGCTTATCGGGCGAGTTTCGCGCCGCAGACGTGCTCGACACGCCCTACCCTGACGGCGCATTCGACGCGGTCGTCGCCCGCGACGTGCTCGACCATCTTCCGCGCGCCGATGCCGTCAAGGCGGTGCGGGAGCTGCTGCGCATCACCCGGCGCGGCGGCTGCGTGCTGGCGACGCTCGACGCCGCGGACGCGGACTACGTTTCCGCGCCGCACACGGTCAATGCCGACGGCGACTGCCTCTTTACCGGCGGCAAGTGGGCGGGCATGGTCTTTCACCCCTACGCCGCTGCGGAGCTGGCGCTGCTGGCGCAGGGCCATGTGCTTCGGATTCTGGACGAATCCGGCGGCTTTACCATTGCCATTGAGAAAGGATGAATCCGATGCTGCTGCGTGAGGCCGAATTGAATGACGCCGTGCTGGAAACGCTGATTGCGCTCTCAAAGGAATGGGAGGCCGAGCAGAGCTGTCACGGCTACCGCGCCAACGCGCGCGCGGACATCGAGGGCAACCGCATTTTTCTCGCCGAGGCCGACGGCGCGGTCATCGGCTACCTCTTCGGGAAGCGCTGCAAATCCGAGCGGCAAAGCTCCATCATGCCCGACGCAACGCCGTACTTTGAGGTCGAGGAGCTGTACGTGGTCCCGTCGCGCCGCTCCCGGGGCGTCGGCGCGGCGCTCTTCGCCTATGCCGAACAGGCCGTGAAGCCGGAATGTGATTATATCCTCTTGAGCACGGCGACAAAGAACTGGCGCGCGATCTTCCATTTCTATCTGGACGAGCTGGATATGCAGTTTTGGAGCGCGCGGCTTTACAAGCGTATATGACAATAAACATCCACCCGCCTAGCGGGTGGTTTTCCATTTTCGGGCATAGCCCTTGATTACTAGCCACGCCTAAAGGCGTAAATACGGTCTGGCACATGCGAGGAGACTGTTACTTGCCACCCGTAAACGGGTCGATTTCCTCCATTGTCAGTTGATTGGACATTTCATCCTCTTTAACTGATTCCGGATATATTCCGCTATTCATTGATTTCCCAAAAATCAACTTCATCTGTTAAGAGGTCTCTATCTTCCAATATGTCAGTATACCTATAGTCGTCCATTCCAAAGTAAATAAATACATCTTTGGCGTCCCCTGTTATACTTAGAACAACATCGTCCGCCAGCGCCGCCACCGGCAGCAGCGAGCACAGCATCAGCACCGCCAAAAGCAGCGCCAACAGCTTCTTCGTTTGTTTCATGATTTCGTCCTCCTTACATTTCGCGTGTATGTTAGTTTTGTTTTTCTCTTGACTGAGACCGCCTGGCAATCTATACTGTACCTGTGAACAGGAAGGGGGGCTTAACTGTGTTAGATAAACAAGATTTGCAGGCCATCCGGGAAATGATGACCGAGGAGATCGGTAAAGCGATTTCTGCGTCCGAGGAGCGGATGAAGCAGTATGTTGACCTTCTCACGGAAAACGAGGTCCGTCCGAACTTTCGCATCCTGGTCGAGGGCCATGAGACCCTGCTCGAAACGCTCGCTCCGAAGAATCGTGTGGACGAACTTGCCGAGGAAGTCAGCTTTTTGAAAACTGTAGTGGCCGCAATGAACAAAGAAATCAACGAGCTCAAAAAAGCCATCTGACCGCGCGGTTCTGATACTCCGTTACTACATCCCACGCGCCCGCTTTCAGCGGGCGCTGTTTATTTCTCCGGCGGGGGCTCGGTCGCCTCGGCGGGCTCCTCCGGCGGGAGCAGTCCGGCCATGCGCAGCGCCTTATACCAGCCGCCGAAACGCTTGATGATATACCTCCCGCCGGGGAGACCGGCGGTGTTGTGAAGATGCTTCGGCAGCGTGACCGTTTCCCGGAGATAGGCCAGGAGTTGCTCGTCCGTGTCGTCCTTGTGCTGCGCCAGCCACTCCGCCTCGCGCTTCTCCTTCGACCTTTTCTCGCTCTTGACCTCTTTCTTGTAAATCTCGGCCAGACGGTTGAAGGTGTTTTGGTATACCCCGCTTTGCGGGTTGGCTTTGATGCCACGTTTGTGCAGGTCCTCCACCGTGCGGCGTCCCACCTCCGCGGCGAGCTGGGGCCAGCCGTGGGCGCGCCAGTATTCCTCCCTGGTTTTGTAGTGCGGCATGGCGTCCTCCTTCTGAAATGCAAAATGCCGCCGCGACCGTATTCTCGCAGCCCTATGGTTTCCGCCGTAACCATACCCATGCGGCGGGCGACGTCGTCGGTCTCCTGACTTGCACGGTAACCGGCCTTGCGGCCAACGTCTGTTTTTCGCCTTACCGCTGTGCGCAGTGACCGGATCACTCCGTGCGCAAGCGCTGACGGATCAAGCGCTTGCGAGAAAAACAGGCTCCCATGTCCACAGTATCGGGGTATATGTCCCGGATTCGCACCGGACTTCCACTAATCGCAGGGCTGGCTCTCCGGCCAGGCCCTTTGACACGACGCCGCGTTTTGCGTATTTATGTAGACGCAAGCGCGCAGAAGTGCTATAATTCCCAATGTTCGGAAAGTCCCCAATACGAAAGGAGAAACCGAACATTTTCGCTTGATTACTTTCGCAAAATCCCCGAATTTTTTGTCTACAATAATACGCAATTCGGTCAAAAAGGAAACATCGGCATGAAAAGCGGCGGGCTGCCTCGTGGTGTGAGGCAGCCCGCCGCTGCGGGTTATAGAGAAACGCGATGACGGAGGCGGGCGTTTTGCCGCAGCCCCGTTCCTTTGCGCCGCATCAGTTGTCGGCGCGGTTGTAGCCGTTCTTCATGGTCTCGGAGGCGGCGCGCAGGACCTGGTTGAGCGCCTTGACCGTCTCCTCCTTCGCCATGCGCGCGAGGGCCTCGTTCGCCGCGGCGGAGAGGGTGAAATCTCCGCTTTCCGCCATTTTCCTGTCGTATTCCAGCAGAATCTGCCGTCCGCACGTCATCACCGCGGCCTGATAACGGTAGATGAACTGTATGCATTCGTTGTAGCTGTGGTCGGCCAGCGCGCCGAGCAGGGCGCTGGACCAGTAAAAATTCTCCGTGGAGCAATCGAGCGTGACCTTGGAGAGGTACTCCGGCATTTTCTCCACGTTGGTATAGACCGGCAAAAGCGCGTCAAAGGTCGTCGAGGCAAAGCAGATCCACTCCACGCCGCGGATCGGTTCCGGCAGCTCCGGGCGGATCTGGCAGACGCTCGTCACGCCCGTGCGGTTGATGCCGATGGACCGGTATTTCCCGCGCGCGCCGCTGTCGTGGTTCAGGTAGGGGTTGTAGGGCGTGCCCTGGTAGTTGGAGGAAAGCATGTACTTGATATCCTCCACCGCCACCTTGCGCTCCGGGACAAAGGACCAGGGGATGTCATCGCTCTCCGGCGTGAAGTCGGCGTCCGGACCGTCCCAGCGATACGCGCGGGGACAGAGATACCGGCCCATGAACCACGCGCGGGGCGTGTTGTAGACATGGTCCTGATCCGAGCGCGAGCCGAAAACCGCGCGGGGATTGAACGCGCCGTTTTGGTTACAGTCGAGCTTGTGCTCGCATATGAACTCCCGCAGATCGGCGGAGCACAGGTGCGCTTTGCGTTTTCCGAAGGCGTCGTCGAGGTCGAAGGCGTCCATGCCGAACTGGTTGGGCATGATGACGACGCGGTCGTCCGGGACGCGGCGTGCCATCCAGTGGTGGCCGCCGATGGTCTCCATCCACCAGACCTCTTTTTCATCGTTGAAGGCGATGCCGTTGGACTCATAGGTGCCGTATTGCTCCAGCAGCGACGCAAGCCGGAGCACGCCCTCCCGCGCCGTGCGGATATAGGGCAGGACAAGCACGACGATGTCCTCCTCGCCGATGCCGCCGGGGGTCTCCTTTTTGCCGCGCTTCTGCGCCTTTTTCAGCTCCACCAGCGGGTCGGCGGAGAGGACGCGGGGGTTGGAGGTGATCGTCTCCGTGGCGGTCATGCCCACGCCCGCGGCATTGATGCCCGTGGCCGCCCAGACGCCGTTTTTGGGGTCCACGCTCGGGCTGGCCGTGTAGGACAGCGGAGCGTCCGGCAGCTCGATTTCCACATGGGAGATCACGCTCTTATACTTCTTTTTCTGCTGCTTTGGGGGGACGACGGTGAGCTTTTTTACGTCGAAATGCCCGTCGTCCGTGCGGGCGATCATCGTAGAGCCGTCGTTTGTGGCTTTGCAGCCCGCCAGAACCGTTGTACATGACATAGAAAAAACCTGCCTTTCGGTAACAGTATACACCGAAGGCAGATTAATTTCACTATGAATTTTGCTCGTCACGGTCTCCAGTGCTTCAGCTGCGACAGGTGCGCATCGTAAAGCGCGCGGCGCGCGGCGTCCGGCTGGCCGTCCGGGTTCGGCATGTGGGCGATCAGGAAGTCCAGAAGGGCGTCCTTTGAGGGATACACAAAGCTGCCCTCCGTGTAGCACCATTTGCAGTAATCCTCGTTGATTGTCCCGTCCGGCTCCCGGCTGAGCATACCGTCCTCGGTCAGCGGCATGCCGCAGCACTGGCAATAAAGCTGCCGCGGCGCGCCGAGCAGGGTGTTGATGGACACGTCGAGCTCGCGGGAGAGCAGCTTGAGCGTCTCCGTGTTCGGCTGCGTCTCGCCGGTCTCCCAGCGGCTGACCGCCTGCCGCGTGACGAGTACGCGCTGCGCCAGCTGCTCCTGCGTCAGTCCGCGCGCTTCGCGCAATTGCTTCAGGGTATCCTTCATCTCCATGGAAACGCCTCCTTGTGTTTCGTTGGTCTCATTGTAGCGCATGGTCCACGTCAAGGCAAGCAACTGCCTGTTGCGCAAGCGCGGCGTAGAACTCCGGCTTTTCCCGGCGCAGACGCACGATCCGGCCCTCCCGGTTCAGAAAGCAATGCTCGGACTGCCCCTCGAAGGCGATTTGCCCGTCCTGCTTTTCCATGCGGTAGCCGATGCGCAGCGTCGCGTTTTTCAGCTGCGCGACATAGACCTGCACGGTCACAACGTCGGGAAAGGTCGTGGTCGCTTTGTATTTGCAGTCCAGCGCCGTCACCGGGGAGACAATGCCCTCCGCCTCCAGCCGGTCGTAGCCCCAGCCGAGCTGCCGCAGGAAATCGACGCGCGCCTCCTCCATCCAGCGGATGTAGTTGGAATGGTGCGCAATGCCCATGCGGTCCGTTTCATAGTACTGTACGGTGTGTCGATACGGTTCCATCTGCTCTGTCTCCCTCAATCCGTCGCCGAGGCCAGAATCACCGCGAAGCGGTCCAGCGCCCGGTCATAGACGCTCCAGCACCCGGCGCCCCACCATTCGTGGCCGTCGTCAAAGTAATCCGACCAGTCCGTACTCCATTCGTAAACCTCCAGCCCCGCCGTCCCCGCCGGGAACAGGGCGGCGTTTACGGCGGTGAAGTCCTCCGACGTATCGCCGCTGCCGTGCGGCGGCTCCAGGAAGGCAAACCAGTACGGGATCGGTCCGCCGTCGGCCCTGGGGGTCAGATAGGCCGTGACGTTCGTGCCCTTGTATGGCTCTGTCCGCTTCCACGGCGCATCCGGCAGCGCCAGAAGCTCCGCCGCCGCGATCTTGCGGCCTTTTGCCTTTTCGACCTCGCACGACCACACGGGGCCGTCCTCCTCGTCTGCGGCGGAGAGGCAGCCGACGGCAAAGCCGAGCGCCGCCCGGTGGGACGCCGGACCGCGATACGGCGCGTTGCACCGGACAAGGCAATAGTCCACACAGACATCCCGGTGCGCAGCCAGCACAGCATAGAACGGATCGTCGGCCAGCAAGGTCGGCGCCTGCGGCGCTTCGCGCGCTTCGGTACTGCTCATACGGACACTTCCTTGACCGCGCGGGTGGCGATATAGCACGGGATATTCAGCTCGTGCAGCCGCCCCTCGCCATTTGTGTCCTCATACAGGTCGGTCAGCCGGAAGCCCGCGCGCAGCTGTCCGCCGAGCTGCTCGCTGAGCGTGTGGGAAAACTGCACGCCGCTGTCGCTTGCTTCAAGCTGGCGCATCTGCTCCGGGTTTTTGAGGGGGTTGAACGGCAGCGAATTGACGACCTCCCGCTCGTCCTCCCCATCGAAAAGATAGTTGATCGCGTTGTCCATGCCGGCCAGCAGAATGCCGCCCGGCTTCAGGACGCGCCAGCACTCCCGCCAGATCGGCTCCACTTCCTCGACATAGCAGTTGGAAACCGGGTGAAAGACCATGTCGAAGGTCGCGGTCCCGAAGGGCAGCGGCCGCGTCATGTCCGCTTTCACGATCTCGATCTCATAGCCCTCGCGCGCCGCAACCAGCCGCTCGCTCGCCAGCTGCTCGTCCGAGAAGTCGAGCACGGCGCATTTTGCGCCGACTGCGCAGAAAATCGGCATCTGCTGTCCGCCGCCGCTGGCCAGGCCGAGGACGCGCTTTCCGTACAGCGTCCCGAACCACTCGTGCGGAACGGCTTTCGTCGGCGTCAGCTTGACATCCCAGACGCCGCGCTGCGCCGCCTGAAATGTCGCATGGTCGATGGGTTGGCCCCATTCCCAGCCCTCGCGCACCCAGCGGTCGATGGTGCTCGCGTTGATCTCTTGATATTCCATTGCTTCCTCCCTTCGTGTCAATCCACCTCGTGGTCCCGCCGCATGCGCACGGTGGGGTGCGCGCTGCTAATCGCCGCGCGGCAGGGGCAGGTCGCGTCATGGTCGTTGATGATCCCGCAGGCCTGCAGATGGGAATAGATCGTCACCGGCCCGACAAAGCGAAAGCCGCGGCGCTTCAGATCCTTGCTGATGCGCGCCGACAGGCCGTTGCTGACCGGGATGCGCCCCGTGTCGTGGCCCTGATACAAAACCGTCTTTCCGCCGGTGAACGACCAAAAGTATTCGCAAAGCCCGCCGAACTGCGCGCGCACGCTCTGGCAGCAACGGGCATTCTCGATCACGGCGCGCACCTTGCGCGGCGCGCGGAGCATGCCCTCGGTCTGCAAAATGCGTTCGACGTCCGCTTCGTCGAAGGCGGCGACCGCGTCATAGTCATATCCGGCGAAGCACGCCCGGAAGATCTCCCGCTTTTTCAGCATCAGATCCCAGCTCAGGCCGCACTGCAGGCACTCCAGCGTCAGATGCTCGAACATTCGGCGCTCGTCGTGCACCGGCACGCCCCATTCGCCGTCGTGGTATGCTTTGTTGCGCGCGTTGGTGTTCGCCCAGTCGCAATAGCCCATGTCCCTCTCCGTTTCAGCTCGTCCGATACTGTTCGATCAGCTTCTCCGCGGCGCGCATGCCGTCGACCGCGGCGCTCGTGATGCCGCCGGCGTACCCCGCGCCCTCGCCGCAGGGATAGAGCCCGCCGAGCGCGGACTGCAGCGTGCGCGCGTCGCGCAGGATGCGCACGGGCGAGGATGAGCGCGTCTCCGGCGCGGTGAGGACCGCATCCGCGTCGTCAAAGCCATGCAGCTTTTTCCCCAGCGCGGGGATCGCCGCCTCCAGCACCCTTGTCAGCGCCGCCGGCAGCGCCGTGTGCAGATCGCACCAGCGCACGCCGGGGCGGTAGGTCGGCTGCACGCGCCCGGGGCCCTCTGAGGCGCAGCCGCGCAGGAAATCCCCCACGGTCTGCGCCGGGGCCATGTAGTTCTCCCCGCCGCATCGGAAGCAGGCGCGCTCGATCTCCCGCTGCCATTCCATGCCCGCCAGAACGCCATCGCCCGGGAAATCCGCCGGCTGCAGCGTCACCAAAAGCGCGCTGTTGGCGTTTTCTCCGGCGCGGCCGGAATAGCTCATGCCGTTGGTACACACGCCGCCGCGCTCGCTGGCCGCCGCGACCACATAGCCGCCGGGACACATGCAGAAGGTATAGGCGCTGCCGCCGTCCGGCAGGCGGACATTCAGCTTGTAGTCCGCCGCCGGAAGGTTTACATAATTATCTCCGTATTGGGAAAAGCCGATCTCGCGCTGCACGTGCTCTATGCGCACGCCCATGGCAAAGGGCTTGCGCTCCATCGCAATACCCGCGGCATGGAGCCATGCGAAGGTGTCCCGCGCCGAGTGACCAGGCGCAAGGATCACATCGGCGCAGGCGATGTGCCGCGTTCCCTCCGGCGTGGCCGCTTCGACGGCGGTGATATGTCCGTTCTCCGTCGCCAGTCCGGTCAGGCGCGTATGAAAGCAGATCGTACCGCCGCAGCGGCGGATCTCGTCGCACATGCCGCGCACGACCGCGCGCAGTACGTCCGTCCCCACATGCGGCTTTGCGTCATAGGTGACGCTCTCCGGCGCGCCAAATTCGTGAAAGGTCTGCAGCACGAAGGGGATGCGCCCGTCGTGCGTGCCCGTGGCGAGCTTGCCGTCGGAGAATGCGCCCGCGCCGCCCGCGCCGAACTGGACGTTGCATTCGGTGTCCAGCGTCCCATACTCCCAGAACGCCTTGACGCGCTCCATGCGCTCGTCCACGTCGCCGCCGCGCTCCAGCACGACGGGGCGCAGATGCGCGCGCGCAAGCAGCAGCGCGGCGAACAGGCCCGCCGGGCCGAGCCCGACGACCACCGGGGGCAGCGCGCTGTGCGCCTTTGGAATCTCATACGCATACGGCGTGTAGCGCTCTGCACCGGGGCAGCGCGCCAGTACGCCGTCCTCATCGTCCACCTCGCAGGCCAGGGAATACAGCCAATGGATGTCCGACTTTTTGCGGGCGTCCAGGGATTTTTTCAGAATTATGGTTTTCTTGATCTGCGCCGGTGAAATGCGCAGCGCCCGCGCAGCCAGCACGCACAGGCGGCGTTCCGTCTCTCCGACGTTCAGCCGGAGGTTCCGCACACAAATCATCGCAGCTCCCCCGCCCGCAGGCCGCTGGCCCAGGCCCATTGCAGGTTGAAGCCGCCGCAGTCGCCGTCGATATCGAGCAGCTCGCCGCAGGCGTACAGGCCCGGCACGATGCGGCTTTGCAGCGTCTCCGGATCGAACTCGGACGTGCGCAGCCCGCCGGCCGTCACCTGCGCGGCCTCAAAGCCGGAGGCGCCCGTGACGGGCAGCCGGAACGCGCACATCGCCTGCGCCAGCGCGTGAAGCTGCGCATCCGTCAGCGTTTCCGCGGCCGCGCCGCCGGAGATGCCCGCGTAGCGGCACAGCATCTGCCCCACGCGGCTTTGCGCCGCGCCGGTGAGGATGCGGTTGGCCTCCAGCGCGCCCCAGCGTGCGCGGCGGGCGCAAAGGTCGTCAAAGAGCGTTTCCTCCGGCGCGTCGAACAGGCAAAGCTCCGCCGTGAGGCCGGTTTCCCCCGCGGCTGCGCGCGAGATCTCAAATACGGCCGTGCCGGAAAGTCCGGTATCGGTGAACAGGACGTCCCCGCGCGCCTGTGCCAGCACGCGCTCCCCCTTCCGCAGGCGCACGCGCGCATCGACGCGGATGCCCTTCAGCGCGCGCGGATAGTCCGGCGCCGTGCGCAAGGGCGTGAGCGCCGGGTAGAGCGCGGTGCGGCTGTGGCCGAGCGAGGCGGCCAGCACATAGCCGTCCATGACGCCGCCGAGCTTGCCGCCCGCGCAGCCGCCGCAGGCGAGAATGAGCTTGTCCGCATCAAATCCCCGTTCCCCCGCCGTGACCGTAAACCCCTCTGCGCTGCGGCGCATCGCCTCGGCGGCGCAGCCGGTCAAAAGCGTGATATTTTCTCTCTCCAGTCCGAGGCGCAGCACGTCCAGCACGCTCCCCGCGTGGTCGCTCCTCGGATAGACGCGCCCGCCGTATTCCGTCACGGTTTGAAGCCCCAGGGACGAGAAGAACGCAAGCACCCGCTCCGGCGGGTAATCACGCAGGACAGGCGCGGCAAAGCGCGGGTCTGCGCCGTGATAGCGGCGCACACTCGCCTCCAGATTGGTCAGATTGCAGCGCCCGTTTCCCGTCGCGGCGAGCTTTTTCCCCACCCTTGCCTGCCGCTCCAGCAGCGTGACCTGCCGCGCGCCGTTCTGCGATGCCGCGATCGCCGCCGCCATGCCGGAGGCGCCGCCGCCGATGATCAGTATTTTTTCCATCATTTCACCATATCGTGCCGGAAATGTTGCAACTATTTTGCATTTGTGTAATATAGAACGATTGTAGTACAGTCTGCGGGAAAAAACAAGGCCGCATCTTATCCACTTTACATAATATTCTGTTGACTTTACATAATTCCCTATGATACAATTCAAATTGACCTGAATTCATCCAAAGGACTTTCAATATATGGAATTTCTATCATTTGACCCCGACAACACGCTTGCCGGGGGCCTTTACGCTATGACGCCGCGCGAAGCGATCGCGCTCGGCGTCGGTCTGTGCGAAGCCGCGGAACGCAGCGTCGGCCCGGAGGGCTGTCACGGCGCGATCTGGCCGGGCAATATCACGGCCGCCGATGGGCAGGTTGCCCTCGGCCCCGGCGCCACCGGCTCCGTCGCCGGGCTGGAGCCCGATGCGCTGGAGTTTGTCGCGCCGGAGCAGTTCTGGAACGGCAACGCCTCCCCCGCCTCTGACGTCTATTCGATCGGCCTGATCCTCTATACGGCGCTGAACGACGGCGTGATGCCCTTCTTCTCTCCGGACGCTGCGCACACGCCGGAGACGCGCGCCTACGCGCTGCAAAACCGCATGAAGGGCACGCCCCCGCCCTATCCCCGCTCCGCGGGGCGCGAGCTGGGCGACGTGATCGAGAAGGCGATCTCCTTCCAGACGGAGGATCGCTACCCGAAGCCCGCCGCGCTGAAGCTGGCGCTGCAGGCGCTCCCGGAGGGCGCCGCCGTCCCCGCGGTCGCGCCGGTGATCCCGCTGACGAAGACCGAGGTGGAAAACGCCCACAGCTACAAGGTCGACAAGGACTTTGAGCACGTCGTTCCCGACAAGCCGCGGCGCGCGGCAACGCGCCGGCAGCGCGAGGCTGGCGAGGTGGACGAGAACATGGACGCCGGAGAGTTTCGCAAAACGCCGAAGAAAAAGGGCCGGTGGGTCCTGCCCGTGATCCTGATCGCGCTGATCGCAGCGGCGGCTGTTTTGCTGCTGAAGAGCTGCCGGGATTATTACGATCCCGCCTTCCCGATCGGCACGCCGCCGCCCGAGGAGACCGTCGGCGTGACGGACAATCCTATCCATCCCCCCGTTCCGACCGAGACGCCGGTGCCCGCGCCGACCGAGACCCCGACCCCCACCCCGGAGCCGACCGAGGCGCCCGCCGTGCCGAAGTATGAGGTCTTTGTGGAAAACGTGACTTGGGAGCAG
The DNA here is from genome assembly GCA_946407675.1 of uncultured Clostridia bacterium. Lineage (GTDB taxonomy): Bacteria > Bacillota > Clostridia > Oscillospirales > Oscillospiraceae > SVKR01. The sequence continues at coordinate 20,848 of CAMJPK010000008.1, forward strand.
GCCAAGAAGCTGTGCGAGGACAAGGGCGGCCATCTGGCCACCGTCCGCACCGATGAGCAGCTCGCCGAGGTCATCTCCCTCGCGGAGGCCAAGGGCGCGCAGTTCGTCTGGCTCGGCGCCTACCGCGCCAGCAACTCGCACTGGTACTACGTGACCGGCGACGCGCTGAGCTACACGCAGTGGGACAAGGGCGAACCCTCCGCCAAGGATATGGACGGCACGCGCGAGGATTATCTCCTGCTCTGGTACCGCAAGAATAACGGCACATGGAGCTACAACGACATGCGCAACGACCCGATCTCCGTCGCCCGCAGTACATACAGCGGCAAGCTGGCCTACGTCTGCGAATACGATTGAAGATAAGATGCAAAAAGCACCCGGCACAGCCGGGTGCTTTTTGCGTGCGGTTTTCACTTTTTGAGCTTCGGCTCGATGCGGTTGACGATCAGGTCCTCCACCGCGGCGGTCATCGTCTCCTGATTCCACTTCTTCGCGTCCGCAGGGTCGGCGCGCAGCAGGCAGACCGGGAAGCCGTTGTCCTCCAGCGTCTTGACCATGTTGTAGTAGAAGTCGCCGTTGTTCATGCAGTTCTCGCTGGTCAGCAGGACGACGCCGTCCACCTGGTTGTGGCGCGCCTCCTTCAGGAACCACTCGCTGTTGAACGGCGGGGTGTGCAGGAAGTCCGTGATCATGGAGAAGCGGGTGCCGAGCGCCTTGAGCGGGTCGGACTCATAGTTCTCGCGGCCGTAGGCGTCCGCGGCGAGGCCGAGGTACATCGACCAGATGAAGGCCGCGCCGTACTTCTCCTCGAAGTAGTTGTAGAAGCCGAGGTTGAACCACAGCCCGCGGCCGATCCACATGAGGCGGATGCGCTCATTGGGCACGGCGGGCATGTTGTTGTCCACGCGGAATTTGACTTCCTCGTACAAGCTCTTGGCGTGCTCGGTCGCCCACTTGGTGCCGCGCTGCCACTGCGCCTGCATGACCGCATTGACCGTGTCGCTGATCGTGACCGGGCAGGGCTTCGTCTCGGCGATCAGGTCGCGCGTCTTGCGGTACCAGTAGTCCTGCTCATTTACATAATCCATGATCTCCCGGAGACGGTTCATGTCGAACATCCGGCCGGTCTTCTGCTCAAGGAAGGCGATCAGGTCGCGCAGCTCGCGCTCGAAAAACGCGCGGCGGCGCTCGTTGGCGAGCTGGTCCCAGTGCTCGATGGTCTTCTCCCACCACTTGTCGGTGATGACCGGCTCATAGTAGCGCTGCATCGTGTACTGCTCGGCGCCGAAGGCCTCGGCCATGAGGTTTTCGATCTTGCCCATGACGGCGCACTCGCTCTGCGTGATGAGGATGCTGGGCTTGGGCAGGCCGCCCCACGGCCCCTCCTCCGGGTGCGGGTCCAGCGCGCAGGCATAGGCGGTGGAGCAGTAGGAGCAGATATCGTCGCGGTAACCCGCGTCGCGGATGTAGCCGTACATCTGCGTATTCATCTGCTTGGCCGCGCAGATGGCTGTCCACCACTGGTAGACAACGAAGGGGATGTCCATGGCGCGCAGGATCTCCATCGGCGCGTCGGCGCCGACAAGGGCGAAGGGCTCCCCCGCCTCGACGCGGGGCTTCAGGGACTTGAACCATTCCTTCTGATACGCGCTCGCGGTCTTTGTGGCCTCAAGGCGCTTGATCGAGCGGGTCTCGTATGCCTTCTTCTCTTCAGCCATGGTGTGCCTCCTTCCCCATCGCGGCCAGCTCGCGCATCTGCGCTGCCAGCGTCTCCGGCTCCGTCAGGGGCCAGGTCTGCTTCTGCACCGTGACCGACGGGATGCCCCGCGGCTCCAGCACGTTTTTGCGGATGCTGGGATAATCCCAGACGTAGGCCTCGTCGTTGTTGTTCATATAGGTCAGGAAGCCGTCCGCTCCCGTCTCCTCCAGCTTCTCTCCGATGGCCTTGACACGCGCGGCGATGCTGCCCTTCTCGCTGCTGGGCATGCGGTTCAGCAGCCGCTCGGCCAGCGCGGACACCGGCTCGATGCTCGTGCGCACCTGCGTGTCGAACATCCGCGCGCCCATGTCGTGGTCCTCGCCGACGATGTTGACGCCGTTGGCCTCCGCGAGCTCGTAGACCTCGGTGGTCTCCTGCGGGCTGCCGACGTAATACACGCGCACGCCCTCTGCTTTCTTCCAGCCCTTCGCCGCCTCGGTGACGGCGCGAACCAGGTCGATGGCTTCATGGCGCTCCATGAACATGGACCCGCCGATCACCACAAGCGCCTCGCTGCCGGTCACGCGGCAGTTGTCCTTCCCGCGCAGCGCGGAAAACTCCGTCAGCACGTCGCGGTACTCGTTGCACAGCGCGATCGCCTCACGCAGCGCGTCCGGGGAAACGCGGTTCCCCGACCAGCCCTCGACCGTTTCGATGAGGTCGCGCAGCTCGCGCTCATTGCGCTCCTGCGTCTTGAAGACGTGCTCCACCAGCTCAAAATCCAGGTATTTCAGCTCCGGAAGCGGACGCTCCGGCTCCAAACGCTGCATCGTGCGGAAATAGTAGTACAGCTTCAGGAACATGTCCGAGCTGCTGCTGAACACCAGATAGTCCATCAAGCCGGCGTAGTCCTCCGCGATGGATTCCCACAGCCCCTTCCAGATGGCGCCGAAGGAATACTCCAGATACTTCTCCGCGCTTTTCCGCGCGCCGCCGTAATAGCCGGTCACGCGGAAGGGCAGCATGTCCGCCGCCAGAATGATCTCCTCCGGGACATCGTAGCCGGCGATGCAGACGACCTTTTTGCCGCCGGCTTTCCAGCCGGACAGCACGGCTTTTCTGTCGTCATACGCCGCCTTCAGCTTTGCAAAGGCGCTGCAGGACAGCGCTTCGTTTCGTATTGCCATGAACGCTCCTCCTCTTTGACATGGAACGCATACTCCATGCCCGTCTTCCGCCTCTATGATACCGCGGCGCCGGCGATTATTCAAGAGCGGAATGCCCTGTCAAATAAATAATTAGCCCATTTTTGTGCTGCTTGATAAGCATTGTTTATCACGCAAAAAGCAGGACCCCCGAAAAACGGGGGTCCTGCTGCGAATTGGCTGCCGATTGCGTCAGTTTGCCTGGAGGTCCGGCAGGATCTCATAGTAGAAATCCAGGCAGTCGGGATTCTCCAGCGCGTCGCGGTTGGTGACCTTGCGGCCGTTGACGATGTTGGTAACGGCGCTCTCCACCTTCTTGCCGTTGAGCGTCCGCGGGATGTCGGGGACCTGGATCATGCGGGCCGGGACGTGGCGCGGCGAGGCGTTGGTGCGCAGAATGGTCTTGATGCGCGTCTGCAGCTCGTCGTCCAGCTTCACGCCGGTCTTGCACAGCACAAAGAGCAGCACGCGCTGATCGCCGCGGAAGTTCTGGCCGATCGCCAGCGTATCGACGATCTCCGGGATCTTCTCCATCTGGTTGTAGATCTCCGCGGTGCCGATGCGCACGCCGGAGGGCTTCAGTATGGAGTCGGAGCGCCCGTAGAAGGTCACGCCGCCGGTGTCACTGTGGAACAGGACGTAGTCGCCGTGGTGCCAGATGCCGGGATAGACGTCAAAGTAGGCGCTGTGGTAGCGCTTGCCGTCGTGGTCGTCCCAGAAGTACAGCGGCATGCTTGGGCACGGCGCGAGGCAGACCAGCTCGCCCTGCTCGTCGCGGATGGGCTTGCCCGTGTCCACGTCGAGGCACTCGATCTTCATGCCGAGGCCGGGGGCCTGCAGCTCGCCGGCGTAGACCGGGATGGTCGGGTTGCCGATGGCGAAGCAGCCGTTGATGTCCGTGCCGCCGGCGATGGAGTTGAAGTGCAGGTCGCTCTTGATGTCGGTGTAGATGAACCGGAAGCCCGCGTCGGACAGCGCCGAGCCCGTCTGCGAGATGGAGCGCAGCGCGCTGAGGTCCGCGTGCTCCTTGGGCGAAAAGCCCTTGCTCATCAGGCCGTGGATGTAGCTGGCGCTCAGGCCGAACACCGTGACGCCCTCCTCCTCGAGGATCTTCCAGATCGCGCTGTCATCCGGGGAGGACGGGTTTCCGTCAAAGACGATCAGCTTCGCGCCCGTGCCGATGGCCGCCGCCTGCCAGTTCCACATCATCCAGCTGCAGCTGGTGATATACAGCAGGGTCTCCCCCTTGCAGATGTTGCTGTGGAGGACCAGCTCCTTGAGCTGGTTGATGAGCAGGCCGCCGGCGGACTGCACCATGCACTTCGGCTTTCCGGTCGTGCCGGAGGAGAACATGATGACCAGCGGATGGTTGGCGGGGAGCTGTTCAAACTGGAAGCCCACCGGGTCGTATTCGTGGAGGTATTCGCCCCAGAACACGGCGTTGGAGATGCCGCCGCGCGTGCGGTTGCCCGCGTAGCGGACGATGACGGTGCGGCGGATGCTCGGGATGTGATCGACGATCTCCTTTGCATTGGCGAGCACGTCAAAGCTGCGGTTTTTGTAGCGGTAACCGTCCGCCGTGATCAGAATGACCGGCTGGACCTGCCCGATGCGGTCAATTGCGGCGGCCGCGCCGATGTCCGTCGCGCAGGAACACCAGATGGCGCCCACGGCGGCCGAGGCCAGCATGGCGATGATCGTCTGGGCCAGATTCGGCAGATACCCGGCGATCACGTCGCCCGGGCGGATGCCGTCCTCGCGGAAGGCCGTCGCCAGCCGGATCACCTGCGAATAGATCTCCCGGCGCGCGAAGGCGTGGCGCACGCCTCTTTCGCTGCGGAAGATGATCGCGTCGCCGTCCTGCTTGCACCAGCGGAGCATATTCTCCGCATAGTTCATCTTGGCTCCGACAAACCACTGGCAGCCCGGGAACTTCTTCAGATCGTCGCAGACCGCCGTGTACGGCTCGGAATGAATGATCTCAAAATAATCCCACAGAGAGCCCCAGAATTCCTCGATGTTGTTCACCGACCAGTCATAGAGCTCCTTGTAGGTATGAAAGGATTGGAAGAAGCGGCGATTTACATAATTCATGTACTTGTGCATCTCGGAGGATGCGGCCCGCGCCTCATCCGGGACCCATAGCGCCTGTCTCATAAGCAATTCCTCATTCTTCTATTTCTTCATATTGCAGATCGTCCGGCGTCCGCGCGCCCTCCTTCTCAAGGACGCCCTCGGCGCCGCACTCCGGGCACAGCCCGAAGCGCGGACCGAGGTCGGCAATCAGATCCGTGGCATACTTGAACCGTTTGCCGCATTGCGGGCAGTGATAGTAGAAAAAACAGGGGCCCCAGCTCATATCACTTCTTGAGGCCGATGATCTCGCGGGCCTCGTCCGGGGTGGCAACCTCGTTGCCGAACTCGCGGATGACGCGGGCGGCGCGCTCGACGAACTGCGCGTTGCTCTCGGCCAGAACGCCCTTGGAATACATGACGTTGTCCTCCATGCCGACGCGGACGTTGCCGCCCAGCGCAACGGCGGCGTAGAGGATCTCCATGGCGCTGTGGCCGACGCCGAAGGCGCTCCAGTTGGAGCCCGGGCAGAGGGTGTCCATGGTCTCCTTCATGAACAGCAGGTTCTTGACGCTGCCGGGGATGCCGTTGGCGCAGCCCATGCACATCTGGAAGTACAGCGGCCCCTTCAGGACGCCCTTCTTCAGATAGTAGGCGGCGTTGGCGATCATGCCCGGATCGAAGCACTCGATCTCCGGCTTGACGCCCCACTCCTGCATGTTGTTGCCCAGCTCCGTCAGGAAGGCGGGGCTGTTGATGAACAGGCCGGAGTGCATCCAGTTCATGGAGCCGCAGTCATACGAGCCCATCTCCGGGCGCAGCTCCTTCAGGTGGATCTGGCGGGTCTCCTCCGTGGCATAAAGGTCGCCGGAGGTGGTCAGGTTCAGGACGATGTCGCAGTCCGGGTGGTTGGTTTTCAGCAGACGCAGCGTCTCCGCGAACTTGTTCTTGTCCATCGTGCCGTTTCCGGCGTCGTCGCGCATGTGGAGGTGCGCAACGGCCGCGCCGGCCTGCCAGCACTTGTAGACGTCCTCGGCGATCTCGGCGGGCGTCAGCGGGACGTTGGGGTTGTTCTCCTTCTTCGGCCACGCGCCGGTGACGGCGGCGGTGATGATCGTTTTCTTTGCCATAATCTTCCTCCATTAATCAGGGACATGCGGGGAAAGGCAGCGCGCTTTCCCCGCATGGTGCATATTGCGGTTGATGATTACTTTTTCTTGCCCTTCTTGTTGCGGTTGAACAGCCGCTGCATGTACTCCAGGCCGCTGTCGCCGTTGCCCTCGGGGAAGCCGTAGCCGGTGCCGCCGTAGGCATAGGTGCGGTCGGGCACGCTGGGGTCGATGTCCTTCTCGTCCACTTCCGCAGCCACGCGGGCCATGGATCCGTCGCCCAGGTACCAGCGCAGGGGGAAGCAGTTGAAGCGGAACCAGCGGCCGGGGATGATCTTGTCCAGATCGCCGCCCAGGTTCTCCACGCCCACGATGCCGTGGCCCAGCATTTCCTTGTGGCAGGGCTCCCAGGTGCCCCAGACGCCGATGTCCTCCAGGTCGCCGGCGTAGTCATGATAGGCCTTCTCGCCATAGAGCTTGATGTAGGTGAACTTATCGAACTTGGCATAGGCCTCCTCGCCGAAGAGCTCGATGTATTCCTCGGTGATGGGCTTGCCGGTGGCGCCCAGCAGGTTCATGCGGGTCATGCCGTTGTTGCCCATGGCGGTGTGCAGGGGATGGTCCAGAGCCTGGGAGTCCATGGCCACGCACTTGACCTTGTTCTTCACGAACCACTTGCCCGCCTCGATGCCGGTGCCGGCGGCATAGTGATAATAAGCCTTGGTGTCGTCGAAGAGGCGGTGCATGCCGGTGTTGAGGCAGATGATCTTGCCCTTGAGCTTCTTCTGATCGACGCCGTATTTCTTGCAGGCTTCGTCCAGGTGCTTGTCGGTGATGAGGCCCCAGGGCTCGATGTCGATCTTCAGCACCACGGCCTGGCCGGTGTAGGCGTCGATGGGCATCTCATGGGTGTAGCGGGCGCGGCGGCCGTCGAACTCATACTCCATGACGTGCCGGGGGGCGTCGCAGTGGGTGCCGGTGTGCATGGTGCAGGTGATCTTCTGGGTCAGCACGCCGCCCTTGGCCATGGTGTGGGTGTTGTCGATGACCGGCTTGTCAAAATACGGCCAGCGGGGGATCTCGGCGCTGAAGGGGTGGGTCAGATCAACGAATACGGTTTTGCCCATTGTGTGATACCTCCAAAATGATTTTGTATTGTAGATTTACTTTCCGTAGAGCATGCGGATCAGGTACTCGTTCAGATCCGCGTTCTGCTTTTCGACCTCCTCCGGCGTCCACTTCATGAAGCCCTCGCCGGATTTGAAGCCCATCTTGCCCTCCTCCTTCATCTGCGAAAGCAGCGGGGACGGCGTGTGGCTGTCCTCCAGGTACTGGAGGATGTAGTTGTGGATGTTGTAGGTCAGCTCCGTGCCGACCATGTCGGAGTTGGTCAGCGGCCCGAGCTGCGGCAGACGCAGGCCGAAGCTGTAGCGCACGGCCTTGTCGACGGTCTCGGCGTCCGCAATGCCGTTTTCGACGATGGAGATCGCCTCACGCCAGAGCGCGTGCTGCATGCGGTTGGCGATGAAGCCGGGGACGTCCTTCTTGCAGAGCACCGGCTCCTTCCCGACGGCCTTGAGTACGGCCATGACGGTCTGCGCGGTCTCGTCGCTGGTGGCGTCGGACTTGACGACCTCGACCAGCGGGATCAGGTGGCCGGGATTCCAGAAGTGCGTGCCGACGAAGCGGGCGCGGTACTTCAGGTCGCGGCTGATCTCGGACGGGCTCATGACGGAGGTGTTCGTGCAGAAGATCGTATCGGGACGGCAGCGCGCTTCGAGCTTGGCAAAGGTCTCGCGCTTGATCTGCATGTCCTCGAACACGGCCTCGATCACGAGGTCGGCGCGCTTGATGAGCTCGCTGTCGATGTCGGTGGTGAAGTCGATCCTGGTGAGACGCTGCTCCAGCTCCGCTTCGGTGATGACGCCCTTCTCGATGAGCTGGGCGCAGTTCTTGCGGATGCCAGCGCACACGTCGGTCGGATAGATGTCGTAGACCGAGATGCGATAGTCCGGGTTGGAGGTGAAGACGAAGGCGATGTTTTTGCCCATCATCCCGCCGCCGGCGATCAGAATGTTTTTGATGTCCATATCTGTCTCGTCTCCTTACGCGAAGGCGCTTACACCACGAGATAACCGCCGGAGCAGTCGCAGTTCGCGCCGGTGATGAAGGCGGAGGCCTCCGAGCTCAGGAACAGCGCATAGCCGACGAAGTCGCGCGGCTCGCCGAGGCGGCCGATCGGCTCGCGGTTCAGGAAGTTCTTGTACACGGCGGACTCGGGGTCGAACATCCACTCGGTCAGGTCGCTGCGGAACACGGTCGGGCAGATGGAGTTGACGTTGATGCCGTACTTGGCGGTCAGGTCGCAGGCCAGGCAGTTGACC
>CAMJPK010000009.1 GCA_946407675.1 uncultured Clostridia bacterium
CTTGTTGATCTCGGCCACCTTCAGGATGAACATATCCGTGAGCTCCTGCGCCTGCTCTTTCGTGAGAACCCCGGAGGCGAGGTCCGCCTCCAGATACTTGCCGCAGTACTGGTCAAGGCGGCCGTAGCTGATGCCGTGCGGCTGGCTCTCCAGCAGCAGGGCCAGCTGATAGAGGAAGCAGGCCTGCAGCGCGTCATGGTAGCTCTCGCAGGGCTTTTCGATCACGCGGTTGAGGCGGTCGGCCATGTCCAGCAGCTCCGCCTTGCGCTGCGCGTTCGTGCAGCCCGCGGCCTGCCGCAGGCACTCCGCGGCGTAGCGCTTCGTGTAGATGATGAGCCCCTCAATCACAAGCTCCTCGGCGCGGTAGAACTGGAAGGTCTTGCCCTCGCCGCCCTGCAGCCCCTTTTCGAGCATGGCGTTCTTCTTGGCGCGCACCTCCTCCAGCACGCTGCCGAGCCCCTTGTCCACGACGGTCCAGAAGTTGCCGCAGTAGTGGCCGATGGGGTGCTGGCAGTTGTTCACGGGCAGGAAGTTCAGCACGCCGTTGCCCATGACGTGCTCCCGGTATTCGTCGGGATAGATCTCGTCAATGGCGGCGCAGGTGCAGTTCTTGTCCCAGAAGTGCCCGGTCTCCTCGATGTATTTCCGGTCCTCGGGGTCGAGGTCGTAGGGGTCGGTGCCGCGGGTGGGGAAGGTGTCGATCTCGTCAAAGAACCAGTAGAAGGAGTGCTCGGGGTACAGCGCGCTGGAGCGGAACTCCACGCCCGGATGGCCGACGATCAGCTCGTGGTCGCGCACGGGCGTCGGCATCTTCTCAAACAGCTCGCGCATCACGCGCCCGCGCTTGAGGATGCCGATGAGCTGCGGGTTGGCCATGTAGAACTCCGTCACGATCCGGTAACGGTTGATGTCGATTTTGGGCTTCTTGCTGCGGTACATCGCGCGGATCTCCTGGACCCGCTCGGAAATGGGTGCGTTCTGATACATCCGTATGCCTCCTTGCAATTCTATACTGTGCCGGCGGCGCCGGCATATGATTGTGATTCCTTATCATATGATAGCATGAACGTATTAAAAGCACAATATATATTTTTACGGCGGCCGGACCGTGCGCGCCGCCGGAACCGGCGGGTGCGCAGAAGGGAGGCGGCGCATGGGCGCAGCCGCCCGCGCGCGGTTTTCGCGGCGGAAAAAATGCCTGCCGGTGGAAACTTTTTCGTGCGTGCCCTTGCGCGCTGTATATATTTTAATAGTATTGTTTGATCGCATTATAACAATATCACATAACGAAATGAGCTAAATTGTGCACTATGACGGATTGCGTTCACAAAGGGAAAATGAATTTGTAACAACGGCGTAAAAATTCTTGACTAATACAAAAATCGTGATAAAATGATAAACGAGCTTTATAAGAAGATAGTCAATGCTTGTTATAAAAGCTTGCGCGGCCAAACGGCCGCGCAGAAGAAAAGAAATTTTCTAAAAGGAGGACACACAATGAAAAAGATCCTTGCACTGGTTCTGGTTCTCGTTCTGGCTGTCGGCCTGTGCGCCTGCGGCGGCAGCGGCAGCGGCGGCGGCGAGACCAAGACCGACACCCCGTCCGCGCAGGGCGGCAGCACCAGCGGCGTTCCGGCAGGTCAGTCCGAGGCGGCCAAGGAAGTCCTGAACGCCGAGAAGGACGAGGGGAAGAAGTTCCCCAACCAGAACGATGACGGCACCGTCAACCTGGACAAGGTTGCCCACTTTGACGCCGACTTCGACTACGCCAAGAACGCCAAGCATGAGAAGCTCGCCTATCTGGCCGCTTCCGGCACCGTTCTGTACCAGCTGTCTGCTGCGGCTTACGAGCACTGGTGCCCGCTGTTCAACCTTGAGTGGGCCGGCTTCTTCAGCTCTGACGGCGACAGCGATCTGTATCTGACCAACCTGCAGACCCAGATCGACCAGGGCGTCAAGGGCTTCATCCTCGACCCCGACTCCACGATCTTCCCCGCGGTTCTCGAGATCCTCGAGCAGCATCCGGACGTCTTCTGGATGAGCCAGATGTCTCCCCCGCGTGACGGCGCCACCGGCGACGGCATCCCCGTGGGCGGCAACCTGATCAACAACTACGTCGGCTTCGACAACGTCGAGTCCGGCCGCGTGGTCACCCGCCGTCTGGTCCAGTGGAAGAATGAGACTTATCCTGATGTTCCCTGGGATGAGGTCGGCTTCCTGATGCTCGACTTCTCCACCTCCCCGGCGCTGCATGACCGTTACACCGGATCCCTTGAGGTCTTCCTCGAGGCGGGCGGTAAGGAGTCCAACTTCTTCGATGCTGACTGCGTTTCCACCGGTATGAGCATGCAGGGCGGCCTTGACGCTGCCGGCCCGATCGTCTCCTCTCACCCGGAGATCAAGTACTGGCTGTGCAACGGCCTGTTCGACGATCTGGCACAGGCTGCGGCCTCCATCTTTGACCAGCAGGGTCTGACCGATACCTCCGCTGTCTGCGTCTTCGGCGGCTCCGCCCTGATCCAGCAGTGGGATGCCGGCCAGGAGGATGCCTTCCGCTTCGCCGTCTACACCGCGCAGACCCTGTACGCTGAGCCCATCATCGGCGGCGTCGTTGCCTTCCTGAACGGTTGGGCGACCCCCGACAACATCTGGCCCAGCTGGATCAAGTGGGACGACCAGGGCATCAACGGCCACACCTATTCTCAGCTGCGTCTGCCCACCGTTCCCATCGAGCACGATTCCTACAAGAACTACCTCGAGTGGACCGACCTCTACACCCATGCCAACGCATGGCCCTATGAGAATGACGTCAAGGTCAACCTTGACGACTTCAGCCCGTTCGTGGATGAGGTTCCCGCAGAGTACAAGAAGCCCTGAGGCAACCGCAACATAACATAAAATCCTCCGATGCTGCACCGGAGGGAAAAGGGGTGGGCGGCGCGAGCCGCCCACCTTTCACTTATTACGAAAACGTACTCATTGTGACCGAAAATGAGTTTGTGATACTAGGAAAAGGCAGGTGAACTGCGCATGGCAAAAACTCTGGAATTCCGGGGAATCGGCAAGAGCTACCCCGGCGTCCGCGCCTTGGACAATGTAAACTTCAAGGTCGAAAGCGGCAAGGTTCTGGCCCTGCTCGGTGAAAACGGGGCTGGCAAGAGCACACTGCTGAAGATCCTGAGCGGCGACCAGAAGCCCACGGACGGCGAGATCCTCGTGGACGGCAAGCCGACCGTGTTCAACTCCCCGCATGACGCGCATGCCGCCGGCATCAGCGTCATTTATCAGGAGCGCCAGCTCATGCCCAGCATGTCGGTGGCGGAGAACATCTTCGCCGGCGCGATCCCCGTCAAGGGCAAGGGCCCGATGGTGGATTGGAAAAAGCTCTATGAGGAGACCAAGAAGCTCATCGACTTCTTCGGGCTGGACATCGATCCCTCGGAGCAGGTCGGCCGTCTCTCCATCGCCAACCAGCAGATGGTCGAGATCATGAAGGCCTACCGCCGCAACAGTGACATCATCGCTTACGACGAGCCCACCGCGCCGCTCTCCGAGAAGGAGATCGAGCTGATGTTCCAGGGCATCGAGAAGCAGAAGCAGCGCGGCATGGCGATTATCTACGTCTCCCACCGCATGAACGAGATCTTCCGCATCACGGACGAGATCGTCATCCTTAAGGACGGCAAGCACGTCGCCACGATGGAGACCGCCAAGACCACCGAGGCCGAGCTCATCACCAAGATGGTCGGCCGCGACATCGGCGATACATATTCCAATCTCCGCCGCAACACGCCGAAGGAGGAGGTCGTGCTCGAGGTCAAGAACCTCAACACGCCCAAGCTGCACAACGTCAGCTTCCAGGTCCACGCCGGCGAGATCGTCGGTCTGGCCGGACTTGTCGGCGCCGGCCGCACCGAGACTGCCCGTGCGATCTTCGCTGCCGATCCCATCACCAGCGGCGAGATCTGGCTGGGCGGCAAGCAGACCCACTTCAAATCCCCGCGCGACGCAATTGACGCCGGCGTGGCCCTCTGCCCGGAGGACCGCAAGGAGCAGGGTCTCGTCATGTACCGCTCCATCTCCGACAACATCGCGCTGCCGGTCGTGGAATACCTCAAGAAGGGCCTCTTCGTGGATCGCGGCATTGCCGGCGATCTGGCGGACAAGGCCGTTTCGGATTACGACATCAAGACGCCCACGATCATGAAGCTCGTGGCGGAGCTCTCCGGCGGCAACCAGCAGAAGGTCATCCTCGGCCGCTGGACGAGCGACGCGGTCAAGACCAAGCTGCTGATCCTGGACGAGCCCACCAAGGGCATCGACGTCGGCACCAAGGCAGAGATTTATCAGAAGGTCTGCGATCTGGCCAGCGAGGGCATCGCGGTGCTCTTCATCTCCAGTGAGCTGACCGAGGTCATCAACCTCGCCGACCGCATCGTCGTCATGCGCGGCGGCAGCATCAGCGGCGAGCTTCCGCGTGCCGAGGCCACCGAGGAGAACGTCCTCACGCTGGCCATGGCCGACGAAGCAAAGAAGGAGGCGAAGGCATGAAAAAGGATACTTCCTTCAAGGGAAAGCTCAAGGCCCTGACACAGAAAAAGATTTTCACCCTGATCTGCCTGTACATCGTCATGGTGATCATCTTCTCCGTCTGGGCGGAGCTTCGTCACACCCACTTCCTGACGGTCCCGGTGTTCAAGAACATCCTGAACTCCCTGGTCGTCACCAGCTTCCTGACCCTCGGCGCCGGCTGCCTGCTGATCGGCGGCTACCTCGATCTGGCCCAGTCCTCCATCGGCGCCTTCGGCTCCATGGTGATGGCCGCGGCCATCGCCGGCTGGGGCTTCCCCTGGTATATCGCCATCATCGTCGCGCTGCTGCTGTGCGCGGTCTTCGGCGTCATCAACGCCCTGATGGTCACGAAGCTGCACTTCCCGGCCTTCATCGGGACGATGGCCATGGCCTCGATGGTCAAGGGCCTGATGTATCTGTTCAGCTCCATGGGCACCGGCGGCACCGCGCAGAACATCAACTTCAATAACAAAGCCACGGAGTTCATCGGCAGCGGCGATATCCTCGGCATTCCCTTCGGCGTCATCGTGATGGTCATTTTCTTCATCATCTTCGGCATCCTGATGAGCAAGACCTCCTTCGGCATGAAGGTCACGCTGATGGGCGGCAGCCCCGTGGCGGCCACCCTCGCCGGTATCAACGCCGAGGGGCTGACGATCCTCCTCTTCGTCATCAGCGCCGTCATGGGCGGTCTCGGCGGCGTGTTCAACTGCGCCCGCCTGAGCCAGGGCGCGCTGCAGGCCCTCACCACGAACCAGTTCACCGGACTGACGGCCGCCATCCTCGGCGGTATCTCCTTCGGCGGCGGCGTCGGCGGTATGGGCGGCGCGTTCGTCGGCCTGCTCATTCTGAACACCTTCCAGATCGGCATGGGCATCGTCGGCGTCAACCCCCTGTGGGTCACCGTCTTCTCCGGCATCCTGCTGCTGATCGCGCTGGGTCTTGACTTCCTCGCCATGCAGCGCAGGGCGAAGTCGCTGTCGCACTGAGAAGGGAGGACAGAGACATGAAAAAGAGCAATCCGCTTTCCACCTTTGCGAAGAGCAAATCCTTCCCGCTCATCATCATCCTCGTCGTGATGACCGTCATCACGTGGATCGTCAGCAAGGGCCGTTTCTTTACCGCCGGCAACATGCTGACCCTGCTCTACGGCATGGTCATCCAGATCATCATGCTCTGCGGTATCGGCTGCATCCTCATCAGCGGCAACATCGATCTGTCCGTCGGCGGACAGGCGACGCTGTGCACCATGGTCTTCGCGTGGCTGTGCAAGAACACGCCGCTCCACTGGGCGCTTGTGTTCGTGGTTACGCTGGTCTTCGCGCTGTGTCTCGGCTTGGTGAACACCCTGCTGGTCAATAAGCTGCGGTTCCCGTCCTTCATCGCCACGATCGGTATGTCCTCGGTCTACCGCGGACTGTGCTCGGTCATGACGAAGGGCGACAACATCCAGATCAACCGTCAGGGCTTCCTGCTCCTCGGCAGAACGAACCTGTTCGGCTTCCTGCCGGCCAGCTTCGTCTTCGCCATCGTCGTGCTGGCGATCTTCCAGTTTATCATGTCCTACACGCGTTTTGGCCGCAACATCTTCGTCGTCGGCGGCAACCCGCAGGCGGCGCGTCTGGCCGGCCTGAATCCGGACCGCACGCGTATGGTCCTGTTCCTCGTGAACAGCGCCATGGCCTGCGTCGGCGGCCTGCTCTGGTCCGCCCAGGCCAAGATGGCCAGCCCGACCTCGATCATCACGGCCGCGCCGGATATGATGGTCATTTCCGGTGCGATCCTCGGCGGCATCGCCTTCACCGGCGGCGCCGGCAACCTCGTCGGCGGCCTCGTGGGCGTTCTGCTGCTGAACATCTTCAAGAACATGCTCATCATCATGAACATCCCCACCTACTGGACCGTTTTCGCGACCGGCTTCGTCCTCGCCGTCGCCCTCATGCTGGACTACATCAGCACGGAGCGCAGACGCAAGGCCCTGCTCGCCGCATCGGCAGCCGCAGAAGCTGCGGAGGCCGCGGGCGGCTGATCCGGCCGCAACCCACACAAACCGAAATGCGCCGGCCGGACCCCGCACACAGGGCCGACCGGCGCATTTGCGCAGGGAGAAAAACAGGAGAAAGGAAAATACTATGCTCACGCCCAAACAAAACTTCTACGAGTCTGCCAAGGGTCTCAATCCCGACCGCTACTGCAACCAGTACGAGGCGCTGCGCCTCCACTTCCATCCCGCGCTGCTGCACCTCGGCACCCCGCGTCCGGGGCAGGTGAACGTCGTCAACGCCTGGGGCATCACCTTCAGCTGGCCCGAAGGCGTACCCGGCGGCTTCCCGGTGCACACGCCCGACCGCATCGTCATCAAGGACATCGAGCATTGGCGCGACTATGTCCACGCCCCGTCGCTGGACTTCAAGGACGAGGAATGGCAGATGCTGCGCGACATCCTCGCCAAGACGGATGACAACCTCGTCTGGCGCGCGCCCTTCGTGGCGCCCGGCCTGTTCGAGCAGTGCCACCACCTCGGCGAGATCCAGAACACGATGGTCAACCTCATGTGCTATGAGGACGAGATGCACGACCTCATCAAGTACCTCACCGACTACGAGCTGAAGATGGCCGAGGGCATCTGCAAGAACCTGAAGCCCAACGCCCTGTTCCACCACGACGACTGGGGCAGCCGCACCAGCACCTTCATGAGCCCCGAGATGTTCGAGGACTTCTTCGTGGACGCCTACAAGCAGGTCTACGGCTACTACAAATCCCACGGCGTCGAGCTGATCGTCCACCACTCCGATTCCTTCGGCGCGACGCTCGTGCCCGATATGATCGAGATGGGCATCGACGTCTGGCAGGGCTGCATGAGCTCCAACAACCTGCCCGAGCTGACGCGGAAATACTGCGGCAAGATCGGCTTCATGGGCGGCTTCGACGGCGCGGACTTCGACATCCCCGACTGGAACGCCGAGACCATCAAGGAAAAGGTCTACGAGCTGCTCGACCAGTGCACGCCGAAGGGCTTCATCCCCTGCATCGCGCAGGGCGGCCCCGGCAGCATCTACGACGGCGTTTACGACGCCATCATGGCGGCCATTGACGACTACAACGTGGAGCACTTCGGCGTCAAGCGCGACGAGATCGTCCGCGCCCCGCTGCAGTACGAGAAGAAGGGCTACATGTAATTTCCTCGCGCTTTGCGCGCGATCATTCAAAACGACAGGAGTGTGATTCCATATGGCTGTGATCTATCAGCAGCTCTGCCCCGTGCTCTTCGGCAATGACGCGATCGCGGATATGGCCAAGCGCGCCGCGGCGGAAGGCCGGAAGAAGGCGTTCATCGTCTGCGACAAGGGCGTGCGCGCCATCGGCGCGGCGGATCGCGTCGCCGATGCCCTGAAGGCCGAAGGCGTTGACGCCTTCATCTATGACGACATCGTGCCCGACGCGCCGGACAACGTCGTGATGCAGATCACCGAGGCGATGAAGGCGTACGGCACCGACCTGATCCTCGGTCTCGGCGGCGGTTCCTCGCTGGACGCGGCGAAGGCGGCGGGCGTCGCCATGGACAACGGGCAGCCCATCAACGTCTTCATGGAGGAGAACGGCAACCCCGGCTTTGTAATCAAGACGCCCTGCTATGTGATCCCCACCAACGCCGGCACCGGCAGCGAGGTCACGCCGATGTGCGTCGTGCACGAGATGGCCTCCGATTCCAAGAAGGTCGTCCTGCGTCCCGCACAGCTCGCGGTCCTCGACCCGACGCTGACGGTCACCTGCCCGCGCAGCGTGACGATCAACTCCGCGATGGACGCGCTGGCCCACTCCATCGAGGCCTACACCTCCGTCAATCCCAACCCGAAGGACATGATCCTCGCGAACAACGCCACGCGCCTGATCCGCGAGAACCTGCCGAAGGCGCTGGAGAATCTGCAGGACCTTGAGGCCCGCGGCAACCTGCTCTTCGCCGCCGACATCGCCGGCATCGCCTTTGCGGAGATGAGCATCCACATCGGCCACTGCTACGCGCACGAGGTCGGACTGCGCTTCGAGCTCAACCACGGCCACGTCTGCGGCCTGAGCGTGCCGGAGACCATCCGCTACGTCGCGGAGGCCAAGCCGAAGGAGATCCGCGACATCGCCAAGGCGCTGCAGGTCGAGCTGCCGGAGGGCCTGAGCCCCCGCGAGGCGGGCGATCAGCTGGCCGAGGGCGTGCGCAAATGGCTGCGCGAGCTGGGGCTGAAGTCGCTCAAGGAGCTGGGCGTCGACCGCGAGGCGCTGATCGGCGTCGCAAAGGACGCCATCGACCACAACTGGTTCCACGTCATGTGCCCGGGCGACGTGTCCTACGAGCAGATGGCGCAGTACCTCGCCGATTCCTACGACAACTATCAGTAATCGCACCCAAAACATAAGGGGCTGCCCGGAGGCAGCCCCTTTTTGCGTGTTCAGATCCGCTTTCCCTGCCGCAGCAGCGCCGCCGCCTCCGGCGGCGTCCGCCGGAGCTCGACCGCCGCGCCGCCCGCCAAGCCGCGCAGGAGCTCCCGCGCGTCCGGCGGCGCGTCCGGCGCGACCGACGCAAGCAGCGCTTCCTCGCGCGCTTCATAATCCCACAGCCACGGCAGCGCGCACAGCGCATCCTGCATCTCGTAAAACGCCCGCGGGACCCTGACGCGCCCGTATACGCGCGTGATGCGCCCGAATACGTCCATCCGCGCCAGATCGCCGGTGCGGTAGCGCAGCAGCGGCATCGCCTCGCGCCGCAGCGTCGTCAGCACCAGCTCCCCGGGCTGCCCCGGCGGCAGCGGCGCGCCGCTTTGCGTATCCACGATCTCCGCGACAAGCTCGTCGGCACGCAGCACCATGCCCGGCGCGCAGGGGTGCTCCACGGCGCAGCCGTAGCCGGTCTCCGTCATGCCGAAGTGCGAAAGCGGCGTGCAGCCCCACCGGGCATGCAGCAGCGCGGGCAGCGTCGCCGGGATGTAGTCCGCCGAGAGCAGCGCCGCGCGCGGGCGCAGCGTCGGGCACAGCAGCGAAAGCAGCCGCAGCTGCCACGGAAAGCCCACCAGCACCTGCGGCGGCGTATGCGCAAGCGCCTGCCCGACGGCATACAGATCGCCGCGCGCCCCGATCGCCAGCGGCTCCGCGCCGAGCCGCCGCAGGGCGCGGCAGAGCAGGTCGCCGATGCCGTCCGGCGCGGTGCAGGGCATCAGCACGGCGACGCGGTCTCCCGGCGCGGTGAACCAGCCCATGCCCTCGGCGAAAAAGTCCACGGTGCGGGTCAAGTCGCCGCGCGTGAAGTACAGCCGTTTCGGCGCGCCCGACGTGCCGCTGGTGCCCAGACTGACCACGCGCGCGATCTCCCCGCCCGGCACGCAGACAAGCCGCCGGCCCTGCGCGCGCAGCGTTTCCGCCGTGAGGAAGGGCAGACGCGCAAGCGCCGCAAGGACGCGCAGCGCGGGCAACGCGCCGAGCGTTTCCCGGTAATAGGGGCTGTGCGCGGCGGCATAGCCAAGCTGCGCGTTCAGCGCCTCCAGCCGCAGCGCATCCGGTACGGACGCAAAGGACGATGTTCGGATTTCGGATAAATCAAACACGCGCAAGCCCTTTCATAAAAAGATGATCTGTGATAGAATAGCGGCAGTACATGATCGGAGAAACGCCATGGCCTACGGAGAAACGATGCGAAAACTGAGCCCCTGCCCGGACGAGCTGGTGCTCGCGGCGCTTGCGTCCGCCTGCCCCGCGCCGCGGGCGCTGCTGGACGCGGGCTGCGGCCGGGGCGACCGCCTTGCCGCCGTTGCCGCCGCGCTGCCGGACGCGCGCTGCTGCGGCGTGGACTGCGACGCGGACAATGCCGCCGCCGCGCGTGCGCGCTGCCCCGGCGCGGAGATCGTCGCGGGGGACGTGCGCGCCCTGCCGTGGCCGGACGGGTGCTTCGACGCGGCGCTGTGCGAGTGCACGCTTTCGCTGCTCGATGCGCCGGAGCGCTGCCTTGCCGAGCTGCATCGCGTCCTGCGTCCGGGCGGGACGCTGCTGCTGTCCGACCTTGTCGGCGGCGGCAGCGGGGAGGCGCGCGAGTGCATCGCGCAAACCGGCGCGGTGCGCCATCTCGCCACGCGCGCGTGGACGCAGCGCGCTTTGCAGGCCGCCGGCTTCCGCCTCCGCTCCTTCCGCGACTGCCGGGAGGAATACCTCACGATGGCCGCGCAGATGATCTTCGACAGCGACAGCGACGGCTGCGCCTGCCTCGGCCCGGGCGTGTTCGCCACGCTGCGAAAAAGAAACGCAAGCTACGGGATGTGGCTCCTCGAAAGGGCGGTGGCGGAACCATGAAAGAAAAGATAATCGGCGCGGTCGTGGCCGCGGCGGGGCTTTCCTCGCGCATGGGCGCGTTCAAGCCGCTGCTCCCCTTCGGCGCCGACACGGTGATCGGGCGCTGCGTCGCCAATCTGCGCGCCGCCGGCGCGTCGGAGCTCGTCGTCGTCACGGGTTACCGGGGCGGCGAGCTCGCCGCGGCGCTGGAAGGCAGCGGCGTGACGTGCGTGCACAACCCGCGCTATGCCGAAACGCAGATGTTCGATTCCCTCTGCATCGGGCTGCGTGCCCTGCCGCCGGACCTGAACGCCGTGCTTTTGACGCCGGGGGACGTACCGCTCGTGCAGCCGGAGACGGTCCGCGCGCTGCTGGAAACGCCGGGCGGCTTTGTCTGTCCCGTCTGCGAGGGGCGGCGCGGCCACCCCGTCGCGTTGGAGGCACAATATCTACCTGCGCTGCTGGCGTATGACGGCGCGGGCGGGCTGCGCGGCGCGGTCGCGGCGCTCGGCATCCCGGTGACGGAGGTGGAGGTGGCAGACGGCGGCATGCTCCGCGATCTGGACACCCCCGCAGATTATGCGGAAATACTGAAGCTGCTGGAGCAGGACAAATAAAGAGCGAGCGCAGCTCGCTCTTTATCATTTCTTATCCCTTTACGCTTTC
This sequence comes from uncultured Clostridia bacterium, assembly GCA_946407675.1. Taxonomy (GTDB): domain Bacteria; phylum Bacillota; class Clostridia; order Oscillospirales; family Oscillospiraceae; genus SVKR01. The sequence continues at coordinate 11,548 of CAMJPK010000009.1, forward strand.
CAGTCCTTCGGCCCCGTGCCCTTGCCGGCGCGCACCATGATGAGCTGCGCGGTAATGCTCACCGCGAGCTCCGCGGGCGTCTCCGCGCCGATGTCGAGGCCAATGGGGGAGACGACCTTGTCAAACTCGCTCTCGGCATAGCCGAGCGCGAGGATTTTTTCTTTCACCGCGCGCTGCTTTTTCGCGCTGCCGATCACGCCGATGTAGCGCACCGGGGAGCGCATGACCTGTCGCTGGATCGCCATGTCGTCCTTGTGGCCGCGCGTCATGATGCAGACGTAGTCGTTCTCGCTGAGGTCGCGGATCACGTCGGAGATATCCTCCGGGTCGATCCGCCGCGTCTGCGCGCCGCCGAACTTTTCCGGGCGCAGAAAGTCCGGCCGGTCGTCCAGCACCACGCAGGGGAAATCCGCTGCCATGAGCGCCGGGGCCAGCGCCTGCGCCACGTGGCCGCCGCCGAAGATGTAGACCCGGCCCGGCTGCAGCAGCTTCTCACAATAATAGACCTTGCCGCCCGTCTCCTGCTGGCTCGGGCGGTTGCCGAGCGCGGCAAGCACCTCCGGCGGCACCGCCTCGCCCAGCAGGCCGCGCCCCGGCGCATAGACGGACAGTCCGCCCTCGGTCAGCTCGGTGATCAGCCAGCTCGGCGCCAGCGCGTCGAAGATCGCATCGCAGCCGTCAATGAGCTGCAGCACCGCCGCATCCCCCGCGGGGATAAAGCGGAAATAGACGTCCACCGTGCCGCCGCAGACCATACCGAGGTCTGCCACGTCGTTTTTGAACAGACGGAAATTCTCCTGCCGGGAGCGCCGCGTGCGCAGGATCTCGGCGGCGATCTGCTCGCTGCGGTATTCCACCGCGCCGCCGCCGATCGTGCCGCAGATGCGGCCGCGCGCCGTCACAAGCATGCGCGCGCCGGTGCCGCGCGGGGCGCTGCCGCTGCTGGCGACGATCGTGACCAGCACGGCGTCCTCGCCGTTGCGCAGCGCGCTTCGCAGCGCGTCAAACAGTTCTTTCATGGGAGCTCCTCCTTGCATTGTCTCTCAGCGTAGGGCGCGATGCCCACATCGCGCCGCGGGAATGGAATCCCGACGGCGCCGACGGCAAAGCGCCCGCCGTCATATCGCAGGATGTTCACGCACAGATAGGGCTGCGGCAGCGTGCGCATCTCCTGAAAGGGTTTATTCAGCAGCGCGCACAGTACCGCGCGGTTGAGCCCCGCGTGCGCGACGACGGCGAGATCGCCCCTCGTCCGCGCCGCAAGGTCATATAGCGCCGCCAGGCCGCGCTGTGCCGCATGCGCCGGCGTCTCGCCGCCGGGCGGCGGCAGCGCCGGATCGAGGCCCCGGCGCGCATAGTCTTCCGGGTAGCGCGCCCGGATCTCATCAAAGGAAAGCCCGTCCCAGTCGCCGCAGTCGAGCTCCTCCAGCCCCGGTACGGTCCCGACCGGCAGGTCCCCGGACATGGCCTGTGCCGTCTGGCGGCAGCGCAGCATGGGGCTGCTCCGGACGGCCTCGATGCCGCGTTCCCGGAGCAGCGGCGCGAGCGCGCAGGCCGCTGCCCGCCCCTCCGCCGTGATCGGCGCGTCGGTCCGGCTGCCGAGACAGCAGGGTGTTCCGCTGCGCCAGTCTGTCTGCGCGTGGCGGAATAAATAGATCGTTTTCATGGCTTTCATTCTATCACCCCGGCGGTTTTCCGTCAATGAAAAGGCCCAATCTTAAGGTTGACAGACGGCGGCTTTTTGATTATATTTATTATGTAATAAAGTATATCAATGTGTACGGAGGCTCTGCGATGGAAGCGTCGATCTACACAAAGGAAGAAGTCATGGCGAAGTTCGCCGCCGGCGGCCAGTGCGCGCAGTGCACGCTGGTGCCGTGGGCGGACGCGCTCGGCTACGATGAAGACGAGCTGATGCGTATGGCCGCCGCCTTCGCCGGCGGTATGTTCCGGGGCGACACCTGCGGCGCCGTGGTCGGCGCGCTGATGGCGCTCGGCCTGGCTTACGGCGACGATCCGGCCCTCACCGCGGAAAAGACGGCGGCGTTCCACGCCGCGTTCCTTGACCGCTTCGGCGCCACCGAGTGCCGCACGCTGCTGGGCTTCGATTTTTCCAAACCCGGCGAGCTGGAAAAAGCCCGTGAAAGCGGCAAAATGCTCACCGACTGCGCTTCCTTTGTCCGCGGCGCGTCGGAGATCCTGCAAGAGCTTCTGGCGGACGCCTGATGTCGGAATCCACAAAATTTTATATACAATCAAGGGCATACTAAGAAGGAGGACACCTCATGGCAAATGAAGTGAAACTGAGACGGATCCGCGTCGTCATCAACGGCGTAGAGCGCCCCGTCCTCTGCGATCCGCAGAAGGACACGCTGGCTGTCGTGCTGCGCCGCTATGGCCTGACGGGCACGAAGATCGGCTGCGGCATCGGCGTGTGCGGCGCCTGCACGGTCATCCTCAACGGCGAGGTTGTGCGCGCGTGCACGAAGAAGATGAAGAACATCGAAGAGCACAGCGAGATCCTCACCATCGAGGGCATCGGCACCCCGCAGCATCTCCATCCCCTGCAGCAGGCGTGGATCACCTACGGCGGCGCCCAGTGCGGCTTCTGCACCCCGGGCTTCATCGTCTCCGCCTACGGCCTGCTCCAGCAAAACCCCAGCCCCACCCGCGAAGAGGTGCGCGCATGGTTCCAGGCGCACCACAACGTCTGCCGCTGCACGGGCTACAAGCCCCTCGTGGACGCCGTCATGGCGGCCGCCGAGGTCCTGCGCGGCGAGAAGACGATGGATGACATCACCTACCACCACCAGGGCGAGGACTATTACGGCTCCAAGCTGCCGCGTCCCACCGCCGTCGCGAAGGTCACCGGCCTCACCGACTACGGCGACGACGTGGCGCTGAAGATGCCCGACAGCCGCGCCGAGCTGGCCGTCGTCATGCCCGACGTGTCCCACGCCAAGATCAAGAGCGTCGACACCTCCGCCGCCGAGGCCATGCCCGGCGTCTTCAAGGTGCTCACCGCCAAGGACATCCAGGGCACCAACAACCTCGAGATGCCCGTTGTGCACCCGCGCAAGAAGGGCGCCGGCATCACGCCCTGCCCGGTCATCGCCGGCGACAAGATCCGCCACAAGGGCGACGTTGTCGCCGTCGTCTGCGCCGACACCCGCGAGCATGCCCGTGCCGCCGCCAAGGCCGTCAAGTACGATCTGGACGTCCTGCCCGCGTACCTGACCTTCTCCGAGGCCGCCATGCCCGACGCGATCCAGCTCTATGACGACCAGCCCAACGTCTTCATGTGGCAGCCGCTTTACAAGGGCGAGGACCCCGAGGACATCTTCCCCGACGCCCCCGTCGTTGTGGAGGGCAGCTTCCACTCCCAGCATGAGCCGCACCTGCCCATCGAGCCCGACGTTCTGCAGGGCTACTGGGACGAGGAGGGCAACCTCGTGCTGCAGTGCAAGTGCCAGGCCATCGGCGAGTGCCGCGACGAGATCGCGCCCGCCTGCGGCATCCCGAAGGAGAAGCTGCGCATCATCATGAACCCGGTCGGCGGCGCCTTCGGCTATCCCGTCAACTCCACCACCTTCGGCATCGTCGCCTCGGCGGTCCAGGCGCTGGGCATCCCCTGCACCATGACGCTGAGCTACGAGGAGTTCCTGTTCCTCACCGGCAAGCGCTCCGCCACCTTCGTCAACGGCAAGCTCGCCTGCGATAAAGACGGCAAGATCCTCGCCGCGGAATATGACCTCGGCCTTGACATGGGCTGCTACGCCATGACCGCGAGCAAGATCCTCGGCAACTTCGCCTCCGTCTGCTTCCACGGCTACAAGGTGCCGAACATCAAGGCGCTCGTCCGCGGCGGCAGCACCAACCAGAACTTCTGCGCGCCTTACCGCGGCTTCGGCGCGCCGCAGATCTTCACCACCACCGAAGCCCTGATCGACATGGCCGCCGAGAAGGCCGGCATCGACCCGTGGGAGTTCCGCTATCGCAACGCGGCCCGTCCCGGCGACACGACCTGCAACTCCATGCCCTACAAGGAGTATCCGTACCCCGGCATGCTGGAGAAGATCAAGCCGGATTACGACGCGTTCAAGGCCGAGGCCGAAAAGGGCAAGGCCGAGGGCCGTCACATGGGCGTCGGCATCAGCATGGGCGGCTTCCTGTGCACGATCGGCGCATTCGACACCTGCGACATGGCCATCGAGCTGCTGCCGGACGACACCTTCCGCGTCTACAACACCTGGGAGGACGTCGGCCAGGGCGGCGACATCGGCTCGCTCACCCACGCGCTCAAGGCGCTTGAGCCGCTGGGCGTCAAGCCCGAGCAGATCCAGCTCGTCATGAACGACAGCCACCAGTGCCCGGATTCCGGCCTGGCCGCCGCCAGCCGCAGCCACTACATGGTCGGCAACGCCACCATTGACGGCTGCAACAAGCTCATGGAGGCCATGCGCAAGCCCGACGGCACCTACCGCACCTATGCGGAGATGACCGCCGAAGGCATCCCGACCAAGTATATGGGCCACTACGACCAGTTCGGCCTCGGGATTCCTCCGGGACTCGATCCCAACACCGGCATGGGCGACAAGGACGCCGCCTACATGTACGCCGTCAACGCCGCCCTCGTCGAGGTGGACGTTGAGACCGGCAAGACCAAGGTCCTGCGCTACAAGACCGTCGCCGACGTCGGCACGGTCGGCAACAAGCTGGCCGTCGACGGTCAGGCCTACGGCGGCCTGAGCCACTCCATCGGCTTTGCCCTGAGCGAGGACTTCCTCGATCCCAAGAAGCACAAGAACCTCGCCGCCTGCGGCATCCCCAACATCGAGGACATCCCGGACGACTTCCGCGTGGAATACTTCGACGATCCGCGCCCGCGCGGACCGCACGGCTCCGCCGGCGTGTCCGAGTGCTTCCAGAGCAGCGGCCACATGGCGGTCATCAATGCGATCAACAACGCCTGCGGCGTGCGCATTTACGATCTGCCGGCCCTGCCCGCCAAGGTCAAGGCCGCACTGCAGGCCAAGGCGGAGGGCAAGGACCTCACCCCGCCGAAGTACTACCTCGGCCCGGACTTTGAGGACACCCTCGAGGAGATCCGCGAGAACCCGATCTGATCCGAAGCATGCCGCGCCTTGCGGCAAATGAAATGAAACGCTGGCCGCAGTTGTCCCTCCGGGCAGCTGCGGCCGGTGCGTTGAGGTAAGCATATGGAGATTCAGGCATCCCGCGCCTATATCGAGGGCTGCTTCCGTGAGGAGCCCGCCTCCTGTGAGTGCGTCTGCCCCTTTCATCTGGACATCCGCTCGTTTTTGAAGAAGATGGCAAAGGGCCGCTGGCCCGCGGCCTACCGCGACCTGTGCGCTGCGATCCCCTTCCCATCCATCGCCGCCGCGCTGTGCCCCCGGCCCTGCGAGGGACGCTGCCAGCGCCCGACGGTCGGGGACGACGCGCCGCTGCACATGGGGGAGCTGGAGCGCGCCTGCCTGCGCTTTGCCGCAAACGAGCGGGCGCAGGATTTCCCCCTGCCGGAAAAGACGCAGCGCGTTGCCGTGGTCGGCGCCGGCCCCGCGGGATTGAGCTGCGCGCTGACCCTCGCGCGGAAAAAGTATCAGGTCACGGTGTTCGACAAGGCGGAGGGCTGGGGCGGACATCTGCGCTTCCATGCCGCTTTTGCGCGCTTTGCGGCCGATTTTTCCAAGCAATTCGCCAACCAAAACGTGGCGTTTCGCTTCGATACCGAGGCTGCGGAGGCCACGCTGCAAGGCTTTGACGCGGTGTATATCGCCACCGGCAGCCCGGAGGCGGACTTTGGGCTTTCCGCTAGCTGGAACAGCGCGACACTCACCACGGCGCGCCCCGGCTGGTTCATGGGCGGCGGCGTCGTGGGCATGCCGCTGATGGAATCCGTCGCGGCGGGCTTCCTGCTCAGCCAGCTGATCGAGGCCTACGTCCAGACCGGGCGGGCCGAGCTGGTCGTCGAGCGCGCCGCCGCCTGCGAGGGCCATTTCGTGCCGCACCCGGGCGTGCCGTCCGCGCCGCGCGTCGTTCCGGCCGCGCCCGAGGAGGGCTACAGCAAAGACGAGGCAAAGGCCGAGGCCGCCCGGTGCATGCAGTGCGTCTGCGACGGCTGCATGACCGCCTGCGAGCTGATGACGCACTACCGCAAAACGCCGGACAAGCTGGCCACGCAGGTCTGCTCGGATTCCAACACGATCCCGCCGCTTTCTAACTGCGAGCTGACGCGGCAGACCTATTCCTGCAACCTCTGCGGCCGCTGCGCGGACCGCTGCCCCGAGGGCATCGACCTCGGCGCGCTGTTTCAGTTCTCCCGCGCGGACCGCTGGCGGCAGAAAAAGTGGGTGCCGGGCCTGCACGACTACTGGCTGCGCGCGCTGGATTTCAGCGGCGGCGAGGGCTTCTACGCCAGCGCCGCGCCCTGTGACTATCTGTTTTTCCCCGGCTGCCAGCTTACCGCAAACAGCCCGGAGCATGTGCTGAATGCCTACCGCTTTCTGGCCGAGCGCGAGAAGACCGGCATCGTCCTCGGCTGCTGCGGCGCGCCCGCAATCTGGGCGGGCGATGAAGACCGGCAGGCGGAAAACCTCAAAAAGCTGCGCAGCGCGTGGGAGGCGATGGGGAAACCGGTGGTCGTCACGGCCTGCGCCACCTGTGCCGACCTGCTGAAAAAGCAGCTCCCGGAGGCGGCTTATACCTCGCTCTATGAAAAGCTGGCCGGGGCGGACGCGCCGCGCGCGGCGCTGCCCTTTGCGTCCGCGGCGGTCTTCGACCCCTGCGCCGCGCGGCACGACGGGCCGGTGCACGAGGCCGTCCGGGCGCTGGCGCAAAGCGCCGGATGCCAAACGGAATCCCTGCCCGACAGCGACAACTGCTGCGGCTTCGGCGGTCACATCCGGCTGGCGAACCCCTCGCTTTACAATGAGATCACCACGAACCGCGCCGCGGAGAGCGAAAAGCCGTATCTGGTCTACTGCGCCAACTGCCTGGAGGTGTTCCGCTCGCGCGGAAAGCCGGCGGTGCACATCCTCGACGCGGTGTTCGGCCCAGGCGGCGAGGGCATCCCGACGCTGGAGGAAAAGCGCAGGAACACCCTGCGCGTGAAAGGAGCGCTGATGGAGCAGCTGGAACACAAGACCTTTGCGGCGGAGGCGTTTCCGTGGGACGCGCTGGCGCTGGAGATTTCCGGCGAGACGCGGGAAAACATGGAGGACAAGCTCATCACCGATCGCGACGTGGCGGAGGCGATCTGGCGCGCGGAGACGGACGGCGACTATTTCACCGACGAAAGCGGCCTGCGCACGGCCTGTCTCGTCCGCGACGTGCTGACCTACTGGGTGGATTACCGTGTGCTTGCCGCGGGGCGTTACGGCGTGGAGAGCGCCTACTGCCACCGTATGCGCATCGACGAGGGGGTTTAGACGGACGGCATGAGCGAAGAAAAGAAACTGATCTGCGGGCGCTGCGGCGTCCCGCTGGTGATGCGGCAGGTCCGCTTTTCCTACATGAACCGCTCCTTCGGCCATGAGGTGCCGACCTGCCCAAAGTGCGGCAAGCCGTACATCTCCCGCGCGCTTGCCGAGGGCAAGATGGCAGAGGTCGAGATCATGCTGGAGGATAAATAAGCAATCGAAGCCGGGACCATCGGTCCCGGCTTCGTCTGCCATGATGAGAATCAATCGTCGTGCCCGCAGTCGCACGTGCCCGTCCCGGAGGCGCAGCCCGGGCCGCCCTCGTATTCGGGGATCAGCGGCAGCGTGCCGCGCTCGGCGCCGTGCGCCGCGGCGAGCACGTCCAGCCCCGCGCCGTCATAACGCGTGATGCTCTCGTCGGCGAGCGGGTCAAAGCACGCCTGCCCGATGTGTGCGCCGCAGACCACGGCCTCGCACCAACGATCAATGATCTTCGCGACATAGTCCGCCGGCTGCTCCCCGGTGTGGGCGGCGATGAGCCGGTCCCCATCCGTCTCGATGAAGAGCAGCGCCGGGGAAGCTTCAAAACAGTCGGGCACGCGGCCGGTCAGATCCGTGCGGTCTGACATCACAGCGATCAGCATGATATCCGCCTCCTGTACAGCCACAGTATAATGATCATCGGATCGCGAGAACAATCGATGTTTCGATTGTTCTCGCGGCAAAAAGCTGCCAAACTCTTCACCATCATATCATCATTATAGCATCCGGGGGAGAGCTGCGTCAAATGAGATTGTAATTCCCGGCGCGCAGCGGTATAATTTTCGCAGAAATGATTGGAAGGAGCCGACATGGAAGTCATACGCGAAACACGCGCGGTCTGCCCGGTGTGCCTGCGCAACCTCCCCGCGCGGCTGGTCCGACAGGCGGACGGGCGCATCGAGCTGGACCGGACCTGTCCGGCGCACGGGCGGTTCCGCGCCGTCGTCTGGCGGGGAAAGCTGGACTTTGCGCAGTGGAGCGCCGGCAGCGCGCCGCTGGCGCCGGACGCGGGGCTGCGCTGCCCGGAACGCTGCGGGCTGTGCGCGGAGCACGAGACGGAGTCCTGCTGCGTGCTTCTGGAGGTCACGCGCCGCTGCGATCTGCACTGCCGCTTCTGCTTTGCAAGCGGCGGCGAGGCGGGCGCGGACGAGCCGCCGAAGGAGAAGCTGCTGGCGGAGATCCGCGACATCGCGGCGCGCTGCGGCGGCGTGCTGCTGCAGCTTTCCGGCGGGGAGCCGACGCTGCGCGACGACCTGCCGGAGCTGGTGCGCGCGGCGAAGGAGGCCGGCTGCGGCTATGTGCAGCTGAACACCAACGGCCTGCGCCTGGCGCGCGAGCCGGCATACGCGCAGCGGCTGGCGGCGGCGGGGCTCGACATCGTCTTTCTCCAGTTCGACGGGACGCGCAACGCCATCTACGAACAGCTGCGCGGCGCGCCGCTGCTGCGCGAGAAGCTGGAGGCGGTCCGCGTCTGCGCGGAAAACCGCATCGGCGTGACGCTGGTGCCCACCGTGGTGCGCGGCGTCAACGACGGCGACCTCGGCGCGCTGGTCGCGCTGGCCGCGTCGCTTGCCCCCGGCGTGCGCGGCGTCCACTTTCAGCCGGTGTCCTATTTCGGGCGCTGCCCCGGGCCAGCGACGGAAAAAGCGCGCTATACGCTCGACGAGCTGCTGTTTGACCTGCACACGCAGGCCGGCCTGCCGCTGGAAGCATTCCTGCCCTCGCGCTGCGACCACCCGCTGTGCGGCTTCCACGCGGCGTTTCTGATCGGCGCGCACGGCGCGCTCCAGCCGCTCACGACCGCCGTGCCGCCCACCGGACGCAGCAGCGCCCGCGAGAACCGGGCATATGTGGCGCGGCGCTGGATGCGCGCTGCGCCGGAGGAAAAGCCCGCGACCGGCGGGGAGGATTTCGACAGCTTTCTCTACCGCGTCCGGCACGAGAGTCTGACGCTCTCGGCCATGGCGTTTCAGGACGCCGGGAATCTCAACGTCGAGCGGCTGCACCGCTGCAGCCTGCACGTCTACGACGGCGGCGTCATCAAGCCCTTCTGCGCAAAGTATCTGACGCCGATGCCATAACTGCAAAGCATACCGAACCGGGCGCGCTGCAAACCGCGGCGCGCCCGCTTTTTCTTGCGTGGTTCCGGCGAATGATTCCGCCGAAAACGGACATACTGAGATTGCTCTACATAGAACGAGGGAGGAGCAGTCCGGATGCAGGGAAAGGTGGAGATCTGCGGCGTCAATACCGCGCAGCTTCCGCGCCTGAGCGCGCAGGAAACGGAGGAGCTTCTCGCAAAAGCGCGGACCGGGGACGCCGCCGCCCGGGAAAAGCTCATCAGCGGCAATCTGCGTCTGGTCCTATCCGTGATACAAAAGTTCACGGCGCGTGGGGAGAGCGTGGACGATCTGTTTCAGGTGGGCTGCGTCGGACTGATCAAGGCCATCGACAACTTCGACCCGACGCACATGGTAAAGTTTTCGACATACGGCGTGCCGATGATCGCCGGCGAGATCCGCAGATACCTGCGGGACAACAGCCCCCTGCGCGTCAGCCGCAGCATGCGGGACACCGCCTACCGCGTGCTGCAGACGAAGGAAAAGCTGACCGCGGAGCGCGGGCGCGAGCCGAGCATAGAGGAGATCGCCGCCGCGCTGGGCGTGCAGCGCAGCGAGGTCGTCTTCGCGATGGACGCGATCAGCGACCCGGTGAGCTTATACGAGCCGGTCTACACCGCCGGCGGCGAGAGCGTCGCGGTGATCGACCAGGTCGGCGACGGTAAGAACACCGATGAGCAGTGGCTCATGCAGATCGCGTTGGACCAGGCCATGCGCACGCTGAGCGCGCGGGAAAAGCGCATCCTAGCGCTGCGCTTTTTCGACGGGCGCACGCAGATGGAGGTCGCGGGCGAGATCGGCATTTCGCAGGCGCAGGTCTCGCGGCTGGAGAAGAACGCGATCGGCCAGATCAAAAAACAGATCAGCGCATCGTAAAGTAATCAAACAGCCCGACCGAAAGGTCGGGCTGTTTGGTTGCATACGATCAGTTGTCCGGCAGCGTGGAGAGCAGATGGAAGGCCGCAGCCGTCACCGCGTTGGGGAAGCCGCGCTCGGCGGGCCAGACGGGGGAGACGCCCTGCAGCAGCGCGCCGCACCAGCGCCGTGCCGCCTCCTTCGCGGCGGCGGGTTCGCCCGCGCGCAGCAGGCCCAGCGTGACGAGCAGGTTCTCCGCCGCGACGATGCGGCCCGCGCCGGGGCGCAGCGGATCGTATTCCGGGCTGGTGAAACGCTGGGAGAGGAAGCCCGCGGGCGTGAGGTAGCCGTTGCCCTCGGAGAGATCCTCCGCCATCGCGGCGACGATCTCCGGGGGGAGGCGGTCGCCGAGGATTAGCGGGCGGTAGAACAGCAGCGATTCGGTGTCGATTACGGCACCGTCGGCGGCGTAGCCGACGAAGCGCTTCCCGTTCCAGAAGGCGGCGATCATGCGCGCAATGCGCGCGCGGCTGCGCGCGTACCACGGCTGCGCGTCCCGCCCGAGCATGCCCGCCAGATCGCCGAGCTTTTCCTCCAGAAGCGCGAGGAAGGCGCTGAGGTCCGGCAGCGCGGCGCAGGGCTGCGCGCGAAAGACCGGGCTGTCCTCCAGACCGGATTCCTCGCCGCTTTCATACCGCGGCAGCCCATCGACGCTGCGGTACGCGTCGTACCAGTCGGCCCATTTGGATAAACCGTCGTAGAGCGCACCGAGCGTTTCCGCCGGGAGCTCCGCCTTGAGGTCGTGGGTGCGCATGAGCTGTTCCAGCGCCCAGCCCTGCGCCGGCGGGACGACGGTCTGCGTCAGGCCGCGCATGTCATCGAAAAAGACGGGGATCTGTCCGCTCGGTGCCTGTTCGTCCAGCTGCCCGAGCAGCAGCTCGGCCGCCAGCGGGAGGTCACAGCCGAGGGCCGCGGCGCACAGGCAGCTCTGGAAGGCGTCGGTCACATGGCCGAAGTCCCGCCAGATCTGCGTATGCTTTGCCCGTCCGGAGGGCTTGGTCAGCATGCTCCACGTCTGATAAACCGCGCGCTCGCGCGCGTCGGCGGGAAGGTCCGGCAGGGCGGGGAAGCGCGCCAGAAAGCTCTGCCAGTCCGCCTCGGCGCTGCGCAGGCCCTCTTCGTAGTCCGGATAGCGCGGACGCACATAGCCCAGCTCCCGGAACTCCTCGACGGCGAAGAGAAATGTGCCGGTCTCGTCCGGGAAAACCTCGCCGCGCACCTGCGGCGTGCTGAGCTTGTCCATGTCGAAGGGCGCGGTCAGCTCCAGCGTCCCGACGACGGGGGTGTAGACGAGACAGCAGCTTGCGCTCTGTCCCAGCTCCCACGACTGCCCCTCGCGCTTGCGGATGATGCGGTGCAGGTCGAGGTCCGCCTCCAGACGCAGATGCAGGTCGTTTTCGCCGCGGATGAGCAGCAGCCCCGTCTCGGCAAAGCAGAAGCGGATGCTGCCGTAGGCGGTCAGGAGCGTGAGCTCCGTGGGGCTGCCCTGCACCGCGAAGGGGACGCGGACGCCGTGATGGACCGGGCGGAGCTTCATGCCCTGATTGCCGCCCCGCGCGCCCGCCGCGCCGCCGCGGCCGGTGACGAGGAAGATGTCGGTGGTGCCCCAGCGGCCCATGTCCTGCATCTTCGTGTGGCGGAAGGGCTTCGCCGCAACGCCGAGGTAGCTCCCCGCGCGGGTGAACACCTGCGTCGCGATGCTGTAAACGCTCTTTGGCAGCGCGTCATGCACATTGAACATCTTGCGTATCCCCCTTTCTTACAGGTTGCAGGCCAGATCGGCCAGAACCAGGAAGGTGTTGGCCGACCACGAACAGGCAAAGCCGTTGGGCGTGCCGCGGATGGGGTCGAGCAGCATCGAGATGCCCCATTTCGCGCAGGCGTCGCAGTAGCGCCGCGCGATGCGCTTTGCCTCGCGCGTCTTTCCGGCGTTGTACATGCCGGTGAGGATCAGCAGGTTGCTGGCCGGGAGCACCCAGCCGCGGGACATGCCGCTTAAGCGGAAGAAATCGCTTTCCAGCTTTTCGACGCACAGCCCGAAGGGCGTCAGGAAGTCCCCCTCCAACAGCAGGTCGGCGGTCATCTTGTCGATGATCTCCTGCGGGAGCCGTTTGCCGAGCACCAGCGGCAGATAATATACCACGCTGTCGGTGGCGACGACCTCGTGCGTGTGATTCGTGATGGCGACAAAGCGCTCGCCATTCCAGAGCTTTTCGATCATCAGCTTCGTCAGCGCGTCGGCCTTCGCACTCCAGCCGCCGCGCGCTTCCGGCCTGCCGAGGGCGTCGGCCAGCGCGGCCAGGCAGTCGTAGAGCAGCACCAGATAGGCCGAGAGGTCCGGCGTCACCAGCGTGGTGTGGAACTCGAAGGGGCTGCAGTCGTCAAAGCCGATCTCGTCGCCGTTGTCATACTGCGGGAGACCGTCATGGTCGTCGTCTCGCGCGAGGAAGAACCAGTTGACCCAGCGGGCAAAGCCGTCATAGAGGAATTCCAGCTTCTCCCGGGGCGCCTCCTTCGCCAGATCGTGCTTCTGCATGATCCATTGCAGCGCCCAGCCCTGCGTCGGCGGGTGGATGGCCTGCGCCATGCAGCGCCCGTCGTCCACCATGTCGGGCAGCTGCCCCACGGGGCTGATGCCGTCGAACATGTTGGAGAGCAGGTCGAGCGCCAGCGGCAGATCGTCGCGCAGCGCCGCGGCGTTGTGGTTCATCTGCCAGGAGGAGGCAATGGACGAGGCCGCCATCATGATGTGCGGGCGCTTGACGAAGCCGGAGGGGTTCAGCAGGTAGGACCACAGACACCACGCGGCCTCCAGCCGCGCGTTTTCCAGCGGCGGGTCCACCGGCGGGATGCGCGCAAGGAAGCCCTCCCAGTCCGCCGTAACGTCCGCGAGCGCCTGCGCATAGGTCGGATATGCCGGCCGCAGCGCCCCGGCGTAGATGGATTCGTCCACGGCCAGCAGGAAGTTCCCGTCCGCGTCCGGCTCCACCGTGCCGCTGAACCACGGCGTGGTCTGCGCTTCGCCGTCCCACGGCGCTTGCATGTCCAGCCGGCCTTCCAAGGGGTTGAGCACCAGCGAGCAGCGCCAGCGGAAGACGCCCTCCCAGGCCCCGCCGCCGCGCGGCTTCATCTGCTCGCGCGGGCGCATTTTGTTGTGCAGCCGCAGCGACAGGCCGTTCTCGCCGCGCAGGAGCAGCAGATGGTCGTCCGCCATGCACGCGCGCACCTCGCCGTGCGCGGTGGTTAAGATCAGCTCCGTCGGCGTCATGCGCACGGCGTAGCCGAGCTCCTGTCCCTTGTAGACCGGCGTCAGATACACCATGTCCTTGCCCTGCTCCGGGTCGCCGGTCGGCATGCCGCGCCGCGAGCCGATGTACAGCCGCCCCGTCTGGTAGGAAAGCCCCGTGTAGCGCGTCATGAAATCCAACGAGATGCCGAAGTAGGCGCCGCGCCGCGTGAACAGATACTTGATGCGCATGTCGATCAGGTTGTTGTCGAGCGTGCGCGCGCAGCCGCTGACGTCGGAAACGGCGGTGAAGCGCTTGCCGCGGAAGCGGGAGGCCTCCAGCTCGTCTGCAATGGCGGCGGCGGCGTCGGCATAGGTCAGTAGGCTCTCGCCCGCGCTGTTCAGAATCCGGGTATCCCGGCCGAGGATCGGCTTGCCGCTGCTTTGCCCCTCCGGTGCGAGAATCGCCGCGGGGGTGAACACCGTCCAGTCCGCGTCGCTGCCGCGCAGCGTCTCCAAAAGCGCATCCGGCTGCCCGGCGTGCGTGCTGTCCGCGGCCAAAGCGTCCGCGCTGCCCAGCGCAATGATACGCGCGCGCAGCGCCCGGCCGAGTGCGGCGAGATCCTCCGCGCGCTCCCTTCCGCCGGCCGGCAAGACGGCATCCACCACGGCGTCGATTGTGCCGAGCCCGTCCGCGCTCCATGCCGCGCGCTCCGGCGGCAGCGGCGCAACGGAAAAGCCGCGCAGCGTACATTCTGCCGTGATCCGTTTTCCGAGCGCGGTCTCCGCGCCGATGACGGCAATCCGCATACGTTCGCCCTCCTTTTGTAACACATATTTATAATCATACTCAATTATAACATGCGGTGATGGAATTGCAAGGCAATTTCTGCCTGCGGCGTCTTGCCAAAGCACCGAAAAATCAGCGAAAAATCGTGTACTATTCACAAAAATGAACGGACACAATTGTTTTGCCTTGACTTATTCTGCTAATAATAATATCATCAGATTATAATAAACTAGTTTACTATAATCATGGCGACTATTCACATGCGGGCGTCGATGCAGCGCGGACACGGTGCGCGCGGACGCGGAAAACGGGGGGATGCGCCTTATGGCAATGTATCTGCTCAAGCGGTTGGGACAGACGATCGTCGTTTTGCTGATCGTCTGCGTCGCAACATTCTTCATGGTGGATCTGGTTCCCGGCGATCCGGTTTACACCGTCGCCGGCACCTCGGACCTGGACCAGGCGCAGTATGACGCGATCTACTACCAGCTGCATCTGGACAAATCCACCGGAGAACGCTTTCTCATCTGGGTGCGCGACGCGCTGCACGGCGATTTCGGCACCTCGTACAGCTACAGCATGCCGGTGATCGAGGTCATCCGCGCCCGAATCCCGTACACCCTCTTTTTCTCGATCCTGACGATGCTGATCAGCGTACCGATCGGCGTCGCCCTCGGCATCGTCTCGGCGGTCAAGCGCAAGACCTGGGTGGACACGGTGATCACCCTCGTCGCCAACACGCTCAACTGTCTGCCGCAGTTCTTCATCGCCATCGTGCTGATGTATTTCTTCTGCATCAAGCGGCAGCTTCTGCCGGCGATGGGCTTCAACTGGCCGTGGATCGTCGGCGCGAAGAAGTTCTTCCAGACGCTGTTCATGCCGATCGTCTGTCTCTCGCTCGGCGGCATCGCGGGCTTCACCCGCCAGACCCGCTCCAGCATGCTGGAGGTTATACGGCAGGACTTCATCCGCACGGCGCGCTCCAAGGGCCTGACGGAGCGCAGGGTCTACTACAAGCACATGATGCGCAACGGCCTCATCCCGATCATCACGATCCTCGGCAGCCGCCTGGCCTACATCATGGGCGGGTCGATGTTCGTGGAGACCGTCTTCAGCATCCCCGGCATGGGCTCGCTGGCGATGCGCTGCGTCCAGAGCAAGGACATTCCGACGATCCAGGCGGTGGTCGTCATCACGACGGTGGTCTCCTGCATCGCATACATTATTACGGATATCCTCTACGTCGTCGTCGATCCGCGCATCAGCCTCACGGAATCCAAGGAATAAGGGGGTGGGGACATGGATTTGACACAAGAAAGAAAAGCGCTGAAAAAGCGGCTGCGCAAAGAAAAGACCAAGCGGTTTTTCAAGGCGATGTTCTCCCGCCGCCTCGTCATCCTCGGTCTGGTCGGCTTCCTGTTCTTCCTCTTCATTGCGGTTTTCGCCGGCGTGCTCTCGCCCTATGACCGCGACGCGCTGGATTACAGCGCCCTGCTGGAGGGGCCGAGCAAGGCACACCTGCTGGGCACGGACGCGCTCGGCCGCGATACCCTGACCCGCATCATGTACGGCGCGCGCGTCTCGATCATCGTCGGCGTCGTGGCCGTCGCCATCGCCTGCGTGGTCGGCGTGTTCCTCGGACTGTGCACCGCCTACTTCGGCGGCTGGGTGGATACGATCATCATGCGTCTGAGCGAGGCGCTGATGGCTGTCCCGCGCATCATGGTCTCCATGGCGCTCATTGCCATCCTCGGAAACTCCATGATGGACCTGGCCGTGATCCTGTCGTTCTCGACGATCCCGATGTACATACGAATGACGCGCGCAATGGCGCTGGGCATCAAGAACACGGACTATGTCAAGGCCGCGCAGATCCAGGGCGGGCGCAGCATGTACATCATGTTCCGCCACGTCCTGCCCAACTCCATCTCGCCGATCATCATTCTGATGATGCAGAACGTCGGCTCCACGATCCTGATGGAATCCGGCCTGAGCTTCCTCGGCATCGGCATCACGATCCCGATCCCCTCCTGGGGCACAATGGTCGAGGCCGGCCGCATGTATCTGGTGGCAAGCCCGGCGATCGCGATCGCGCCCGGCGCCTGCGTCGCGCTGCTGGTCATCTCCCTGAACCTACTGGGCGACGGCATCCGCGACGCGCTTGACCCGCGGCTGCGCGGTGAAGTCTGAGGGAGGCGCAGCGATGGACGAACAAAGACTGAACCGGGATGAGCTGCTGCCCGAGCAGCGCGGCGCAAAGCGGCTTCTCGACATCGAAAACATCCACACCTGCTTCAGCGCGGGGAAGACGGTCACCACGATCCTGGACGGCGTTTCGCTGGAGCTGCGCCGCGGCGAGATCATCGGCCTCGTCGGGGAGAGCGGCAGCGGAAAATCCATCACGATGCTCAGCACCCTCCGGCTGCTCCCCGGCACCGGCTTCATCGACAGCGGCCGCATCGAGCTGGACGAAAACGGCGTGAATCTGGCGGAGGTGCCCGCTAAGAGCCCCGTGATCCGCGAGGTGCGCGGCGGCAGGATCGGCATGATCTTCCAGGAGCCGATGACCTCGCTGAACCCGGTCATGCCCGTGGGCGAGCAGATCCGCGAGGCCATCATCACGCACCTCGACATGAACAAGGAGGAATCCAGGGCGCGGGCCATCGAGATGATGAAGCTCGTGAACATCCCGGATGCCGAGGTGCGTTACAACGAATACCCGATGCAGTTCTCCGGCGGCATGCGCCAGCGCATCGTCATCGCGATGGTGCTGGCCGCGAAGCCCGACATCATCATCGCTGATGAGGCCACAACGGCCCTCGACGTCACGACGCAGGCACAGCTTTTGGAGATGATCCGCGATCTCTCCGTCCAGACCAACGTCTCCGTCATCATCGTTACCCACAACCTTGGCATCGTGGCGCGCTATGCCCAGCGCATCTACGTCATGTACGCCGGCAACGTGGTGGAGCAGGGGACGG
>CAMJPK010000010.1 GCA_946407675.1 uncultured Clostridia bacterium
CAGGGCGCGGCTCATTCGTATTATACCCCTCGTCCCCGTGTTCCGCAAGCGCGGCCTCCGGGAAATCCGCCGCCGCGTTCGGCAGCGACGCCGCGACGCTGCGGACGACCTCCGCGGCCTCTGCGGCCTTTGCCGGGAGCATACCGGCCGCGGAGAGTTTGGACAGCTCCTTCGCGCTCTCACGCAGCACGGCCAGCGCCGTCCGGTACCCCGCCCCGTCGCCGTTTGCCGCTGCGTCCGCTGCGAAGCGGTATGCCGCCGCACCCGCGTCCGACGCTTCCTTCACCAGCTCCCCGACGCCGCCGCCCACGTTCCCGAGACGCTCCAGCGCCCCGTAAAACTGCTCGGCCAGCGTACCCGCTCCCGCGGCAGCAAGGCCGGTCAGCGTTCCTGTGGCTGTATTCTTCGAGACGTCCTCCGCATACTGCCTTGGCGTCATGACGCCCGTGACGGCGTCGCCCGCGCCCCGCACCGCAGCGGGACCGCCCCGCACCGCGGCGCCCGTGAGCGCGGCGCGCTGCGCCGGGGTCAGCCGCCACAAGTCGGAGAGCGTACCTGCGGCATTTGCGAACATTTCGATCTGCGGGATGCTGCCCAAGACGCTGCCGACTGCAAACGAGGCGGGCTGCGTCTCCTGCGCGGTCTTCATCTGCCGGTCGAGGTCTGCCGCGAACTTTCTTGCTTCGCCGAACTGTGCTTCCGCGTTTCTCCGCATCTCCTCCGCGATCTCCGTGTTGCCGGGCGTCAGGTACATGTTCCCGTCCGGCAGGAACGAATTTGCGAGCTGCACGGAGGCGAGCTCCGCGGCGCTGAGCGCGCCCGAGGCCTTTGTAGCCGCGAGGCTTGCCGCCTCGACCGGATCGAAATAGTCGTCGGTATAGGCTTTGTTCGCCTCGTTCTGATACGATCGCCAGCCATCGAGCACGGCGCCCGGTTTGACCGCGTCCCACATGCCGCGCAGCTCGTTGCCGAACGTGTTTTTCGGCGTGTAGCTCCCCGTGTCCGTCTTTGGGGCATCGCTCTGCCACGTCGAACGCTTCGTCAGTTTTCTTGCCCCGCCCGGTGCGTCGACGTCCGTCATCGTCTGCCCGAAGCCGCCGCTTCTTTGCGAGGAGCCCCACGCGTCCGGCTTCGGCGCATTGCGCTGATTCAGATACGTGCTCGTCGCAGCGCCGGCGGTCTGCTCGGTCCCGTGCAGCACGTCGTGGTTGTCATAGCGGGGCTTCGTCTGCGCCGTCCCCGCTGCTGGGTAGGCCGGTGCTGCGGGGTAGGCTGCCGCGCCGCCGTCCGGCTCGGTGCGCCGCTTCCGCTCCCTGCTGCCTCCGCCGCCCCAGTCTGCAAGTTTCATCATGGTCGTTTTCTCCTCTCTTAAGTTCTCCCACGACCACTCTACACCCGCTTTTCCCGGATTTCCCCCACCGCGCCGAAAAAAGTTTACACCCCGCACAGCCGCCCTACAGCCACACAGAAAACGCCCCACGGAGCAATCCGTGGGGCGTTCTTTTGCTTTGTGCGCTTGGCTTACTTGGTGAACTCGTCGATGAACTCGTTGTAGATCGCGGGCAGCTTGTCGGCCAGGTTCGTGAACTCCTTGATGTTGTGGCCCAGCAGGGCGATCACCGGGAAGATCGGGAACTGGCCGCCGTGCTCGATCATCGGGCCCTTGGCCGGCTTGCCGTCCTTGACGATGTAGCCGAACCAGAAGCGGGAGCGCAGCTCATAGCCGTTTCCGTCGGGCTTGCGGCGCAGGAAGTGGCACATGATGCAGCCGCCGTCCTCGCTGCCGGAGCAGACGATGGTGCCGTCAAGGTTCTTGACCTTTTCGGGATCGAAGCCGATATCGACGGGGTTGCGGAAGCCGATCTTGATGCGCTCCGGCCCAAGGCCGCAGTCCTCAAAGACGTCGTGCGTGGTATCCCAGTAACGCTCCTTGAGCGACAGGGAGTGGTCGTTGCCCTTCTCCGGGGAATCGGACACGGCGCTGTAGTGATCCTCGCGGTTCCAGATGGTGTAGCGCCCGTCGCCGAGGCCGTGCCACGCGAACCAGAAGTCGAACATCTCGGGCGTGACGTTGGGCATATCGGTGAGGTTGGCGAGCATCGCGCCGCCGTCGGGCAGCTGGCAGAAGCCGCACTCGCAATCCAGATAGCCCGGCTCAAACAGGCGGTTCATCTCGAACGGGGTGATCATCTTGGAGGGATCGACCGGGGCGGCCAGCACCGCATAGCGGCGCGGATCGACCGGGGCCATCGGCATCTGATAGTACTTGTACAGCGGCCCGTTCCTGACCTCGTCGCTGATGGCCACGAGGTGCTCGGGCGTGTAGATCCAACCGCTCATGTCGACGGGCTCGGTGGTCAGCTCCATCTCGCCGTCGGCGCCCTTCTTGACGATGATATACTTCTGCCAATTGACGTTATCCTGCTGCGGATAATCCTCGCGCATGAACCAGCCGCGGGACTCCTTGCGCATATCGCTGGCGCGGTAATGCATCTCGGCGGAGAGCACCATGGCCTCGGCCTCGATGCACTTCATGGCCTCGTGCAGGTCTCTGGCGCACAGCTTGGGCAGCAGGGCCTTGGCCTCGTTGACGAAGCCCATGGCCTTCTCGATGCGGTCGGCCTTCATGTAGACGGACTGCTCGACCGGGCACATGGCCTTCTGCACGAGCTCGACGACCGCCTCGGGGCGGACGCCGCCGGCGCGCTTGAGCGGCGCGTTGATGCGCTCGATGCCGGCCTCGATCTGCTTTTCGCACAGCTCGGGCAGGGCGCCGGACAGATCGGCCTCGCCGACCTCATTGGCGCACTCGATGGCCGCGAACACGGCGTTGAGGATGCCGGAGCCGCGGTTGCGTCCCGGAGGCGCGGGCACGGCGCCCGCAAGGCCGGAGCCGCAGTAAGAGCAGTCGCCGATGGCATACAGGCCCTCGACCGTGGTCTTCATGTTGTGGTCGACCTTGATCGGGCTCTGCTCGCCGATGAACAGCGGCGCAACCTCCCAGTCGGTGTCGACCTTCTTGCCCATCTCGTCGTTGAGCACGCGGAACTTCTTGCCGTACGGGCGGTTCCACATACGCTCCATCGCGTCGTCGCCGCCGCGCTCCTCGCCGAAGTCGAGGTGGATGGGGCCGTTGCCGGCCATCATCTGGGTGTACCACTCGCGGATGGTGCGGGAGGAGATATCCGTCTCGCGCGGTCCGATGCGGAAGTTCGCGGTGATGAACTCGCCCTTGGCGTTATACATGAAGTTCTCGCCGAAGACGACCTCGTTGTGGCTGCGGAAGCGGGCGATCTGCGTGAAGTTGCCGAACTCGGTGTTGCGCATCTCGGCGCCGAGGCGATAGGCGGCAAGGATGCCGTCGCCGCGGGCGGAGCCCCACATGGAGCCGACGCGGTAGTCCTGGCTGCCGGTGGCGAGGATGACCTTCTTGGCGCTGATGGCGGTCATGGTGCCGTCCAGCACGGAGAAGACCAGCGCGCCCTTGACGCCCTTTTCATCGCCGAGCAGGTCGGCCATGACGGTCTTGTCCATGAAGCGGACGCCCTTGCGCTGGGCGGTGCCGCGCACCTTGACGGTGATGTCGAGGTCGACGCAGATCATCGCGGTCATCGGGCCGGTGGGCATGACGTTCAGCGTGCCATCCGGGTTGCGGGGGATGTTGACGCCCCAGGAATCCAGCTTGTCGATCATCGCGCTGTTCTGGGAGACGTAGCGGGCCATCAGGGGCTGGTCGGTGAAGTCCGCGCCGATGTTCTTGGCATGGAACACGGCAAAGCCCCAGGGATCGACGCGATCCGGGAAGTACTGCAGCACGCCGCCGCCGCGGTTGGCTTTGCCGGCGTACCCGGCGAAGTTCTTTTCGACGACGAGCACGTCCGCGTCGGGGTTATGCTCCTTGATGGAAACGGCGCAGGCCAGACCGCCGATGCCGCCGCCAAGGATCAGGACGTCACAGGAAGCAGTGTTGTAATTACTCATCGTTTCTCACCTCACCTATACTTGTCGAAGTTTTGCAGCATGTGCTCGCTGCCGTAGTTCGGGACGACCGTGATGGCCTCCTTCTTGCACAGCGCCATGCAGAGGAAGCAGTGCTCGCAGTCCTCCACATACTTGAAGATGGGCCTCTTTGCTTCCGCGTCCCAGCGGATGACGTCCACGAAGCAGGACTTGTAGCAAATCTGGCAGCCCACGCACTTTTCGGGATCAAACTCGATGCGGTGGTTTGTGTTGATCAAGGGTACCGACCTCCTTTTGTTATTCGGGCCCGGCCTGCGGCCGACCGTATTCGGGGATGTTATTATAATAACATTCGCTTACGAATTTCGCAACCGTAAAATAGACAAGCATAGATGTAATAATATGTTACGCCCGTACAGTCCGCTTGCGGGCGTCCGCGCCGCGCATGGCTCAGCGCGCCGCGCGGTCGATGAGCTCGGTGCCCACCTTGGAGCGCAGGATGTGCTGGCTGCTGTAAAGGCCGAAGTAGCCGGAAAAGACGTAGCACAGCGCCGTCGTCACCGCGAAGGGCACAAGGGCCGCGCCGCCGAAGATCTCCACGGCGAGCAGCAGCGCGGCGAAGGGGCAGTTGACGACGCCGCAGAACATACCGATCATGCCGATCGCCGCGCCGTAGCCGGCGCCGAGCCCCAGCAGCGGCCCGACGGTGGCGCCGAAGGCCGCCCCGACAAAGAAGGTCGGGACGATCTCGCCGCCCTTGTAGCCCGCCGCGAGCGTGACGGCCGTGAACACAAGCTTGAGCGCAAAGGCGTACCAGTCCACCTGCCCGCCCGCGACGCAGCGCTCCACAAAGGCCATGCCCGCGCCGTTATAATCGCGCGTGCCGCTGAGCAGCGTGAGCCCCAGCAGCGCCGCGCCGAGCACGAGCGCGCGGACATACTCGTTTTTGAGCAGCTTCCCCGCCAAGTGCCCGGTCTGATGCACGACGAGGCAGAACACGATGCTGAGCAGCGCGCACGCCACGGCCAGCACGGCGGTGCGCAGCGTGAAGACTACGCCGGCCTCGCCCGGGACGGTCAGCGCCATGCGCACGACCTCGCCGTGCAGCGCCCGCGCCAC
The DNA here is from genome assembly GCA_946407675.1 of uncultured Clostridia bacterium. GTDB lineage: Bacteria > Bacillota > Clostridia > Oscillospirales > Oscillospiraceae > SVKR01. The sequence continues at coordinate 5,080 of CAMJPK010000010.1, forward strand.
CGCCCCCGCCGTCAGCGAGGCGCAGAGCGTCGGCACCAGCGCGCTGTAAAGGAAGCGGCCGACGGACGCCACCTCCAGCACGAAGACCGCGGCGGCCACCGGCGTGCCGAACAGGGCGGAGAACACCGCCGCCATGCCGCACAGCACGAGCAGGTGGCAGTTCTCCTCCTTGACGCGCAGCAGCTTCGCCACGCCCTGCGCCAAGCTTCCGCCGATCTGCAGCGCCGCGCCCTCGCGCCCTGCGGAGCCGCCGACGAACTGCGTCAGCACCGTGGCGACGAACATCGCCGGGGCGAGCAGCAGCGGTACCTGCTTTTCCGAGCGCACGGCCTCCAGCACGAGGTTCGTCCCCGCGTCCGGGCCGAGGCGCATCGCGCGGTACAAAAGCGCGATGACGACCGCGCCGACGGGCAGCAGCCAGATCACCCAGCCGTGCTGCGCGCGGAAGCCGGAGGCCAGCGCGATGCCGTGGTGGAACGCCGCGCCCACCGCGCCGCCCAGCAGCCCGATCAGCACCGCCGCGGGCAGCCAGCGCACCGCCGCGAGGGCGTAGAGCGCCGCGTTCTTCGCGGCCTGTTTCGCCTTCTCTCTCATGCGGCGCGCTCCTTTCTCCGCTGCGCGGCGAGCAGGCCGAGCGCCAGCGGCGCCAGGACGATGACGGCGGCGACAAAAATGTTCACATTCGGCAGAAAGCTCTCCGTCCCGTCGCTGTTGACGATGGTCTGCGCGTTTTTCAGCACCGCCGCGCCGATGGCCGGACCGATGAGCCCGGGGACAAAGACCTGGCCGATGATGCGCACGCCCTGGAACTGCCCGGAGCGGTTTTCCGGGATCAGCGCGCGGATGCGCGCGCCGAAAACGCTCATGCCCGTGAGGTAGCCGCTCATCATGAGAAGCGAGCCGACGAACACCGGCACGATCGCGCGCGTGCAGATGAGCAGCACATAGCCGCTCGCCAGCATCGCCAGCGCGGGCCACACCGCAAAGCGAAAGCCCCGCGCGTCGATCACCCGGCCGTAAAGCGCGGTGTCGGCGGCGGCCAGCAGGATCGCCGGGGCCATGATGAGCACGTAGTTTGCCAGCCCCAGCGTCTTTTCATAATAGATGATGAGGTAGGGCATGAAGATCTGGATCGAGATGCCGAACACCGCAAAGCCCGCCAGCACGGCGTAGAGCTTCGGGTTCTCCCGGCAGGTGGACGGGCGGAAGCTGTAAATGAGCGTGGCGAGAAAGCCCGCGCGCTCCGGCTTCAGCCCCGGCGCGTCCTCGATGAGGAAAAAGCCGAGCACGCCGATGACGGCGGTGGCCGCGCCGATGATGTAATAGATCGTGCGCCAGCTCTCCGCCCGGTCAAGGTCGAAGCCCATGAAGCCGCCGAAGACGATGAGCGTCGAGATCAGCGGCATCATGGAGTTGAGCCCCTCGATGCGCCCGCGGTTCGTCTCGTCGCCGCGGTCGGTGAGCCAGGCGTTGTAGGCCGCGTCGTTGGCCGTGGAGCCGAAGAAGGTCATCACGCAGTCCATGACGATCGTGAGGGCGATGCTCCGGATGTAGGCGAAGGTGACGATGCTCACGCCCCAAATGAGGTAGCCGACGGTCATAAAGGCCTTGCGCCGCCCCAGCTTGTCCGACACCGCGCCCATGACGATGGTGGTCAGCGCGGCGACGACGGCGCTGGCCATGACCATCGCCGAGATGTCCCCCGGCCCGGCGTGGAACATCTTGTAGATGAACACGTTGAAATACATATTTTCGACGACCCAGGCCACCTGCCCCATGAGGCCGAAGACCAGCATCGCCGCCCAGAACCGTCCGCCCGGTCTTGTCCGTTCCATACCCACCGCGCTCCTTTTTGTTTCTCCCCTCATCTTACCATTGTTTTGCGCGTTTGTCATTGTTTTTCTCGGATTGACGCGGCGCATCGGGCGCGGTATGATAGGGGAAAGAAACCGACCAAGGGAGCAAGCGCACATGGACGACTTCACGATGCCCCGCGACGAGCAGCCCCGGCCCGCGGAATTCCCCGCGCCCGGCCCGGAGTACACCCCCGTCGGGCTGCGCGCGCCGGCCGCGCCCGCGCGGGACGCCGGACGTAAAAAGAAAAAACGGCTCATTTACGCCATTGCCGCCGCGGCGCTGGTGCTGGCCTCGCTCGGCCCCTTCCGCCTGTTCTCCGGCGGCGGCAGCGCCGCCCCGGGCGGACCGGACGCCCCGCAGCCCGCCGCGCCCGCCGAGACGCCCGCCGGGACGCCGGCGCAGGGCACGCCCGCGCCGCAGACCGCCGCGCCGACGCAAGCGCCCGCCGCGCCCTCCGAAACGCCGAGCGCGCGCCCGGATGAAACTGTCGTCCCGGCCTGCGACATCTACCTTACAAGCTTATACAGCGAGATGCGCGCCAAGCTGGAGTTCCGCGACATGGACGACGCCGAGACCGTGACGCTGGAGCTCTGGGACCCGGAGACGGGCGCCCAGTGCGCCACGTGGGACATCACCGAGCCGGCGCTCGAAGACGGCGCCTACAGCCCGCCGCCCTTCACCACCGACCTGATCTACGAGGCGCAGGCGGATTACTACAGCGCGCAGAACGAATTTCCGATGCGCTGCACGCTCAAGGCGGTCATCGCCTACCGCGACGGGGATGCACCGCAGTCCGTCGAATTCTCCGCCGACAGCGTTGAGGCGATCTTCTGGGACGTCACCTACGTCCCCCTCTCCGCCGAGCGCTGGTCGAACTGGGTGACGCCCGGCTGCTTCCAGCTCAAGGTCATGGATTCGCCCGCGGAGGCGCAGATCGTCTACGGCACGGGCACGCCTGAAAGCGACGTCGATTTCTTCGTGACGATGTCCATTGACGGCCAGCCCGTCCGCGTCGATCCCGCGACGCGCTACACGCTGCACGACGAATTTGACGCGAAGGTCTACGTCCCCGGCGAGGAAGAGCTCGTCGACAAGCACATCCACAACACCCTGCTCGTGATCCCGATGCCCGAGGGCTTTGCCGAGGGCGAGGAGCACGTCGCGACCTTCACGGTGCGCCAGTACCTGCCCGCCTACGACACCGTCGTGGAATTCACACAGGACGTCGAATTCTGAACCGTCCAGCCATGCAAAGCGCCCCCGGCCAGATGGCCGGGGGCGCTTTGCATGGCGTTATTTCACTCTGTGGCGGCTGAGGAAGTACTTCAGGTCGTCCATCGCCTTGGTGAGCACCGCCGGCTCCGGGAGCATGACGATGCGGAAGCGGATGTCCTCGTGCCAGTCGAAGCCGCTGCCGGGGATGACGAGCACGTGCTGTTCGTGCAGGAATTTCATGGCGAAGTCCTCGTCGGATTCAAAGTCGAACTTCTCCTTTTCCAGCTTCGGGAACAGGTAGAAGGCCGCGCGCGACTTCACGTAGGAAACGCCGTCGATGCGGTCCAGCCCCGCGCAGGTGGCCTCGCGCTGTTCGTAAAGCCGTCCGCCGGGCAGCACCATCTCGCGCGTACTCTCGCTGTCCACGAGCGCCGCGGGGATGACAAGCTGCGTGAGCGCGTTGCCGCACAGGCGCATCGAGGCCAGTTTCATGACGCCGGCCTTCACGTCGTCCAGCTCGCCCTTCGGGCCGGAAAACACCATCCACCCGCAGCGGAAGCCGCAGATGATGTGGCTTTTGGAAAGGCCGTTGAAGGTCACGCAGGGCACGTCCGGCGCGATGGCGCCGAGGGATTCGTGCCTTAGCCCGTCCATGACAAGGCGGTCATAGATCTCATCGGCCATCAGCACCAGATGGTTCTGCCGCGCGATGTCCGCAATGGCCATCAGCGTCTCGTGGCTGTACACGGCGCCGGTGGGGTTATTCGGGTTGATGACGAGGATCGCCTTCGTGCGCTCGTTGACCTTGGCGCGGATGTCCTCGATGTCGGGGTTCCAGTTGTTCTCCGGGTCGCAGCGGTAGAAGACCGGCTGGCCGCCGGAGAGGTAGCTGTTGTTGCTCCACAGCGAGTAGTTGGGCGAGGGCAGCAATATCTCGTCGCCCGGGCCGATCAGCGCGTCGAGGATCATGCTGGCCGCCTCGCTGACGCCGTTGCAGATGAACACGTCGCTGGGCATGATGCCCTGCAATCCGCGCCCGATGTGGTAGGTGCAGATGACGTTGCGCGCGTCGGCCATGCCGCGCACGTCGCAGTACGGCACCGCCTCGTCGATGTGCAGCGCCAGCGCCTGCCGCACGGAATTGGGCAGCGCAAAGCCGAAGCGCCCGGGGTTGCCGGTGTTGAGCTTCAGCACGCTCGTGCCCTCCTGCTCCATACGCAGGGCCTCGAGATACAGTGGGCCGCGGATGTCGGAATGGACGTATTTCAGCCGGTCAGAGCATTGGATCATAGAAACCGCCTCCTGTGGGATTCGCAGTTGTGATAATAAAATAGTATAGCACGCTTTTCCCCGGCTGCAAAGCTTTTTTTGCCGCGTCGCGCCGCTTTTCGTAGGGCGCGTCGACCCCGACGCGCCGCGCCCTGCAACGCATGTGTGCCCGCATCGCGCCGCTTTCCGTAGGGCGCGTCGACCCCGACGCGCCGCACCCTGCGCGTGCCGATCCTAAAGCTGCGTATTCCCCGCCTGCGCGTCGGGCAGCAGCGAAATTTCGAGGTTGCCGTTGCGCGTGCGCAGCGCGTCGATGAAGGGCTTCTCCTCGCGTATGTCGTGCAGGCGCACGCGGTAGGTCAGGCGGAACATGGAGCCCATGCCGGTGGTCTTGACGCCGGCGCGCTCGGCGCTGGCGCAGTAGCGGGCAAAAATGTCGTCAAAGGCCGCGGTGAACTCGAAGTCCTCCGGCACCGTGACGCGCAAGATGAGCTCCTCGCCCGCACCGCTACGCGAAAACAGCGGCAGCGCCGCGATCAGGAAGTACAGCGCGCCGAGGCCGAGCATGATGACCGCGCCGTAGCCGAGGTAGCCCATGCCGAAGGCGATGCCGCCGCCCATCGCGATCAAAATGGCCGCGAGCTCGTCGGCGCTGCCCTGCGCGCTGCGAAAGCGGATCAGGCCGAAGGCGCCGCCGATGGCAACGCCCGCGCCGATGTTGCCGTTGACGAAGGTGATGACCGACGCGACGATGAGCGGGAGCAGCGTCGTCACCAGGAAAAAGCGCTTGGTGGAGCGGATGCGCCGGCTCATGAGCCAGGAGTACGCAAGGCCGCAGGCGAGGGCGACCGCCGCCATCAGGAAAAACTGGACTGGGGTAACGGTCGAAGAATATACGGATTCAAACATGACGCTGTCTTCCTTTCTTTCAGGATCGGGGTTGCGCGGCTTGCCGCACATTCGCGGCTGTACGACGCGCCGTATTTGGAAAAGCTGGTCTTGCGGATGCCCTCCTCGGAGAGCGTGCGGGCCAGCCACAGGGGCATCGCGCCCTGCACCTTCAGCTCCAGCACCGCGCTGCCGGGGTCCAGCAGGCGCTTGGCGCCGTCAAAGTCGGTGAGGCAGGGGTCCTCCATGCGGTAGCGCGGGTTTTCGTCGATCGTGAGCCGCAGCTCGCCGCCGGGCTCGAAATAGGCCGTGCGGTCGTAGAGGATCAGGCAGGCCGGCTCCAGCGTGCCGCTGCCGTCGCGAAAGGCGGTCAGCTCGCGTGCGATCTGGCTTTCCGCGTCCGGCGCGTCCGCCCCGGCGAGGAAGGCCTGCGCCGCCGAAAGCGTGCACTGCACGCGCCGCTTGTAGACGATGCCGCAGGCCTTGCGCTTGAGCTCAAGGAACACCGGGCTTGCCTCCGTCGCGGGGCCGTAGGAGCGCAGCCGCAGCTTCTCCTTGAAGTCCGGCTTTTCCAGCGAGCGGCGGATAAAGCGCCGGTCGGGGGTGTCATAGTAGAGCGAGGCGATCGTGGTCTTGCCGAACTGATCCGGCTCCATACGCCCGGCGAGACGCCGCCGGAGCGCCTGCGCCTGCTGCGCGCTGAGCAGGTATTTCAATTCATATCGCTGCATGACCGTGATCGGCCTGCTGCGGTCGGTCGTGGTCGGCGCGCTTGTGCTTTGCATGGCGATTCCTCCTTTCACCGTGTTGACGCCCGCCTTTTTTCAGGCGCTTTGCGTCGTATCGAAGGCGGGCATCTGCGGGGGCTGCTGCCCGTCCGTCGGCATCTGCGGCGGCTGCTGCCCGTCTGTCGGCATCTGCGGGGGCTGCTGGCCGTCCGTCGGCATCTGCGGGGGCTGCTGGCCGTCCGTGCCCGTCCCGGCGCGCATGCCGCCGCGGCCGGGGAACTGTCCGCCGCTCTGCTGTCCGCCGAAGCCGCTCTGCTGTCCGCCGAAGCCGCCCTGCTGCCCGCCGCTTTCGCCGGTGGGCGGGGCGCCGAAGCCCCCGCCCTTGCCGCCGAAGGAACCCATGCCGCCGAAGGGCGCGCTGCCCTCGGTCTGGCTGCTCTGCGTCCAGCTCGCCACGGCGCTGCCGTCGCGCGAGAGGGTGTACGTCCCGCCCAGCTCGATGGCGTCCGAGGCGATCCATACGCCGGCGTAGCTGCCGGGCAGCGTGAAGGACGCGAGCTCGCTGCCGGTATCGTCGGTCAGGGTGTAGTCCCCGGCGCTCAGCGCGGTATTGCCGCTTACCCAGGTGTTGACGCTGCCGCTGCCGGGGACGACGCACACGCCGCCCAGCGCGATGATCGTGCCGCCGGTGACGGTCACGCCGCCGTCGGTGTCGACGCTGCCGGCCATGCCGCCCATGCCCGCGCCGCCGCGGACCAGGACGAAGCCGCCGGACATCTCCACGCTGCCGTTGGAGTCGATGGCGTCGGTGTCGCCGGACGGGGTGGCGACCTCCAGATACCCGCCGGTGATGGAGACGAGGGGCACAGCGTCGCCGCTGCGGGCGTTCACGCCGTCGTCCCTGCCGTAAACATAGGTGCTGCCGCCGTCGATGTTGACGATGTTGGCCTCCAGCCCCTCATGGCTGTCCTCCACGCGCACCGTGCCGCCCGCGATCGTAAGCGCGCCGTCGGCGTGGATGCCATCGTCGCCCACCGTGATCGACACCGTGCCGTCGGAAATCAGGATATCGGCGTCGGAGTTGATGCCGTCGCCCTGCGCGGACAGGAGCAGCAGCGTGCCGGACTCCACCGTGACGGAATCCTTGCCGCGCAGCGCGGTGTCGGCGCTGTCGACCTTCAGCGTGAGGTTCTTGACGCTCAGATCGTCCGTCGTCTTGACGCCCTTGGCGTAGGCGCTCGTGACGATCAGCGTGCCCTTGCCGCGCAGCTTGAGGTCGCAGTCTGACCAGATCGCGGCGTCGTGCTCCTCGTTCTCGGCGTCGCCGGCGCGCAGGTCGGCGACGGTGTTGTAGCTGCCCTCGGCGGCCTTGACGGTCACGTCGTCTGCGTTCAGAACGCAGATCGGCGCGCCGGTGCTGCATGCGATCGCGGCGTTGTCAAGGATCAAAACGACCACGTCGCTGTCCCCGGCGTCCACGACGATCTGTCCGTCTTCCAGCGCTCCGGTGAGCGTGTACTCCCCCGCCGCCGTGATCGTCCAGACGCTGCCGCTTTGCGTGACCGCGCCGCCCTCCGACGCCGTGACGGAGAAGGCGCCCTGCGCCTGCGCGTCCGCCTGCTCGGGATCGGTCACGCTTTCCACCGCGGCGGGGACGCTGCTCGCCAGCGCCGCCGCGCTCACCGCCGCGGTCTGCGCCGCCGGCGCCGCCGCGCCGGAATCCGTCTGCTGCGCCGCGGCGCCGCAGCCCGCCAGCGTCAGCGGCAGGGCCAGCGCGAGGACGGCCGCGAGAATTTTCTTATTGGTAAACTTCATTTGAAAAACCACCTTTCCGTTTTGTGTGCAGCGGGGGCGCTTGTCGCTCCCGTTTCTGTTTCCCATTCTGCACGCGGTTCTTAAAGCGGCCTTAAAAGCGAAAAAATTTTTGAAAAATGCGAAAAAACAACCCCCAGGGGGGCTTAAAATCCGAAAGCTTCCTATATATAATGCACACTGTCAAAAACGTTTTTGGAGCGATACATGATGATGCAAACGGTCACGAACACCCTCACAAGCGAAAACCTGCGCTACTGGGACAAGCGCGCCGCGTCGTACACGGACGTCGTGCAGAAGAATCTGGACGGCGGCTGGGACGCGGTCTGGGCGGACATGCTGATCTCGCGCTTCCCGCGCGCGCGCGACGGGCGCGCCCTGCGCGTGCTGGACGTCGGCACCGGCCCGGGCTTCTACGCGATCATCCTCGCCGCGCGCGGCTACCGCGTGACGGCGGTGGACTTCTCCGCGCAGATGCTCGCGGAAGCCAGGCGCAACGCCGGAGAATTGGCGGAGCGCATCGACTTCCGGCAGATGGACGCCCACGCGCTGGACTTTCCCGACGCAAGCTTTGACGTGATCGTGACCCGCAACCTGACGTGGAACCTCGCGGAGCCGCTGCGGGCCTACCGCGACTGGCTGCGCGTGCTGCGCCCCGGCGGCGCCATGCTCATCTTCGACGCGAACTGGTACGCCTACCTCGTGGACGATGAGCGCCGCGCGGCCTTTGACCGCGACCGCGAAAACGTGCGCGACGCCGCCGTGGAGGACCACGAGGCCTACGCCGACAGCGCCGTGATGGAGGACATCTCCCTGCGCCTGCCGATGACGCGCTGCACGCGCCCCCAGTGGGACCTTGCGGCGCTCCACGCCCTCGGCTGCGCCCGCGTCACCGCGGTCACCGACATCGGCGAACGCGTGTGGAACCGCGAGGAGAAGCTCAACTACGCCTCCACGCCCGGCTTCCTCATCCACGCCGTAAAATGAAAGGAAGGACAAGCATGAAAATGCGCAATCTCATCGCGCTGCTGCTGGCAGCCGTTATGCTCCTCGCCCTCGCCGCCTGCGGCGGAGCGAAGACCGATACGCCCAAGACCGACGCCCCCAAGGCCGACGCGCCGAAAACCGACGCCCCCGCCGCCGAGCCGAAGATCCTGAAGCTGGCCGAGAGCTTCGCCTACGCCTCGCTCGACGCCCACAAGGACTGGAACGGCTGGTACACCTCGATCTACGGCCTGACCGAGACGCTGTTCAAGGTCGGCGACGACCTCTCCGTCCAGCCGCTGCTGGCGGAAAAGGCCGAGACCGACGATACCGGCAGGACCTGGACGATCACCCTGAACCCGAAGGCCGCCTTCTCCGACGGCAAGCCCCTGACCGCCGAGATGGTCGTGCGCAACCTGCAGCGCATCGGCGAGGTCAACGAGCGCTTTGCCGACGTCAAGGGCTACGAGATCAAGGCCGTTGACGCCCACACGCTGACGATCACCACGCCGGAGGTCTTCCCCACCCTGCTGACCGACAAGCTGACCAACGCCGCCTTCGGCATCATGGACCTCGACAGCGCGGACCTCGACCACGCCCCGGTCTGCACCGGCCCCTTCGCCGTCAAGAGCTTTGAGCCCGAGGGCACGGTGGAGATGGCGCGCAACGCCGCCTACTGGAACGGCGAAGTGCAGCTCGACGGTGTCATCTTCTACTACATGAACGACGACGAAAGCAAGCTCATGGCGATGCAGAGCGGCGAGATCGACGGCTACTCCAGTGTCACCGCCGCGGCCAAGCAGATCTATTCCGCCGAGCCGGACCGCTACGTCCTGACCGTGATCCCCGCCACGCGCCTGCAATTCTACGTGCTCAACGAAAACCGCCTGTCCGCCGCCGTGCGCAAGGCGATCAACCTGACCGTGGACAACAAGGCCATCGCCGACTTCCTCGGCGGCACGGTCTCCCCGGCCGTCGGCCCCTTCGGCGCCTCCGCGCCCTACGGCAAGGTGACGAAGCCCGCCGTGGACATCGCCGGGGCCAAGGCCGCCATCGAATCCGACGGCTGGAAGCTGAACGCCGCCGGCTACTATGAGAAGGACGGCAAGGAGCTGACCGTCAACATCTGCTATTACTTCGCCCGCTCGCTCGACTCCATCGCCCTTCTGATGCAGGAGCAGCTCAAGGCCGTCGGCGTCAAGGCCGAGCTGACCGGCGTGGAGGATGCGGACAGCACCTACCGCGTCACCGGCGACTATGACATCGCCCTGTACTGCATGATCGCGGACCAGGCCGGCGATCCCTACTACTGCATCAACGCGCTGTTCCGCCAGAGCAGCGACTGGGCCCTCGGCGGCTTCCACAGCGACGAATGCGAAAAGCTGATCGACGCGCTGGCTTCCGAGACCGACACCGCCAGGCGCGCCGCGCTCGCCAATCAGATCGTCCAGATGGCGATCGACGACAACGCCTTCGGCTTCGTGGGCCTGTTCAACAAGACCACCGTCGCCGTGCCGGGCGTGAAGAACATCGGAGAGAACAGCCCCTTCGACTTCTACGCCGTCAACGCCGCGACGGACAAGTAATTCCCGACTGCGGCGATAGGCGCGTTGCAAAATGCAATTCCAAGCCATGCATTTTGCAACGCGCCCTTTCCCTGTTTCTAATACGGAATCGGTGGTGAACCAATGGGTAACTACATCGGAAAACGCATGCTGCACCTCGTCGGCATCCTGATCGCGCTGAGCTTCCTCACCTTTTTGCTGATGTATCTCACGCCGGGTGACGCCGCGACGAAAAAGCTCAACGCGCAGGGCATCGCCGTGTCGCAGGAGGTGCTGGACGCCACGCGCAAGGCCATGGGGCTGGACCGCCCCTTCCTCGTCCAGTACGGCGACTGGGCGCTCGGCGTGCTGCGCGGCGACCTCGGCGATTCCTACAAGGACGGGCAGGCCGTGGCCGCCAAGCTCGGCAAGGCGCTGGGCTACACCGCGCTTCTGGCGCTGGGCTCGCTGGCGCTCTCGCTGCTTGTTTCGCTGCCGCTGAGCGTGCTGACGGCCCTGAAAAAGGACACGGCGCTGGACCACATCGTCCGCTTTTTCAGCTTCGTCGCCAACTCCCTGCCGAATTTCCTGATCTCGGTGCTGCTGATGTACTTTCTGTGCGTCAAGGCGCGGCTGCTGCCCGTCGTGGCGGACGATTCGCTGCGCGGCCTGCTGCTGCCCGCGCTGGCGCTGAGCATCCCGATGACCGGGCGCTTTCTGCGCCAGTTCCGGGCGGAGGTGCTGGAGCAGCTCAGCCAGAGCTACGTCTCCGGCGCGGTCTCGCGCGGCGTGAAGCGCCGCTACATCCTCTGGCGCAACGTGCTGCACAACGCCTGCATCCCGATTCTCACGGTCGTCGGCCTACAGATCGGCACGCTGTTCGGCGGCAGCGTCGTCATCGAGACGATCTTCCGCTGGCCGGGGCTGGGCAAGATGGCGATGGACGCGATCACGAACCGCGACTACCCGGTGATCCAGGGCTTTGTGCTGTTCACCAGCGTCGTCTACGTGCTCGTCAACCTGCTAACCGACATCGCGTATCACTGGGTGGATCCGCGGGTCCGTCCGGAATGAGGGAGGCGCGCGTATGACAAAGCTCGCAGCCCGGAAACGGGCCAAAACAAAGCTGATCGTATTCCTGATCCTCGCGGGGCTTCTGGTCCTGTTCGGCATCCTCGCCCCGCTGCTGACGCCCAACGATCCCGACGCGACCAGCGCCATAAACATGAACCAGGCGCCGAGCCGCCAGTTCCCCTTCGGCACGGACCGCTACGGCCGGTGCATCTGCTCGCGCGTCATGATGGGCGCGCGCACCTCCATCTTCTCCGCCGTCGCGCTCGTCGCGATCACCTTCGTGTTCGGCACCGCGCTGGGCATGCTGGCCGGCTGGTACGGCGGCGTTGTGGACTCGGTCGTGATGCGGCTGGCCGACGTGCTGCTCGCCTTCCCGCAGATGGTGCTGGCCATCGCGGTGGCGGGCATCCTCGGCGGCGGCATGGGCAACGCGATGCTCGCCATGGGCATCTCCGGCTGGACCGGCTACGCGCGTCTGGCGCGCGCCAAGGTGCTCGAGCGCAGGGAGGAGGCCTACGTCTGCGCCGCGCGTCTGAGCGGCTGCAGCGACCTGTCGATCCTGCTGCGCACGCTTTTGCCCAACATCCTCGGCCCGCTGGTCGTCAACGCCTCCACGCAGATCGGCTCCATGATGATCGGCATCGCGGGCCTTTCCTTCCTCGGCATCGGCGTCATGGAGCCGCAGGCCGAGTGGGGCAGCATGATCAGCGCCTCCCGCGCCTACATCCAGCTCGCCCCGTGGGCGGTGCTGGCCCCGGCCTGCGCGACGATCCTCACCGTCATGGTGTTCAATTATCTGGGCGACTGCGTGCGCGACGTGCTGGATGTGGAGGTGGCGAAATGAGCGATTCCTCCCCCATCCTCACCGTCTCGAACCTCAGCGCCGGCTACGGCGCGGGGCGCATGCTCGCGGACGTCTCCTTCGCGCTGCGCCGCGGCGAGATTTTGTGTCTCGTCGGCGAGAGCGGCTGCGGCAAAAGCACGCTGCTGCGCGCCGTGATGGGCACCGTCCCCGGTCTGGAGATCCTCTCCGGCGCGATCGAGCTGGGCGGGCAGAACCTGCTGGCGCTGCCGCGCCGGGAGCGCGAGAGAATCTGCGTCAACACCTTCGGCCTCGTGTCCCAGAGCCCCGGCGCGTCCTTCAACCCGATCCGCTCCTACCGCGCGCAGTTCATCGAGGCGCTGCGCAGCCACGGGAAATATGACCGCGCGGCCTTTGACGGCCTTGTGTCCGCCGCCTTCGCAAAGCTGGGGCTAGCCGACTGGCAGCGGATCCTCGCCTCCTGCCCCTATGAGATGAGCGGCGGCATGAACCAGCGCATCGCGCTGGCGCTCGTGCTGCTGCTGGAGCAGGACATATTGCTGGCGGACGAGCCCACCAGCGCGCTGGACGCCACGATCCAGCTGCAGGTGGCGCAGGAGCTGGCGCGCCTGCGGGACGTGTCCGGCATGGCGCAGATCATCGTGACGCACAACCTCGCATTGGCGCAGCTCCTCGCGGATCACATCGGCGTCATGTACGCCGGGCGGCTTGTGGAGATGGGCACGAGCGCGCAGGTGCTCGGCGATCCCCGCCACGCCTACACGCGCGCGCTGATCGCCGCGATCCCCTCCCTGCGCGGCGATATGCCCACGGGCCTTGCGGGCGCGCCGCCGCTGGGCGGGCCGGACGCGTGCGGCTGTGAATTTGCCCCGCGCTGCCCCCTGCGCGCCGCGGCGTGCGCCAAAAAAGCATACGCGCTCATTGACACGGGCGGCGGTCATATGGTAGCCTGTGACGGAGGTGCGGCATGACGATTCTCGAAGCAAACCACATCTGCAGGCGCTATCGCCGCCGCGGCGTGCAGGTGGACGCCCTGACCGACGTGTCTCTCCGGCTGGAGCAGGGCGAGATCCTCGGCGTCGTCGGCGAGTCCGGCAGCGGCAAAAGCACGCTGCTGCGGCTCATCAGCGGCCTGGAGGCGCCCGACGAGGGCACGCTGTCGCTGGAGGGCAAGGAGCTGGGCGCGAAGCGGACGAAGGCGGACTACCGCGCGATCCAGATGATCTTTCAGGACGCGGTCGGCTCGTTCCACCCGCGGCGCAAAATCGCCGATTCGATCCGCGAGGCGGTGCGCAACCTGTCCGATGCGCGCGAGGAGCCGGACTGGCAGACGCTGTGCGCCATGGTGCAGCTCCCGCTGGAGCTGGCCGAGCGCTATCCCCGCGACCTCAGCGGCGGACAGTGCCAGCGCTTCGCCATCGCCCGCGCCATGGCCGTCCACCCGCGCATTCTGCTGTGCGACGAGATCACGAGCGCGCTGGACGTCTCCTCGCAGGCGCAGATCCTCCGCCTGCTTTCCGCGCTGCACCGGGACAAGGGCATGTCGGTCATCTTCGTGTCCCACGATCTGGCCGTGGTGCGCGCGCTGTGCGACCGCGTCATGGTCCTGTACGGCGGCCGCTGCGTCGAGGAAGGCCCGGCGGCCGAGGTCATACAGCACCCGAGGGAAGCTTATACAAAGAAGCTCATTTCATCCGTTTTGGAGGTCCACGCTTGAACGAATCGACCATCGAACGGCGCGTGGAGCGCTATTGGACGCAGCGCGCGCACGACTTCCATACCGTGCGCCGCAACGAGCTGCGCGACGGCGGCATCTCCCGCCGCTGGCTGGACGCGATGCGCGCGCACCTGCCCGATGCGCGCGCGCTCGACATCCTCGACGTCGGCACCGGCACCGGCTACTTCGCCATTTTGCTGGCCCGGGCGGGCCACCGCGTCACGGGCGTCGACCTCACCGCCGCCATGCTGGCCGAGGCGGAGGCCGACGCGCAAAGCGAGGGCGTCGAAGTGCGCTTTGCGCAGATGGACGCGCAGGCGCTGGACCTTGCCGACGAAAGCTTTGACGCGGTCGTGACGCGCAACCTCACATGGACGCTGCCCGACCCGGCGCGGGCTTACCGCGAATGGCGGCGCGTGCTGCGCCCCGGCGGCATGCTGCTGAACTTTGACGCGGCCTACGCCGAGAACGTCCGCAACCGGAACCAGCGCCGCAGCTGGGTGACGGAGAAGGACGTCTACGGTCACATCGGCATCACCCCGGCGCTGAGCGAGGAGAACGCGGAGATCACGCTTTCGATGCCCGCCAGCGCGCATGAACGCCCCGCGTGGGATATTGATTTAGCGCGCGCCGCGGGCTTTGCCGGCGTCGGCGTGGACGAGGCCGCCGGCAGGCGGGTTTTGCAGGACAAGGACCTCGCGGACGCCCCGCTCTTCCTGCTGTATGCGTATAAGTAAACAAAACCGGCTGTGCCATGCGGCCAATGTCATTCAGTTAAGGAATAACCTCATAGTAAAGGGAGCGGAGAAGATACTCCGCTCCCTTTACTTGTGCTGTTTTCGCTTGTCAAGCGTTATTCAGCTTCTTCCGCGTACTCTGACAAGCGTCGCTCAATGTCTCTTCCGCCGTACATGACTCGGATTATCTCTACGGCTTTCTTGTCATGATCGGGTATGTAGAACACGCAATAGTGATCTACCGACATTCGGCGCAGACCACGGCTGTGCCATGGCTCCTTATCATAGCGTCGATACCGCTCCGGCATTTCCGACAGAGAGTTAATCGCCGATTCCAGCCGCTCCAACTGGCCGACCGCATTGGCATAGGACTGCAGTTCAAAGGCAATATAGGAAAAGATTGCCCGCAAGTCGTATTCGGCAGCATCTGTGATGCTGACTTGATAGCTCATACGCCGAAATCCCTGCGAATCGTGTCAAAAACAATTCCTGCAGGCTTTGCTCGTCCAGCGAGGGCGTCGTCATAGCCTTTTTGTAGCTCCGCGTCCAACTGCTCCTGCGTCATAGCATTTATTTCAAGCGGTTTCATGCTCTGCGGCAGCTTGACGTCAAAGGGCAGGCCGCGCTGAAGAATGATCTGCTTGTAGAACATATTGATCGCATTGGAAGCAGGAATGCCGAGCGCTGCAAGGATAGACTCCGCCTGTTCTTTCAGTTCCGGCTCAATCCGCGCATACAGGTTTGCCGTTTTTGGCATTGTAGCACCTCCCGATGATTGCTCTGAGTGTATTATATGCGTTTGTCCGTACAAACGCAAGTCTTTTTCACTATTCTTTGAGCAGATATTGGGACGGGGCGGGAGCTTTTTCTTTGAAAAACGTTGTTTCGTTAAGATACGATTGCAATATCAAAAGGTGAGCAGCGGCTTCGAATGAGGTGGGTCGTTTGTTGTCCTGGGCATAATGCTTAACTTAATGACATTGGCCATGCGGCACAGCCGGTTTTGTTTGTATGCTTGCAATGCCTTCCCCTTGAGGGAATGCCGCGCCGCCGCTGCCAGCGGCAGAGGAAGGCGGAGCGGGATTTCCGCAGCCGCGCCGTTGGCCGGCCGAGCGAACGCCGGCCGGGGAACGGCAAATGCGGCAAGGCGGGCAAGTGGTGGCCGAGCGAGGCGGATGACGGATGAGGTGGCATCGCGGCCCCCCTCGTCCGTTCTTCTTTTCACCCCAGCGGGATCTCCACGACCTCGGCCATCTTGCCGAGGCAGCGCTCGATCTGCTGGGAGATGTCCTCCACCATCCGCGCGGTGATCTCCGCGTTTTTCTCCTTCTCAAAGCGCACGGCCAGCTCCCGGCGGATCGTGCGCGCGATGGGGTTGAGCCGGGCGCGGATCGCCCCGCGCGAGACGAGCTTGCGCAGGGGCTTGGGCAGATCCGCGGCGAGGATCGCCGCCTCCATGCGCTTGCGCCCGAGCAGGAGCAGCAGCAGCGAGGCCCCCGCCCCCGCGACGACGCCGACCGGCCCGCTGGAGATGAGCGCCACGCCGCTGCCGCCGCACAGAAAGCCGACGAGCAGCGAGATGATCGAATCGATCAGCCACGTGATCTCCTCCACGGGAAAGAGGTTTTTCGCCTCCAGCCGGAAGTCGATGTCCTCGGCGCTCAGCGCGCTGCGCAGGCTCAGCGCCTGATACGGCACATGGTACTTCACGCAGATGGGCACGGTGTATTGCTCCAGGTCCTCCGCCACCGGGCGCAGCCACGCCGTGATCGGCGCGACCAGCTTTTTCATCGCGGTCTCGGAGCGCAGGTAGGCCGCAAGGTCGTCCTGCAGCGCCTTGTCCACGTCGGTCAGCGCGGCCAGCTCGCCGGCGCGCCAGCGGTCGAACACCGGCATCACCACGTCGTCCAGCACCGGCTCCAGCATGGCGTCCACCGCGGCGGCGTAGAGGTCCCCGATGCGCCCGCTGACGATGCGCTCCACCGTGTCGGACACGCGCAGCGCCTCGATCTCCTGCCGGAAAAGGTGCAAAAGCGCGTCGATGCGCCCGCTCCACGCCAGCCCGCGGGACACGGAAAATTCCGGCTCCGTCCCCGCGATGACGACGGCCTCCGGGAAAATTTCCCGGCACCACGCGCGCACGGCGGGCAGCTTTGATACGCCGCCCGTGAGGAACAGCAGCTCCGGCGGGCGCGAGCGCGTCTGCGCGCGCACCTCCCGCAGCGCGTCGGTAAACTCCGCGCGGAAGCTGCGGCCGGAAAGCCGCGGCGTCGGGCGCTCCAGAAGCGTGCGCGCCGTGTCCGCGTCCATGCGCAGCGTCAGCTTCACCGGGCGGCGATAGCGCACCAGCACGGTCTCGCTGCAATCGTCGGCGCTCCAGTAGGCCTCGTCGGAGAAGTAGCGCTCCTTAAGCCGGCGCGCCTTGAACTCGCAATAGGTCCGCCATGGCTCGCTCTCGTCAAAGACGCGGCGCAGCTCCTTTTCGTCGCGCGCGCGCTCCACGCTCAGATCCAGCAGGATCTCGTCCATGACGCCGCCGCCGAGGAACACCTCGCCGCCGGTGGAGATCTCCGTCTCCTTCCCGCCGACGATATAGGCAAAATCCGTCGTGGACGAGCCGATGTCCACCACCAGCACGCTCTTCGACAAAATGTCGTAGCCCACCTGCAAATGCTTGGACTGGCAGGCGCTCACCATCGCCGCGCGCGACTCCGAGACGATCTTTACCGGCGGGTAGCCCGCGCGCTCGAAGATGGCGCGGTAGTCCTCCCGCGCGTTGCGGTCCCAGCCCGCCGGACAGCCGATGTAAAAGCGGCTGTCGTCGTTCTTTACAAGCTCGCCGCTGCCGTACAGCTCGCCCAGCACGCCGGCCGCGAAGGTGCGCAGGTCGGCCGCGCTGCCCGGGTCGGTCAGAAAGCGGCTCTTGAAGCGCAGCGCGCGGCGGTTCACGCCCGTGGCATAGCAGGCCTGCTCGCCGATGAGCAAGCCGCCGTCCGCCGTGACGGCGCAGGCCGTGACAAAGCTCTTGCTTCCGGCAAGCGTCAGCTCCTCCGGCGCGGGCTGCGCATCGTCGCCCAGGCGCGACACCGCGCTTTCCGCGTCGCCGAGGTCAAATCCGTAGAATCGTTCCATAATCCAATTCTCCTTCATTCCTTCCCCCTCTGGGGGAAGGTGCCCGAAGGGCAGATGAGGGTGCCCGAAGGGCAGATGAGGGCCTACTCCTTCCCCCTCTGGGGGAAGGTGCCCGAAGGGCAGATGAAGGTGCCCGAAGGGCAGATGAGGGTGCCCGCGCTACCCCTTCACCGTCGCCAGCCCGCGGCGCAGCAGCACCCCGTCCTGCATCAGCGCCGGGCGCAGCGTCGCGGTCTCCGCGCCGGGCATCCGGTCGAACAGCTGCGCGTGCGCGCCGTCGTATTCGACGGTCTCCACGCCCTTTGCGCGCAGCCACAAGCGCACCGCGCCGAGCTTTTCCAGCGCATAGTCGCCGTCGCCGCCGTACAGCCCCTCCAGCAGCTCGCAGGCCAGGGCCGCCTCCGCGTCGGTAAGCGCCGGGGCCTCCGCCGCTTTCCGCCGGGCCTCCCAGCGCTCGGCCGACGCTAAGTCGTCCAGCGTCCGGTCCATCACGAGCGCCGCGGTGTGCAGCGTGCGGTAGACCTTCTCCCAGTCGGTGGGCACCTCGATCGTCCGCTCGGTATTCGCACTTGCCTTGCGCGCCGGGTGCCCCGCCGCGCCGACGAGCAGCATGCCCAGCACGGGCAGCAGCGCCGTCCACGCCGGCAGGTCGAAATACAGCATCAGCCCGCCCGCCGCAAAGCTCATCGCGCAGCCGAGCACGAGCAGCGCCAGCGCCAGCGGCGGCATCGTGACGCCCTTGCCTTGGCGGCGCTCATAGAGCTTCGGCTCGCCCTTGCACTCCATGAGCCCCAGCGCAGCGCGCAGCGCGCCGACCATCGCCGCCGCGCTTTCGCGCGCGCGCTCGCTCGGCGCTGCGTCGTTGAAGGCGAAAAGCAGCCGCTCCAGCGTCCGCTCCACCGCCGCGCGCGCGTCGTCCGGGCTCTGCGCGCTCTTCACCGCGTGCAGCAGCGTGTCCTTTTCCTCTTCCAGCAGTTCCGTCAGCTTCATTTCGCATACTCCACGGCGATCTGCACCAACAGCGCGGTGATCTCGTCCATCTCCTCGGCCACGGCGTGCTCAAAGGGCCCGTGGTGGCCGTAGCTGCCGGTGGGCAGGTTCGGGCAGGGCAGTCCGCGCTGAGATAGCTGCGCGCCGTCCGTGCCGCCGCGGATGGGCGCGCTTTTCAGCTGCGTGCCGAGCGCCTTCGCCGCGGCCCGCGCCTTCTCCACCACCTCGAAGTGCGGCTTCACCTTCTCCAGCATGTTGCGGTACTGCTCCCGGATCGTAAGCGTCACCGTGCCTTCGCCGTATTTCTCATTGAGCAGCGCCGCGGCGTGGCGCATCAGCTCCTTGCGCGCTTCAAACTTTGCCGCGTCGTGGTCGCGGATGATGTAGCTCGCCCGCGCACACTCAACATTGCCCTCGATGTCGGTCAGGTGGAAAAAGCCCTCATAGCCCTGCGTGTGCCGGGGCGTGTCGCCCGCGGGCAGCATGGCGTTGAACTCCATCGCGACCAGCGCGGCGTTCACCATCGTGTCCTTCGCCGCGCCCGGGTGGACGTTGAAGCCGCGCACCGCCGCCTCCGCCGCCGCCGCGTTGAAATTCTCGTATTCGATCTCGCCGGGCGTGCCGCCGTCTACCGTGTAGGCCAGCGCCGCGCCGAAGCGCGCCAGATCGAGCAGCGCCGCGCCGTGGCCGATCTCCTCATCCGGGCAAAAGCCGACCGCCACCGGCCCGTGGGGGACGTCTCCGGCAAGCAGCGTCTCCGCCGCGGTCATGATCTCCGCGACGCCGGCCTTGTCGTCCGCGCCCAGCACCGTGGTCCCGTCGGTGACGATCAGCGTCTTGCCGACGTGCCGGCGCAGGTCCGGGAAGTCCTCCGGGCGCAGCGTCCGCCCGCTGTCGCCCAGCGCGATCGCGCCGCCGTCGTAGTGCTCGATGACGCGCGGGCACACGTTCTCCCCCGGGAAGTCCGGCACGGTGTCAAGGTGGGCGAGGAAGCCGACGCAGGGCTTTGCCTCCAGCCCCGGCGTCGCCGGGATATGCGCACAGACATAGGCGTGTTCGTCCACGGTCACGTCCTGCGCGCCCATGTCGCGCAGTTCCTGCGCGAGCATCTCCGCCAGCGCGAATTGGCACTGCGTCGAGGGCGTGCCCTCCCCCGTCTCGCTGCTGGCCGTGTGCACGCGCGCATAGCGCAGCAGCCGCTCATAAGCTCTCATCGCAAACGCCTCCCTGCTCTGCGTGGTTTCTCCCGCTATTTTATCGCTCCCGCCCCGCCGCGTCAAGGTGCACAAACATCTTGCATCCTCCCGAAAAACTTGGTATTATGAATATTAATCTGTAATTTGCGTCCCGCAGGTCTGGGGAATCAGGTCAGTCCTGAGCGATCCGGTCACTGTAGGCGGGCAGCCCGGCGGCAAGCCATAGCCGCTGCGCTTTCCGCAAGCCAGAATGCCAGCTGCGAGACGTGGCAATGCCTCCGTGGAAGGCAGCAGCCACACCGGCCCGCGCGGGGCGTGTGTCTGCCTGTCCTTATCGGAGGACAGGCAGTCTTGTTTTTCGGAGGAAGATTCAAATGAGACGAATCCGCTTTGTCCTGCTGCTCGCGGCGCTCACGGCGCTGCTGCTGGCGCTGTGCGCCGCGCCCGCCAGCGCCCAATACGCCGACGGCGACTATCAGGTGCCCTTCTCGATGGAGGGGCTCGGACGGCACAACACCGTCTGGTCCGTCGCGACGGTCCACGTGCGCGGCGGCGCGCTCTATCTCGACTTCACGTTGGAGCGGCTGGAGCCGCGGACGCAGGCGCCGCAGTACGACTGGGCGCAGACCTCACTCGGCAGCGTGAGCCCCGTGATCGACAACGAGCGCTTCATCTGCTCGTTCTTCAACCTGCCGATCCCGAACCTCGGGCGCGTGGACGTCTCGATGCAGACCTCGGCCATGTCCGCGCCGACCATTGTGGAATACGTCATGGTGATCGACGGCTCGTCCATTCCGGAATCCGGCGCGCCGGCGGAAACGCCGCAGCCCACGCCGGAGCCGACGCCGGAGCCGACGCCCGAGCCGACGCCCGAGCCCACGCCGGAGCCCACACCGGAGCCGACGCCCGAGCCCACGCCGGAGCCCACGCCGGAGCCCACGCCCGCGCCGACGGAAGCCCCCAAGCCCACCGAAGCCCCCGCGCCCGCCGCAACGCCCATCCCGACCACCGGGGAAGCCAAAGCGAAGCCCGGCGGCGGCACGGTCGCCCTGATCATCGTCGCGGCTGTCGTCGTCATCGGCGGCGGCGTCGTTCTGGCGACGCGCAAGAAGAAATGAGGCGCTTCATGAAGAAAAAACAGATTCTTTCCATTCTCCTGGCGCTGGCGCTGCTGCTGGCCCTATGCGGCTGCGGCGGTACGAAAACGGAGCAGCACCTCCCCGGCGGCAGCGAAGAAAGCGCGCCGGCCGCCGACGAACAGCCCGGCACGGCGGACGCTCCGGCGTCCACCCCCCGCCCCGGCGCGGAGAACGCGCCGGCCATCGAGGGCCTGACCTATGAAAGCACGGCGGAGCTCACCTACGCCGACCAGTTCGCCATCTACCGCTACGAGGGCGGTTACCGCTACATCGACATGAAAAACAGCGACAAGATGCTTGTCGTGCCCGAGGGCGGCGCCGTCCCCAAGGGACTGGCCAAGGACGTGGTCGTCGTGCAGCAGCCTTTGCAGCACATCTACCTGCCCGCCACGAGCGTCATGGCGCTCTTTGACGCGCTGGACGCGCTGGACCGCATCGCCTTCGTCGGCAGCAAGACCTGGTACACCGAAAACGCCACGGCCGCCATGGAGCGCGGCGATTTCGTCTACGCGGGCAAGTACAACACGCCGGACTATGAGATGCTTTTGGCCGGCAGCTGCGACCTCGCCATCGAATCAACGATGATCCTCCACAACCCGGAGGTCAAGGAAAAGCTCGTCGAGATCGGCATCAAGACCGTCGTGGAGCGCTCCAGCTACGAGGACCACCCGCTCGGGCGCACCGAGTGGATCAAGGTCTACGGCACGCTCCTCGGGCTGGAGGACAAGGCCGACGCCGTGTTCTCCGCGCAGATGGAGAAGGTCAAGGCGCTCGAGGCCCTCGCCCCCACCGGCAAGACCGTCGCCTTCTTCTACGTGAACACGCAGGGCAACGTCGTCACCTACAAGAGCGAGGGCTATCTCCCCTCGATGATCAAGATCGCGGGCGGCGAATACATCTTCTCCGACCTCGGCAAGGAGGACGACACCGGCAAGCTCTCCACGGTCAACATGAGCATGGAGCAGTTCTACCACGCCGCCGTCAACGCCGACGTCATCATCTACAACTGCTCGATCGCCGCGCAGCTCCACACGCTGGGCGACCTCACGAGCTTAAGCCCCGTGCTGGCCGACTTCAAGGCCGTCAAGGAGGGCAACGCCTGGTGCACCACCGAGAGCATGTACCAGCAGACCGACAAGATGGGCACCATCATCGAGGAAATGAACAGGATCTTCTCCGGACAGACCGACGGGGCCGACCTTGAATACATCTTCCGATTGGAGTGATCGTATGGCAGACGGACAGGCAAACAGCGTCCGGACCAACGCAGCGCGCTACGCAGCCGTCATCATCGGGCTGCTCGTCGCGCTCGCGGCCTTCACGGTCTGGAACATCAACACCGGCTCGGTGCACATCTCCGTGCCGGACATCGCGCGCATCCTCTTTCTCAAGGAGGGCGACAGCACGCAGGTCGGCATCGTCTGGAACCTGCGCCTGCCGCGCATCTGCGCCGCCGCCGTGCTCGGCGGCGGGCTGGCGCTGTCCGGCTTTCTGATGCAGACCTTCTTCGGCAACCCCATCGCCGGTCCCTTCGTGCTGGGCATCTCCTCGGGCTCGAAGCTCGTCGTCGCGCTCGTGATGATCGTCGCGCTGCGCTACATCAGCTTCATCAGCTCGTGGATGATGGTGGTCGCCGCCTTTGTCGGCGCGCTGATCGCCATGGGCTTCGTCCTGCTGGCCGCGCGCAGCATCCGGCAGATGAGCATGCTGCTGGTCGCGGGCATCATGATCTCCTACATCTGCTCGGCCGTCACCGAGTTCCTCATCACCTTCGCCAAGGACAGCGACATCGTCAACCTCCACGGCTGGTCGCAGGGCAGCTTCTCCGGCACCAAGTGGGACGACGTGCTCGTGTTCTCGATCCTCGTCGGCGTCTGCCTGATCGGGGTATTCCTGCTCAGCAAGCCGATCAGCGCCTACCAGATGGGCGAGAGCTACGCGCAGAGCATGGGCGTGAACGTCAAGCGCTTCCGCGTCGTGCTGATCCTCCTCTCCAGCCTGATCGCCGGCTGCGTCACCGCCTTCGCCGGGCCGATCTCCTTCGTCGGCATCGCGGTGCCGCACCTCGTCAAGATGCTGTTGAAAACCGCCAAGCCCATCGTCGTGATCCCCTGCTGCTTCCTCGGCGGGGCGGTGTTCTGTCTCTTCTGCGACTACGTCGCCCGCACGGCCTTCGCGCCGACGGAGCTTTCCATCAGCACGGTCACGGCGATCTTCGGCGCGCCGGTCGTCATCTGGATGCTGATCCGCCGCCACAGCGGCAAGCTGTAAGGAGGGCGGGCAATGAGCGAATACTATTTCCGCACCGCCGACCTGGACGTCGGCTATAACGGCAAAACGCTGATCCACGACATCGCCATCGCGCTGCACAGCGGCGATATCCTGACGCTGATCGGCCCCAACGGATCCGGCAAATCCACGATCCTCAAAAGCATCACGAAGCATCTCTCCATGATCCGCGGCGACGCCTTCATCGCGGACGCCTCGGTGAATGCCATGACCTTCAAGCAACTCTCGCAGAAGCTCGCCGTCGTGCTCACGGAGCGCATCAAGGGCGAGCTGCTCACCTGCTACGACGTGGTCGCCACCGGACGCTATCCCTATACGAACACGCTCGGCCTGCTCTCCCCGGAGGACCATGAAAAGGTCCGCGCCGCGATGGAGCGTGTCCACGCCGCAGAGCTGGCGGACAAGGACTTCACCGCCATCAGCGACGGCCAGCGCCAGCGCGTCCTGCTGGCCCGCGCGATCTGTCAGGAGCCGGAGATCATCGTCCTGGACGAGCCGACCAGCTTCCTCGACATC
>CAMJPK010000011.1 GCA_946407675.1 uncultured Clostridia bacterium
CCGCCGGCATCCGCACCCACTACGTCAGCGCCGACCTGAAGGAGACCACCATGGAGGTCCTGCCCGCCAAGGTCTTCGGCAAGGGCCTGGAGGTCATCTGCCGCCACAAGGCCGTGGGCTCCTTCTACCGCCGCTACAGCGACTACATCGAGGAGGGCGCCGACCTGCCCGCCTATGTGGAGATGACCTTCAAGGACGACGCCAAAGGCGATCCCCTGGTGACCAAGGACGGTCTGATCGCCCTTGGCATCATGACCGACCGGCAGTACGAGGACATCAAGGCCATGACCCAGCAGATCACCCAGATCGTGGCCGACGAGATGAAGGCCCGGGGCATGGAGCTGTACGATATCAAGTTTGAGTACGGCTACGACGCCGACGGCAAGGTCATGCTCATCGATGAGATCGCCTCCGGCAACATGCGGGTCTACAAGGACGGGAAATACATCGATCCCATGACCCTCTCCGAGCTGTTCTTCGCGTAATGGGCGGCTTTTTCGGCGCGGTTTCAAGCCGCGATGTCGTCATGGACGTCTTCTTCGGAACGGATTACCACAGCCACCTCGGCACACGCTACGGCGGCATGGCGATCTGGAACCCGAAGGAAGGCTGCAAACGGGAGATCCATTCGATCAAGAACACCCCGTTCCGGACGAAATTTGAAAATGATTTGAGCGAGTTTTCCGGCTCCAGCGGAATCGGCTGCATCAGCGACAGCGATCCGCAGCCGCTGCTCGTCCGCTCGCACCTCGGCCTGTATACCATCACGACGGTCGGCATCATCAACAACGCGGAAAAGCTGATCGACACGTATTTCGCGGACCACGGCCATCAGTTCATGGCCATGAGCTCCGGCAAGGTCAACGTGACGGAGCTTGTCGCGGCGCTCATCAACGAAAAGGAAACGCTGACCGAGGGCATCTTGCATGCGCAGGACGTGATCGACGGCGCAATGAGCGTGCTGCTGATGACGAACAACGGGGAGATCATCGCCGCGCGCGACCGTTTCGGCCGCTTGCCCGTGCTGCTCGGAAAGGATTCCGAGGGCTTCTGCGTTTCCTTTGAGTCCTTCGCCTATCACAAGCTCGGCTACCATGACGCGTATGAGCTCGGCCCCGGCGAGATCGTCCGCATCCGTCCCGAAGGATACGAAACCCTCTCACAGCCGACCGGCAATCTGAAAATCTGCGCGTTCTTATGGACGTATTACGGGTATCCGAACTCCAATTATGAGGGCATCAATGTCGAGGTCATGCGCTACCGCAACGGGCGTATCATGGCGCGGGACGAAGCACAGCGCGGCACGCTGCCGGACGTGGACTATGTCGCCGGCGTACCGGACAGCGGCATTCCGCACGCGATCGGCTATTCCAACGAAAGCCGCAAGCCCTTTGCGCGCCCCTTTGTGAAGTACACGCCCACATGGCCGCGCTCCTTCATGCCCGCCAGCCAGGATGTCCGCAATCAGGTGGCGAAGATGAAGCAGATCCCCGTGCCGGAGCTCATCGAGGGCAAGAAGCTGCTGTTCGTCGATGATTCCATCGTCCGCGGCACACAGCTGCGCGAGACCGTGGAATTCCTCTACGAATCCGGCGCGAAGGAGGTCCACATGCGCGCGGCCTGCCCGCCGATCATGTTCTCCTGCAAGTATCTGAACTTCTCCCGCGGCTACTCCGACCAAGAGCTGCTCGCACGTCGCAAAATCCGCGAGCTGGAGGGGGAAGAGGGAGACGCGCATCTCGAAGAATACGGCGACGCCCGCACAAAACGCGGACAGTGCCTCTTGAAGTCCATCTGTGAGGACTTTGGCTTTGATTCCCTCGGCTACCAGTCGCTGGACGGCTTGCTGGAGGCGATCGGGATCGAAAAGGAAAAAGTCTGCACCTATTGTTGGACCGGAAAGGAATAGAAGCATGGAGAATTCTCATTCCGCATCCTACGCCGCAGCCGGCGTCAACATCGAAGCCGGCTATGAAGGCGTGAAGCTCATGAAAAAGCACGTTGAGCGCACGTTCATCCCCGGCGTCGTCTCGGATATCGGGGGCTTCGGCGGCCTGTTCATGCCGGACCTGCGCGGCATGGCCGAGCCGGTGCTCGTCTCCGGAACGGACGGCGTCGGCACAAAGCAGCGCATCGCGCAGCTCATGGACCGGCACGACACCGTGGGCATCGACTGTGTGGCCATGTGCGTCAACGATATCATTTGCTGCGGCGCAAAGCCGATCATCTTCCTTGACTACATTGCCATCGGGAAAAATGAGCCGGAAAAGGTCGCGTCCCTCGTCGCCGGCGTCGCGGAGGGCTGCGTGCAGGCCGGCTGCGCGCTCATCGGCGGCGAGACGGCGGAGCACCCCGGCACGATGCAGCCGGACGACTACGATCTCGCCGGCTTTTCCGTCGGGATCGTCGATAAGGCAAAGGTAATTGACAACAGCCGTATGCAAGCAGGTGACGTGATCCTCGCGCTGCCCAGCAGCGGCATCCATTCCAACGGCTATTCCCTGGTGCGCAAGGTCTTTGACGTGGAGCACTGCGATCTGGGCAAAACCGTTTCGGCGCTTGGCACGACGCTCGGCGACGCGCTCTTGACGCCGACGAAGATTTACGTCAAGCCCGTGCTTGCGGCCATTGCCGCTGCGGATGTGCGCGGCATCAGCCACATCACCGGCGGCGGCTTCTATGAAAATGTCCCGCGCGCGGTGCCGGATGGCCTTTGCGCGAAGATCGAGAAGGCCGCGATCCGCACGCCTGCGATCTTTCCCTATCTGCAGGAGTGTGGAAAGATCCCGGAGCGCGACATGTTCAATACCTACAACATGGGTGTCGGTATGGCGGTCATCGTCTCGAAGCAGACGGCGGACGCAGCGCTGGACGCGCTGAACGGCTTTGACCTCGGCGCTTATATCATCGGCGAGATCACGGCGGGAGAGGACAAGGTGCAGATATGCTGAAGGACGCAAAAGCGCGCATCGCCGTGCTGGTTTCCGGCGGCGGCACGAATCTGCAGGCGCTGCTAGACGCGCAAAAAAGCGGCATTCTGCGCAGCGGGGAGATCGTGCTGGTCGTTTCCAACAACCCCGATGCCTATGCGCTGACGCGCGCGCAAAACGCCGGCGTCGCAACGGCGGTCCTCACGAAGCGGGACTGCGGCGGACAGGCGGGCTTTGAGGCAAAGCTGCACGAGACGCTCAAAACCGCCGACATCGACCTTGTCATCCTCGCCGGCTTTATGAGCATCCTCAGCGCGGAGTTTACCGACCGCTGGCCGAAAAAGATCATCAACGTGCACCCTTCGCTGATCCCGTCCTTCTGCGGACAGGGCTTTTACGGCCTGCGCGTACACGAAGCGGCGCTTTCATACGGCGTGAAGGTCACCGGCGCAACCGTGCACTTCGTCAATGAGATCCCGGACGGCGGACAGATCATTTTGCAGAAGGCCGTTGAGATACAGCCCGGCGACACGCCGGAAACGCTGCAAA
This sequence comes from uncultured Clostridia bacterium, assembly GCA_946407675.1. Classification (GTDB taxonomy): domain Bacteria; phylum Bacillota; class Clostridia; order Oscillospirales; family Oscillospiraceae; genus SVKR01. Next base: position 3,480 of record CAMJPK010000011.1, read on the forward strand.
AGCGCGTCATGGAGCAGGCGGAATGGATTCTGCTGCCGCGCGCGGCGGAAATGGTCTCGGCGGAGATCGTGAACAAAGGGAAAGGAGAAACAGTATGACGGATTTCTTGGAGCTGCTGCGCAGCAATCCCTATCCCGGACGCGGCATCGCGGTCGGGAAGAATACGGTCTATTATTTCATTATGGGGCGCAGCGAAAACAGCCGCAACCGCATTTTTGTTCCGACGGAGGACGGCATCCGTACCGAGGCGCACGACCCGGCCAAGCTGCGCGACCCCAGTCTCATCATCTATCACCCGGTCCGCCGGACGCCGATTGGGCTTGTTGTGACAAACGGCGACCAGACGGATACGATCCGAGACATGGGCGCCTTCCGAAAGGCGCTGATGACGCGTGAGTATGAGCCGGATGAGCCGAACTGGACGCCGCGCATTTCCGCGATATTGCGCAGCGACGGCAGCTTTGAGCTGTCCATCCTCAAGCGCGCCGACGGGCGCTGCCTGCGAGAATTCTTCAGCTATGAAGGGGCGGAGGAAGCTAAGGGCTGGTTTATCAGCACCTATCAGGGCGACGGAAATCCGCTGCCCAGCTTTGCCGGAGAGCCGATTGAGATCAATCTGCCCGCGCCGGAGGAAGTGTGGGCCGCTTTGAATCCGGACAACAAGGTTTCGCTTTACACCAACGTCAACGGCGTGCAGCGCATTTTCAACAAGAATCTGGGGGATTGAGCGATGAAGGAACTGGAACTGAAATACGGGTGCAACCCGAATCAAAAGCCGGCGAAAATCTTCATGCCCGACGGCGGCGAGCTTCCGCTGCGCGTGCTGAACGGACGGCCCGGCTACATCAATTTCCTCGACGCGCTCAACTCCTGGCAGCTTGTGCGGGAGCTCAAGGGCGCGACGGGGATGCCTGCGGCTGCCAGCTTCAAGCACGTGTCGCCCGCGGGCGCCGCGCTCGGCCAGCCGCTGGAAGACTGGGAGCGAAAGATCTACTTTGTGGCAGACGACGCCCAGCTTTCTCCGATTGCCTGCGCCTATATCCGTGCGCGAGGATCTGACCGCCTGTGCTCTTACGGCGACTGGGCTGCGCTCTCCGAGCCCTGCGACGCGGCGACGGCGGCATACCTCAAGGAAGAGGTCTCCGACGGCGTCATTGCGCCCGGCTATACCGACGAGGCGCTGGCGATCCTCAAGACCAAGAAAAAGGGCAACTACAACGTCGTGGAGATCGACGCGGACTACGTCTGCGCGCCGCAGGAGTATAAGGACGTGTTCGGCATCCGCTTTGAGCAGGGGCACAACTTCTTCAAAATTGACGACGCTCTGCTTGCGAACATCGTCACGAAGAACAAGGACCTGCCCGAGGCGGCCAAGCGCGATATGCTCGTTTCGCTCATCACACTGAAATACACCCAGTCCAACTCCGTCTGCTATGTCAAAAACGGACAGGCCATCGGCGTCGGCGCCGGTCAGCAAAGCCGCATCCACTGCACGCGCCTGGCGGGGCAGAAGGCGGACAACTGGTTTATGCGCCGGCACCCGAAGGTGCTCGCTCTCCCGTTCATCGACGGCATCCGCCGCCCGGACCGCGACAACGCCATCGACGTCTATACCTCGGACGAGTATGACGACGTTCTGCGCGACGGCGCGTGGCAGCTCGTATTCAAGGAGCGTCCCGCGCCGCTGACGGCGGAGGAGAAGAAGGCGTGGATCGCAACGCAGACCGGCGTGACCGTCGGCTCCGACGCGTTTTTCCCGTTTGGCGACAATGTGGAGCGCGCGAGAAAGTCCGGCGTACAGTACATCGCCGAGCCAGGCGGCAGCATCCGTGATGACAATGTGATCGAGACGGCCGACAAGTATGGCATCGTCATGGCGTTTACAGGCATGCGCCTGTTCCATCACTGAGAAGCGAGGTGCGTGAAATGAAGGTTATGGTTGTCGGCGGCGGCGGCCGCGAGCATACGATCATCAAGAAGCTGAAAGAGAACAAAACCATCACGCAGCTCTATGCCCTTCCGGGCAACGGCGGCATCGCGGCGGATGCGACCTGCGTTCCCATCGGAGCGAAGGAGATCGACAAAATTGCCGCGTTTGCGAAGGAGAACAACATCGACTATGCGGTCGTCGCGCCGGACGATCCGCTGGTGCTCGGCTGTGTGGACGCGCTGGAGGCCGTCGGCGTGCCTTGCTTCGGACCGCGTGCCAATGCGGCGATCATCGAGGGCAGCAAGATATTCTCCAAAAACCTCATGAAGAAATACGGCATCCCCACGGCTGCATACGAGACCTTTGAGGACATGGACACGGCGCTTGCGTATCTGGATACCGCGCCGATCCCCACCGTCGTCAAGGCGGACGGTCTCGCGCTTGGCAAGGGCGTCGTGATCGCCATGACGCGGCAGGAGGCAAAGGATGCCGTCGTCAGCATGATGCAGGACAAGAAGTTCGGCGCCAGCGGCGAGCGCATCGTCATTGAGGAATTCCTGGAGGGCCCGGAGGTCTCGGTCCTCGCCTTTACGGACGGGAAAACCCTGGTGCCGATGGTGTCCTCCATGGACCATAAGCGCGCGGGCGACAACGATACCGGGCTCAACACCGGCGGCATGGGAACCGTCGCGCCGAACCCGTACTACACCGAGGCCATCGCAACAAAGTGCATGGAAACTATCTTTTTGCCGACGATGGCCGCAATGAACGCAGAGGGGCGCACCTTCAAGGGCTGCCTCTATTTCGGTCTGATGCTCACAAAGGACGGGCCGAAGGTCATCGAATACAACTGCCGCTTCGGCGACCCGGAGACGCAGGTCGTCCTGCCGCTTCTGGAGAGCGATCTGCTGACGGTCATGCAGGCGGTCACGAACGGGACGCTGGATCGCACGGAGGTGAAATTCCGCAAGGGCTATGCCTGCTGCGTCGTGATGGCCAGCAAGGGATATCCGGTCAGCTACGAAAAGGGCTTCGAGCTGGACATTCCCGCGCAGGTGCATGACAAGGTCTATGTCGCCGGCGCAAAGCTGGCAGACGGCAAGCTGCGCACCGACGGCGGGCGCGTGCTCGGCTGCACGGCGGTGGCCGACACGCTGCCGGACGCGATCCGCGACGCGTATGAGATCGTTTCGAAGGTGCGCTTTGCCAACGCCTATTACCGCCACGACATCGGCGCACGCGCGCTTCGCGCTCCGGAGGGCTGATACCGATGGTATACAGAGTTTATGTCGAAAAACGTCCGGAGCTTGCCAACGAAGCGCATGCGCTCCTTTCCGACGCGCGCACGCTCCTCGGCATTACGGGACTCGAAAACGTCCGGCTGTTCAATCGCTATGACGCGGAGAACATCGACGAGCCGCTGTTCGCCTATGCGGTGAAAACAGTCTTTTCCGAGCCGCAGGTCGATCTGGTCTACAAGGAGCCGGAGCTCGGCGCGGCAACGGTGTTTGCCGTGGAGTATTTGCCCGGACAGTTCGACCAGCGCGCGGACAGCGCGGCGCAGTGCATTCAGATCATCTCGCAAAAGGAGCGCCCCCTTGTGCGCAGCGCAAAGGTCTATGCGCTCTATGGCACGCTCAGCGCGGAAGAGATCGCCCAGATCAAGAAGTATGTCATCAACCCAGTGGAGGCGCGCGAAGCAGCGCTGGAAAAGCCGGAAACGCTCGTGATGCGCTATGAGATCCCGTCCGACGTTGACGTGCTCGAGGGCTTCCGCGCCATGAGCGACGGGGAGCTGGAGCAGATGATCGCGCAGCTCGGTTTGGCGATGGACTTCGGCGATATCCGCTTCTGCCGGGAGTATTTCCGCAGCGAGCAGCGCGACCCGACGATCACGGAGATCCGCATGATCGACACCTATTGGTCCGATCATTGCCGCCATACGACCTTCCATACGATCATCGACGACGTGGAATTTGAGGATGCGGTGCTGCAGCGCGCCTATCAGGATTATCTCGATACCCGCGCAAAGCTCGGACGCGACAAGCCGGTTTGCCTGATGGACATTGGCACGCTGGCCGCCAAGTATCTGCGCGCCACGGGACAGCTTGACAAGCTGGACGAAAGCGAAGAGATCAACGCCTGTACAGTGAAGATCGACGTCACGGTCGACGGGGAAACGCAGCCGTGGCTGCTGCTGTTCAAAAACGAGACGCACAACCACCCGACGGAGATCGAGCCCTTCGGCGGCGCGGCGACCTGCATCGGCGGCGCGATCCGCGATCCGCTGTCCGGGCGCAGCTATGTCTACGGCGCGATGCGCGTCACCGGCGCTGCCGATCCGCTGACGCCCGTGAGCGAAACCCTCCCGGGCAAGCTGCCGCAGCGCAAGCTGGTGACGACCGCGGCCGCCGGCTACTCCTCCTACGGAAACCAGATCGGTCTCGCAACCGGCATCGTGGATGAGCTGTACCACCCCGGCTACGCGGCAAAGCGCATGGAGATCGGCGCGGTCATCGCGGCGACGCCCGCGGAAAACGTCCGCCGCGAGACGCCGACGCCGGGGGACGTTGTGATCCTCCTTGGCGGCGGGACCGGACGCGACGGAATCGGCGGCGCCACCGGATCGAGCAAGGCGCACAACGCGCACTCGGTGGAAACCTGCGGCGCGGAGGTGCAGAAGGGCAACGCACCGGAAGAACGCAAGCTGCAGCGCCTGTTCCGCAACGGCGACGCCTGCCGCATGATCAAGCGCTGCAATGACTTCGGCGCGGGCGGCGTGTCCGTCGCCGTCGGCGAGCTTGCCGACGGGCTGGAGATCGACCTGAATGCCGTGCCCCGCAAATACGACGGCTTGGACGGCACGGAGCTTGCGATCAGCGAATCGCAGGAGCGCATGGCCGTGGTCGTTGCCAGCGACGATGTACCGGCGTTTCTAAAACTGGCGGAAAAGGAGAATTTGCAGGCCTGCCCGGTCGCAAAGGTCGTGGAGGAAAAGCGCCTGCGCATGCGTTGGAACGGTAAAACGATCGTAGACATCAGCCGCGCCTTCCTCGATACCAACGGTGCGGAAAAGCATATCACGGTCGATGCCGCGGCCCCGGGGATCGAGCCGAGGCAGATCCGCGGCAGCTTTACCGAAAACTATCAGAAGCTGGCCGCAGACCTCAACTGCTGCTCCCGCCGCGGTCTGTCGGAGCGCTTTGACTCCACCATCGGCGCCGGAACGGTCCTGATGCCCTTTGGCGGCAAATACCAGCACACGCCGATTCAGGCAATGGTGCAGAAGATCTCCGTCGAAAAAGGGCACACCGACGACTGCTCGCTGATGGCCTGGGGCTATAACCCCTATCTGACCGAGCAAAGCCCGTATCACGGCGCCTATCTCGCGGTGTTTGAATCCGTCTGCAAGCTTGTCGCAAGCGGCGCGGAATTCAAGGACGTCTATCTGACCTTCCAGGAGTATTTTGAAAAGCTCGGGCGGGACGCAAAGCGCTGGGGGCAGCCCTTCAGCGCGCTGCTCGGTGCGTTTGAAGCGCAGATGCAGCTCGGCGTCGCGGCCATCGGCGGGAAGGACTCCATGTCCGGCAGCTTTGAGGATCTCGATGTTCCGCCGACGCTCGTTTCCTTTGCGGTGACGACGCAGAAGGCGACGGAGATCGTATCGCCGGAGTTCAAGGCACCGGGCCACAAGGTTATTCTGATCGCGCCGGAGTACAATGCGGACGGCCTTCCGGATGCCCTCAGCCAGCTCAAGGTCTTCAAAAAGGTGACAAAGCTCCTGCACAGCGGGGAAGCGGTGGCCTGCTGCACGCCCGGCTTCGGCGGCGACGCGGAGGCGATCATGAAGATGTGCTTCGGCAACGGCATCGGCTTCCGCTTTGCCGACGGAACCAAGCGGAAGGATATCTTCGGATATGACTACGGCGCGTTTATCTTGGAGCTGACCGGCAGCGCGGATGGAGAACAGATCCTCGGCGAGACGACCGCAGACGGTATGCTGTCGCTCGGCGCAGAGCAATTACCGCTTTCCGACCTGCTCAAGCGCTACGAGGACAAGCTGGAGAGCGTCTATAGCTGCAACATTCCCGATGCGAAAACGCCGCTGGAAACCTTCACATTCCATGCGAAAGCGCATGTGGCGCCCGCGGTATGCTGCGCAAAGCCGAAGGTGCTGATCCCCGCATTCCCCGGAACAAACTGCGAATACGACAGCGCGAAAGCAATGGCGGACGCCGGCGCCGCACCGGAGATCATCGTCATCAACAACCTGACCGCGGAGGGCATCGCCAAAAGCGTTGACCGCTTTGCCGCGGCGCTGAAGGACGCGCAGATGGTCTTCATTCCCGGCGGCTTCTCCGGCGGCGACGAGCCGGACGGAAGCGGGAAATTCATCACGGCCTTCTTCCGCAGCGCGGCGGTGAAGGAGGGCGTCACGCAGCTGCTCGACGCGCGCGGCGGACTGATGTGCGGCATCTGCAACGGCTTCCAGGCGCTCATCAAGCTCGGCCTGGTGCCTAACGGAAAGATCATCGACACGGATGCGAGCTGCCCGACGCTGACCTTCAACGTCATCGGACGGCATCAATCGCGCATCGTGCGCACCCGTGTGGCCTCCGATCTCTCCCCGTGGCTGTCGCTTGTGAACGTCGGTGATGTGTTCAACGTCCCGATCTCCCACGGCGAGGGCCGCTTCCTCGCGGACGAGGCGCTGATTCGGAAGCTCGCCGAAAACGGGCAGATCGCCACACAGTATGTGGATATGGAAGGGAAGGCAAGCGCGGATGTGCACTTCAACCCCAACGGTTCCATGTTTGCGATCGAGGGCATCACAAGTCCCGACGGGCGCGTTTTCGGGAAGATGGGCCACGCCGAGCGCATCGGCAGCAACCTTTACAGAAACGTCCCCGGCAATTACGACCTGCGGATGTTCCAGTCCGCTGTGAAGTTCTTCAAGGGATAGAATCCAGACAAAAGAAAACGCCTGCGTTTCGAGCAAACGCAGGCGTTTTGATTACATCCATTTTTTCTTTTTGAAATACGCGATGCAGCCGATTGCAATGGCCAGGCTCACGGCGATCACGATTGGATAACTCCAACGGTATTCCAGCTCCGGCATGTAGCGGAAGTTCATGCCGTACCAGCCGGTGAGCAGCGTCAGCGGCGTAAAGATCGTCGTGATGACGGTCAGGAGCGTCATAATCCGGTTCTGCTTGACGTCGATGCGCGTTTGGATCAGATCGCGCAGCTGCACGGTATAGTCGCGCAGGTTCGTCACTACGTCCCGCAGACGCTCCGTGCGCGCGGTGAAGAGATGGAAATACCGGAGGTTTTCATCGGCAAAAAAGCCGTTTTCGTTTTCCTCCAGCTCCTGACCGAGATCGATCATCTGCCCATAATGCAGATTCAGGTCCAGCAGGTCGCCGCGCACATCGTTCAGACGGGACAAAACCGGCTCGGCGTCGCCGTTGAGGATCTCGCTCTCCATCCGCTCCAGCGCGTGCTCCACCATTTCAAGACGGGAGAGGTCCGGCGCAATGATCTGTTCAAGGAAGTCATAGAGAAAGCGCTCCAGCCCCGGCATACGCCAGCGCTTGCTCTCTGCAACGGCATTGACGATCTGCGCGGCAAGCCCGCTTTCGTCGATAAAGACGACGCCCTTTTCATCCAAGGCGAATGCAAAGGAACCGGACAGATGCTCCATGTAGCCCAGCTTCGGGATCGCGATGCTGCCGGTCAGAGAATCATAGTTCACGACGGCGCGGGTCTGCGGCACCGCGGGAAGCTCCGTCTCCATATCAATGCCCATTGCAAACTTTTCGCGATCACGGCGCCATTCCTCGGCAGACAGGATCGCCACATAGGGCGCATCGGAGCCGGAAATGGCTTCCGCATCGCATTTCTCCAGCTTTTCGCGAATCAGATAATACATCGTATCACCCTTTATGTTTCACAGTAAAAAACATGCACGGTAATTCTGAGGGAATTACCGTGCAATGCTGGCACCGGGAGAAGGATTCGAAGTATCGAAACAGTGTAAATCGACGTTAACCGGTGTCGCAAAGCATTGATAATTCTGCAGTCTTGTAAATTGCCATTATCGGCTACTAAAGGATATTCGTTCTCTAAAGGGTAAAAATAAGGGTAAATCTTACAGTGAAATAGCATGATCTTCGGGTCATGCTTTTATTATTTTCATCACATGTTTTTGGAGGTAAAGAAAATGCTGTTCAAAGAAATCCGCACACTCCGCGCAGACGAAATCGAATGCCGTATCGGTCAGATCAGTAAAGATGGGAAGGGCTTGTCTCTGCTGCTCTACAAGGATGCACGGTGCGACATGAACATCCTTGACGAAACCTTTGGGCCCATGAACTGGCAGCGTCACCACAGTAGGGACAATGCCAACTGCATTATCTCCGTGTGGGACGATGAGAAAAAGCAGTGGATAGAGAAAGAGGATACCGGCACAGAGTCCAATATGGAGGCAGCCAAAGGTCTCGCAAGCTCGAGTATGAAGAGAGCAGGGACAAACTGGGGGATTGGACGCGAGCTGTATACTGCGCCGTTTATCTGGGTAGCGGCAGAGAAGTGCAACATCACAAACGGACGATGCTATGACGGCTTTGACGTTACACTGATCGAGTACGACGAATGTCGTAGGATTTCTGCTCTTGTGATCGTTAATGAGAGAACCGGCGAGGTTGCATATCGCTTCTACAAAGCGGCTCAGAACGCGAAAAAAAGAACTCAGAAAAAAGATGAATTACAATCTGCCTCTCAGTCAATAAGCGAGTCCGCCTATCGTTGCAACGACTGCGGCAACGTCCTTGTTTGGGCAAAAGCAAAAGACGGTACGAACATGTCGCCTACGATGATTAGCGAATACTCTCTTGATCGATATGGCAAAACACTTTGCCCTTCATGCATCAAGAAGATGGAGGCAGCAAAACGCAAATCCGCATAATTCCTTTTGTGGCAACCCATTGTATGATTGCCGTATTAGTCTAAGGCGCAACCCAAATGAGAGTAAGATTTGCAACAGTAGAAGTCAGGAGGGAGAATTAGTCTGACAAGCTCGATTCCGTTGCTGTCCTTATCTACAATAGTTAGTATGCTTCAGAGAATACATCAGAAAGAATATATATGACCACGCTATTGGCGGAAGTAAAAAATGAAGTGATCCAGCTGCCACAAAGGCTCAGAGAGTTAACACTTCCACAATCACTTCTATAATCAGAATAGCCGTCTTTCAGGATCTTGTCAATAGCACGTATCAAGGCACGGAATTATCAAGATAACTAATCAAAGAAAGGAATTGAAAAGCATAACAGATGATATTTGTCTTGCTCTTTATTCTTCAGTGTGATATCTTTAGCATGCGACGCAAACCGAATAGCTACTCTTCGGGAAGAGCATGCCTACTGGCAAAAACGCTCTCCCGCTTTGCGCTTCCCTTAGAGAGGCTGTAAAGGTTTGCGTCGCGGCAATAATGGGAGCTGCGTTTTTCGTGGCGTGGCTTCGGCTGCGCCACTTTTTTATTTCATGATGTTGGGAGAGAGGAAGCAGTATGCGCTCCAGCATATCATGGTTTCAGAATATTGCTGTTCTTATTTGGGCAGTTGTTGTATGTAATTGCAGAAAAAGAGGCCGGAATACATTGATACGGAGAAGTTGCAAAAACCATTCTGGACTGGATTCCGAAATGTATTTGGATTGGGTTAATTCATTTCAGAACAGAAGAGATTTTGATGAGTTGATTGTTGAGGGACTCGTATGTAGCGATTTTTCCAGATTATATTGTTGAAAACGAAATCTTAAGAAGGGTTTTTCAACGCAGGCCTCGTAAAATATTTATGAAGCAAAACGGGAAAGAGGAGGAACAATGAAAACTTACATTAAGGTATTTCATATTATTGCATTCATCACCGCCGTGGCTGGAATAATTCTCTTCTTTTCACACGTACAAGTATCTGCATGGAAAACAATCGTCATCGTCTGTGGCGTATTGGTTGTAATGGACAGTGGCTATCGTTACGGGATTAAGGGACGCTATATTGCCGAGACAGTATATCTTGTTATTGGGATGATGGTAGCATTTATATTTCATTTACCGTTTTGGGCTACACTCGCCCTTGCAGAATGCGTTGGCTTTTTTGTCAGCAGATTGCTTGACTGGTTGTTTTCTGTCGGAGCAGAGAAGATAAGGAAAGAGAATACTAGTAGAAACGCAAATAAAATGGTAATTGAAGACGGGGTAGATGAACTGAAGGATCTGAAGTGCGATCTGGATGGCCGCGTTCCAACCAGCGAAGACAACATTCTCCCCGAGCTCGACGAGATCGAGGAATTTGAAGAGGTCACCGAGGAGGAGATGATGGACACCGACGCCATGGTGGATTCCTTCTCCACTGACGACCCGGTGCGAATGTACCTCAAGGAGATCAGCAAGGTGCCGCGGCTCTCTCCCGAGGAGGAGATCGATCTGGCCAAGCGCATGGCCGAGGGTGACGAGGAAGCCAAGCGCCGTATAGCGGAGGCCAATTTGCGTCTGGTCGTCTCTATCGCAAAGCGCTATGTCGGCCGCGGCGTGCTCTTTCACGACCTCATTGAGGAGGGCAATCTCGGCATTATCAAGGCCGTCGACAAGTTCGACTACACCAAGGGCTACAAGTTCTCCACCTACGCCACGTGGTGGATCCGCCAGGCCATCACCCGCGCCATCGCGGACCAGGCCCGCACGATCCGCATCCCCGTCCACATGGTGGAGACCATCAACAAGGTCATCCGCGTCTCCCGCCAGCTCCTGCAGGAGCTCGGCCACGACCCCAGCGCCGAGGAGATCGCGGAGGAGATGGGCATGCCCGTCGACAAGGTGCGCGACATCCTCAAGATCGCGCAGGAGCCGGTCTCGCTGGAGACGCCCATCGGTGAGGAGGAGGACAGCCATCTGGCCGACTTCATCCCCGACGAGGACGCCAGCGAGCCCGCGGAGGCCGCGAGCTTCACGCTTTTGAAGGAGCAGCTCATGGAGGTGCTCAGCACGCTGACGCCGCGCGAGGAAAAGGTACTGCGGCTCCGCTTCGGTCTGGAGGACGGCCGCACCCGCACGCTGGAGGAGGTCGGCAAGGAGTTCAACGTCACCCGTGAGCGCATCCGCCAGATCGAGGCGAAGGCCCTGCGCAAGCTGCGCCATCCCTCCCGCAGCAAGAAGCTGCGCGATTTCCTGAACTGATACCGAACAGAATAAAACAAGAGGCAGCCGCTCGGCTGCCTCTTGTTTCGTATGCAGGAGCATCATTCCTGCGGGATCTGCACCGTCTCCCCCGCCGGCAGCTCGATCACCTGATCGAAGCCGACGGACATCCACAGCTTCATCGCCGTCGGGTTGGTGACGGCGGCGCTGTCTGCGGAGAAGCGCAGCGCGCGGTACGCCTCCACATAGTTCACGATCTCGCCGTTCGTGGCGAACCAGACCGTGTCCTTGTACGGCGCGACACAGGCGAGGAAGTCCTCGATGACGTTCCAGTTGTGATGGATGTCGAATTCATAGGCATGGCCCCACAGGTAGAAAAGCTGCGGGACCGGCGCGGCAAACCTCCCGCCGCCGCCGGCGCAGAATTCCTTCGCCAGCTCCATGAGCCGCTCGTCGTTGTGGTGGCAGGTGGCGTCCCACTGCAAAAAGTCCTCGGGAAGGCCGAAGGCGTGCGTGGAAACGACCGTCCGCGCGCTGCGGTAGCCCGCGTACCGCAGCATCGCGCGCACGTCGGCGCTGTGCAGCCCGAAGGGGTAGGCAAAGCTCTGCACCGTCGTCCCGGCGAGCTTCTCCAGCGCGGCGCGGTCGTCGATGATCTCCAGCATGGCGCCCGGCGTGCCGATGTCGGTCAGCGAGGAATGCCACAGCCCGTGGCCGGCCACCTCGTGCCCGGCGTAGACCGCCGGGACCTCCTCCGGCTTGACGCAGGACAGATCGAGCTTTTCGCGGCCATCCGGCCCGTCGGCGATCCAGACGCGCCCAAGCGTGCCGGAGTTGAGGTTGAAGGTGCATTTCACACCGTAGCGGTTCAGCAACTCCGCAAGGCGGATGTCCTGGCGGACGCCGTCGTCATAGCTGAGCGTCAGCGCCTTGCGCTTCCCGTCGGGGAAGCGCAGATTGTACAGTTTTCTGCTCATATCGCACCTGCCTTAGAGATATCCGGCAGCCGACAGCGCGCCGGAGGTGGCGCCCTTGACGTTTCCGCCGGGATTCAGGCAGTCGCCGATGAGGAAGCCGAAGGTGCCCTCGCAGGCCTGCCGCAGCTCGTTGGCCTCGTCCCATTTGGCCTTGAGCCCCACGGCGAGCAGCACGGTGTCCGCCGGAAGCCGCAGCCGTTCCCCGGTCTTGACGTTCTCGACCAGCACATCCGTCGGCGTGATCTCCAGCAGCTTGTGGCTCAGCCGGACGTCCAGCTGTATCGCCTCGATGAGCCGGAGGAACTCCGCCGCGCCCGCGTTTCCGCTCTGGCGCAGGGCGGAATAATCGTCCAGCATTTCAATGACCGTGACATCCTTCCCCTCGCGCTGCATGTCGATGGCGGCCTCCAGGCCGACGGCGCCCGCGCCCACGACGACAACGCGCTGTCCGCAGGGCTTTTCGCCCGCGTCGGCCTCCGGCGCCCAGCAGACGTGCGGCAGGTCGGCGCCCGGGATCTTCGGAACGACGGGCTCGGCGCCGATGGCGACGATCACCGCGTCGTAGCGTTCCTTCTCCAGCAGCTCGCGCGTCGCCTCGGTGTTCAGCAAAATCTTCGCGCCGCACTTGTACGCCTGACGCTCAAGATAGTGCAGATAATCCGCGAGGTCGCGCTTGAAGTCGGGCAGGGTGGCGTAGTTGAGCGCGCCGCCGAGCCGTCCGGTCTTTTCGTAGAGCGTAACGTCGTGCCCGCGGCGGCAGGCGATCATGGCCGCGGTGATGCCGCCGGGGCCGCCGCCGACGACGGCGACGCGGCGCTTCACCTCCGCCTTGCCCACCTTGCCGAGCGGGAACTCCCGCTCGCGTCCGAGGAAGGGGTTGACCGAGCAGGAAATGACGCGGTGCTCGTCCCCGGCGCAGCGCTGGCAGCGCAGGCAGGGGCGGTGGTCCTCCTCGCGCCCCTCGGCAAACTTGCGGGGCATGTCCGGGTCGGCCAGCAGCGGGCGGCACATGGAGACGAAGTCCGCCTTGCCGGAGGCGATGATCTCCTCGGCGCGGTCGATGCTCTTGATGCTGCCGACGGTGTTGATGAGCAGGTTGGGAAACTCTTTCTTGATGGACGCCGCGTAGTGCACGTTGAACTCGCGGTCCATCATGTAGTTCTGCCACCAGTTGCGCATGTAGCCGAACTCGCCGTGCACGCCGGCGGAGACGTGGAGAATGTCGATCTTGTCCTGAATCAGCGCGATGTACTTCAGCGTCTCTTCATAGTCCATGCCGCCTGGAATGATCTCGTCGGCGGAGACGCGCGCCTCGATGACGAAGTCCTCGCCGCACAGCTCACGCACGCGGTCGAGCACCTCGATCGTGAAGCGGGCGCGGTTTCCCAGACTTCCGCCGTATTCGTCGGTGCGGTGGTTGTAAAGCGGGCTTGCGAACTGGCTGATAAGGTTGGCGTGGCCGCAGTGGATCATCGCCATCTTCATCCCGGCCTTCTTCGCGCGCAGCGTGGCCTGGCCGAACTTCTCGACGGTCTCATGGATCTTGTCGATGCTCATTTCGATGGTCTTGACCGGCTCGCGCCCCATCTGCATGGCGCTGGCCAGCTCCCACGTGGAATAGTAGGCGCTGGGCGCGAAGGCGGGCTTGCCCGTGCGCGCGAACTGGCTGTCCTTGCCGCCGTGGTTGATCTCCAGCGAGGCGTGCGCGCCGAAGCCCTCGCACATGAGGGCAAATTTGCTCAGCGGCAAAATGCAGTCGTCGGAGCTGAGGTCAAGCTGCAGCTCCTCATTCATGCAGTCGTCGATGTCCACCATCACGTTGCCGACGGTGAGGATCGCCGCGCCGCCGTAAGCGATGGAGCGGTTGAGGTCCACGAAGCCGTCCGTCACCAGGTGGTCGGGGCTGCACAGGTTCAGCGAGGGCGGCGCCAGCTCGATGCGGTTTTTGAAATCCACGCCGCGGATGCGGATGGGGGAAAACACATGCGGATAACGTGTCGGCATAAGCGAATACTTCTCCTTTCTTCGGAATAATCCAAGGTTTTTGACGGGGCTTCGCCTCGTCAAAAACACCTGCAAGGCGAAGCTATGCGAGCCAAAGCTCGCAATCGATTATTTTATCCGCGCCCGTGGCCGCGCCAGTCCTTGCCCTGCTCCATGCCCCACTCGGCAAAGACCTCGTTATAGAACGGCGGGCGCGGGAAGTCGAACCACATCTCCGGGAACATATCGCGGTAACCCATGTGGCATTTCTCGGAGAACGCGATGCCCTCCAGCAGGTCGTCCAGCTTCTCCACGGGCACGGCCATGATGAGCTCGTTGGGCTGGCTCAGCGCGCGCTCCTGGTCGCCGGGGTCGGGGATGGCGACGGTGTAATCCTTTGTGACCATGGCGGCCACCAGCGTATGGACGCAGGAATCGACCGGGTCAAGGTGCACGTCCAGCAGCTTGCCGGTCTTGAACTTGATCGCGGAGAGCAGCGAGCGCAGCTGGAAGTTGTTGTCGCAGTTGATGAGGAACACGTCCGGCTCGAATTCCGCCTCGGTCGCCGGTCCGATCAGCACGCCCTGATACTTGCCCAGCGGCAGGCGCGGGAAGGCGGCGAAGAACTTGTTGGCGCGGTCCGGGTCCTGGATCCCCAGCAGGCGGCTGATGACCTGGAAGGAGCCCGTGCCGGGGGAGCAGTCCCCGTAGCCGAGGCCGACGACCGGCGCCCAGCACCACTCGGAGCTCTTGTCGGTGTAGAGCGTTTTGCCCTGCCGCTTGGTCAGCGCAAAGGCCTGGCAGAGGGAGAGGTGGCCGAAGGCCTCCCGCGCGATCTCGGCGTTGGCGGGAACGTCAGCGGGGTCCTCGATCAGCTTGACGGCCTGGATGTTCAGCTTCAGGTCCAGATAATTCTTCAGCCGCAGCGCGGCCTCGTTGTATTTTGTCATTTTGCTTCCTCCTTGTCTCTTTGCGCCGGGCCTCCGCCCGGGCATCTGTTACCTGTTTATCATATAACAAAACCGCGCCCGGCTCAATAGCAAACCGGCCGATCCGCAAAAAAATGCATCCCTGTCCGGAATTCTTTCGCCGCGCCGCGCAATGACGGAAAACAGCGTGCTTGCCTCGCCCCTTGGGAAGAGGTGCCCCCGAAGGGGGCGGAGAGGGGTACATGGCGCGGATGCCCTCTGTAGGGCGCGAGCCCATGGCCGACGGCGCGCCGCAACCGTAGGGCGCGATGCCCACATCGCGCCGGCGTTTGATCATTCCTGCTTTGGCTTTGCCCTGTCGATCACGGCCTGATAAGGCATCAGCATCCCCTTTGTCATGTTGCCGCCGAGCTTCTTGCTCAGCTTTTTATTGTGCATCATCGCGCCCACGGCGTACATGCCGAGGATGCGCCCGGCGTGCCTCTGCGGGAAGTCCTCGTAGAAGCCGTTGCGCTTGTAAAAGCGGTGGTCCTCCCGCATCAGCCCCTGCATCGTGTAGATCAGGTCGCGGAAGATCTTCATGCCGCCGACGCCGTAGAAGTTGGCCGGCTGCCGGAAGTCGTTGTCAATGGCGTAGTCCAGCTCCCGCGCCAGCGCGTCGATCTCGCGGTCAACGTCGCCCTCGCTACAGGCGATGCGCGCCAGCTGGTTGCCGCCGACCTGCGCGCGGGCTTCAATGAGCTCCCGGAGGTTCGGCTCGGCGCGCAGCGCGCCGTCGACGAGGTAGCCCTCCGGCTTGCCCATCGTGACCGTGCGGTGGCCGTTGCAGAACTGCCGGTCGTCATAGAGCTTGAAGCGATAGCCCATCGAATGGTCGCGGATCGTAAAGGCGTAGACCGTGGCGTCCGCGCCTTGGATCTGCTCGCGCAGGAGCTTGTCGAAGCCGTCCCTGTAAATGCACGTGCCGTCCGCGGCGCAGTGGAAGCAGCCGACGCAGCCCCCGGCAAAGGGGAAATCGTGCAGGTTGACGACGGTGCACGCCCGCTCCGACGCGGCCGTGAAGCGCGCGATCATCCCGGCCAGCCGCTCGTTGTCCGGCGTGAGATCCGTGACGACGGAAATGCGCCCCGCGCGCGTTTTTTCCCGCGCCGGCAGCGGCGCGGCGCCGTGCAGCGCCACATCCGGCGCGCGCGGCGGCTCCGGCTCGCAGATGCCCTGTTCGATGCTCCACAGCACATGCCGGAAGAAGCCCAGCGCCTCGCCCCGCCCCTTTTCGTGCAGCAGATCCTCCATGTCGGCGGACAGCCCGCGGATATAGCGCAGGCCGAGATCGGCGCAGTTTTCGCGGAGAAACGCGTGCGCCGTCGTGTCGTAAAAGTGCTTTGAGGTGCTCAGCTGCGTGGCCCACTTCCCCGCCAGCTGGACGCCGTGCGCCTTCACAAACTCCAGAAAACGGTGGAGCTGCGACGGGACGAGGAAGGTATAGACCGGGTAGCAGAAAACAAGCAGCTCGGCGCGCTCCAGCGCCTTGCGCGCGGGCGCGAAATCATGCTCGATGCTGCGGATGCGTTTTCCCACGTTCAGCAGCGCCCAGTCGTGCGCCGGGTGGAATTTGCGGATGTAGCGCAGCGTCTGCAGCGTGATGCTGTCGTCCCCCGCGGGGGAGCCGTTGATGATCAAAATGTTCATTCGTCGCCCTCCTTCTTCTGCTGTGCCGCCAGCGTGAAATACCGCGGCGGGATGTGGCAGTAGCCGCCGGGGTTCTTCTCCAGATACTTCTGATGGTATTCCTCCGCGGAAAAGAAGTTGCGCAGCGGCTCTACCGCGACGGCAAGCGGCGCGCCGGCCTTCTCCTGCTCGCGCGCGTACACCGCTTCGATCGCCGGCAGCTGCGCCTGCTCGGTGTAATAGATGCCGGTGCGGTACTGTATGCCGCAGTCGCCGCCCTGCCGGTTGACGGAGCGCGGGTCGATCACCATGAAATAGAATTCCAGCAGCTTCTCCAGCGGCAGCTTCCCCTCGTCGTAGGCGACGCGCACGGTCTCCGCGTGGCCCACCGAGCGGCACACGTCCTCATAGCTCGGTTTTTCGTCCGGGCCGTTGGCGTAGCCGACCTCGGTCTCCGCCACGCCGTCGAACTGGTCCAGAAACTTCTGCATGCCCCAGAAGCATCCGCCCGCAAGATAGATGGTCTTCATATCATCTCCTCCGTTTCTTCGTCCTTCATAGCGCGCAGGAACCGCGCCGCTTCGTCGTGCGTGTGGAATACGACGATGCGCTTTTGCGCGCGGTAGCGCGCGATGAGCGCCTCGATCGCCGGGCGCTGGTCGCGCGCAAACTCCATGATATACTGCCGGAATTCCGGGTCAAGCTCCCGCTCCACCCAGGGCATAT
This sequence comes from uncultured Clostridia bacterium, assembly GCA_946407675.1. Lineage (GTDB taxonomy): Bacteria > Bacillota > Clostridia > Oscillospirales > Oscillospiraceae > SVKR01. The sequence continues at coordinate 20,889 of CAMJPK010000011.1, forward strand.
CCTCGCGCGCTTGCCCGATGCGCGCCTGCGCCCCGGCGAGGCAGTCCTCCAGCGGCAGGTCGAGCCAAAACACCGTGTCGCACCTATCAAAGCGCAGCGGCAGCGTCCGTTGGTAGTTGCCGTCGATGATCCAGCGCGGCTGCGCCACGACCGCGGCAAGCGCAGCGTCGAATTCCTCCCGGGACGCCGTCGTCCGGTCCGGGCGGTGGAACAGCATATCGAGATAGGTGAGCGGCAGGCCGCTCAAGTCGCGCAGCGCGCGGGCAAAGGTGCTCTTTCCCGCGCCGGGGCAGCCGATCACGAGAACGCGGCGGAGCGTTTGCGCGCGGAATGTCGGTTTTTGAGACTGGATCATGCTGCAAGCTCCATCTTTTTCTGATGATACCATATCATACCACGCCCCACGCCGCCGCGCAATGTGCCGGCGGCAAAACGCGCATCGTGCCGACAGCCGGAAACTTTTGTTTCCATTTCCCGCCGGACATGGTATAATTATATGTTGTCGGATTATTACCAAGGAGGACAGACCATGAAACACATTCTGCCGATCCTGCTCGCCTCGCTGGTGCTGCTGTCGCTGATCGCCTGCGGCGGCAAGACCGCCGCGCCCGCCGAGACAAAGGCGCCCGCGTCCGATGCGACGCCCGCGCCGAAGACGGACGCCATCGTCGTCGATACCTGCATTCTCAAGGAAGCGGACGACGCCATGATCAACAACTACACCCTGCTCGCCGTGAACCCCGACGCGCCCTTCGTCGACGCCGACGGCAAGCCGGTCGCGGACGTACAGCTCAACACCGTCGGCGCCGCGGCGCTCATCCACTGGCTGCTCTCCGCCGAGGGCGAGGAGCTGGCCGCGGCTTACGGATATGACCGGTACGGCGAATACCTGTTCTATCTGAAGGATGACCGCCCTGTCTCCACCGCGGAGATCCCCGCGGCGACTCCGGAGACGAAGCGCGTCCGCCTGTCCACCACGACCTCCGTCAACGATTCCGGCCTGCTGGGCTATCTGCTCCCGGTCTTTGAGGGCAAGTACGGCTACGAGGTGGAGGTCTACTCCGCCGGCACCGGCAAGGCGATCGCCAACGCCAAGATGGGCAACGCCGATCTGATCCTCGTCCACGCGAAAAAGCAGGAGGAGGCCTTCGTGGCGGACGGCTTTGCCTATGTCCTCGACGACATGAAGGCCGAGCGCATGACCTATATGTACAACTACTTTGTGCTCTGCGGCCCCTCCGCCGATCCGGCGGGCGTGCGCGCCGCCGCGGACGTCAAGGCCGCCTTTGCCGCCATCGCGGACGGCAAGTTCCCATTCATCTCCCGCGGCGACGGCTCCGGCACCCACACCAAGGAGCTGAGCCTGTGGCCGGAGGCGCTGGGCATCACTGCCGAGGCCGAGAGCTTCAAGGGCTACACCGACTGGTATACCTCCGCCAACGCCGGCATGGGCACCTGCCTTGTCATGGCCGAGGAGACGGGCGCCTACATCCTCACGGACAAGGCGACCTTCCTGACCTTCGTCGCCAACGGCGGCGTCATGTGAGCCGTCCGTAAACGCGCAGCATGGGCGCCTCCATTCAAAGGGCGGTCGGGCTGATCCTGTCGGCCGACCCGGAGCTTCTGAATATCCTCGCCACCACGGCGCGTGTGAGCCTGACAAGCTCTGTGATCGCGCTGCTGCTCGGCGTGCCTCTCGGCACGCTGCTGGGCGCCGGGCGCTTTCGGGGCCGCCGCGCGATTTTGATCGTCAACCGCACGCTGATGGGGCTGCCCCCCGTCGTATGCGGGCTGCTGTTCTACATGCTCTTCTCCGGCGTGGGGCCCTTCCGCCACTGGAAAATGCTCTTTACGGTGGAGCTCATGATCCTCGCGCAGGTCGTCCTCATCACGCCGATCGTCGTCGGGACGATGGAGACCTATGTCTCCGGCATCGCGCCGGCGCTGGAGGAGACGGCCAAGGGGCTCGGCTTCGGCCGGGGCAAGCGCTTCCGGCTGCTCGTGAATGAGTGCGTCTATCCCATTTTCTCCGCGTATCTGCTGGCCTTCGCCCGCGCCATCGCGGAGGTGGGCGCGGTGTCCATGGTCGGCGGCGCCATCGCGTGGAAGACCAACGTGATGACGACAGCCATCATGCTCTACACCAACCGCGGCGACTTCACGCTCGGCATCGCGCTCGGCCTGATCCTCTTTGCCCTCTCGCTCGTCGTGAACGTGGCGCTCAGCGTGCTGCAAAGGAGAGTGAGCCGATGAAAACGGAGGCCTTTTCCAAATCCTACGGCGGCTGCACGGTGCTGGAGCTGCCGGCGCTGGAGCTGCCGGAGGGACAGATCACCGCGGTGATCGGCGCCAACGGCAGCGGCAAGACCACGCTGGCCCGCGTGCTTGCGGGCATCGAGCCGCCCGACCGAAACATCCGCGTCCTCCCGCCGGTCACCGTCGGCTACATGCCGCAAAAAAGCTACGCCTTCCGCATGAGCACGGCGCGCAACGTGCTTCTGAACGGCGGCGACGCACAGCGCGCGCAGGCGCTGATGCGCGCAATGCGCATCGAGCCGCTCTCGCACCGCAGCGCCAAGAAGCTGTCGGGCGGCGAGAGCGCGCGGATGGCGCTCTGCCGGCTGCTGATGGGCGATTATCAGCTCATCTTGCTGGACGAGCCGACGGCCTCCATGGATATGGAGACCACGCTGGCCGCGGAGGAGCTCATAAGGGATCGCTGCACGCGTTCCGGCTGCGCCATGCTGCTCATCACGCACAGCATACAGCAGGCGCGCCGCATCGCCGACCGGGCGCTCTTTCTCGCGCACGGAACGCTCGTCGAGCAGGGCGCGGCAGAGCAGGTGCTGCGGCAGCCGCAAGCGATCCAGACAAAGCGCTTTCTCGAATTCTACGGACTGTAACTTAGGAAAACTCCCCGCCGCGCCGAAAGGCGCGGCGGGGAGTTTTCTCTTGCGTAGCGTCAATCCTCGGTAAATCGCTCGCGCGCGTGAAACGTGCGGCAGATCGTGGCATAGTCGCCGAAGACGGTCAGCTTATCGCCGACCTGAAAGACCGTATCCGCGCCGGCCGGCGTCGCTTTCTTCCCCTCCGTTTCGACCAGCATGACGAGGATGCCGGTGTCGGCGCGCAGGCCGGTCTCGGAGAGGGGGACGTTCCGGTACTCCTCCGGGATGTCCCGGAGCGTCACGAGCGCGATGGAATCCTCCCCGATATAGTCCAGCGGCATCACGGTGTTGTCCGTGTCGCCGTGGATGATGCGCCCGGCGAGGCGCTGCAGGAGCCGGTCGCCCCACGCCCGGACTGCCGGAACACGGGTGAAGAGAAAGATGACGATCACCGCCGCCAGCGGGATCGGCATCGCCAGCAGATAGTTCTCCACCTCCACGAGCTTCAGCGAAAAGAAGACGTTGATGAACGCCGATACGATGGTGATGTTGAACACATAGCCAAAGAGCATCGTGATGCGGGCCAGCCGCCGTCTGGCGCGGCTGGACAGGATCATCTCGCTCTCGCGCGTGGTAAAGCCGCAGCCGGTCAGCAGCGAGATCACCTGAAAGCGCGCCTTTTCCGCCGGCAGGCCGGTGAAGCGGAAGATGACCGTAAACAGCTCGGTGATGACCCAGTAGAGCAGGATGATGAGCGAAAACAGCGAAAACGCCATGTAGATGTTCAAGCGTCCGCCCTCCCTTCTTCTCTTTGTCTATGTCCCTCAGGGCTCCATCGCGTAGCCGGAGACCAGCCGGAATTCGTTGAGCACGGGGCTGTAGATACAGCCGACCGTCAGCAGGTGTACCCAGTCCTGCACCAGCACGATCTTCGAAAAGCCCTGCGGCATGTCCGTGTGCAGCGGGGAACAGCGGTTTAGCTCCACAAGATACTTCCCCTCCGCGAGCTTGACATAGGCCGCGGGGGCGACGCGCAGGCGGTCCGTGCGCGGCGACCAGACGCAGCGGCACTTGCCGTCGGCCAAATATTCGTGCTCCATGTAGCGCTCGCAGCCGAAGTACCAGCGCACGTGCGTGTCCGTCATCTCGTCGGTGTACGCGGGCAGCGCAGCGTCGCCGCTGCCGAAGCCGTCGATGCGGCAGAAATCATACTGTCCCGCTTCCCCGGTGCTGATGGCGGCGACGCCGGCAGCGAGGTCCAGCACCGCCGTCGTGATTGTCTCGCCGAAAAAGACGGCGTGAAGGTCGGCGTCGAGCTTCAGCGCCTCGTACTGCGAGAGCACGCCGCCAAGTTCGACGAATTCCCTGTCCTGAAATGCCAGCTCGTACACCGCCTTGTCCGAGCGCAAGGTAAACGTGCGCCCGGCCAGCTCAAAGTCCAGCGGCCAGCGGTATTGCGTCATGCCGTAGTTCGTTCCGTCATGCGTTTTGTTCATCGCTTCGCACCTCCCTCAAACGGTGAAGGGGTTTTCCCGCTCAAGGAACCCCTCCGGCAGCTCCGGCGGCGAGCCGTAGGAGCAGAAGGCAACGTTGATGTGCCGCCAGCTGCCGTCCTTGCACAGATCGCCGAAGCCGCGGCCCACCTGGTACATCCGGTCGTAGTTCTGCAGCAGCGTCAGGTTGTCGCAGCGGAACATCTGCCGGTCGCCGAGCAGACGCTCGCCGTTCTCCTCCGTGACGGACAGGAGGATCATGTTCTCCTTGATCTTGACATACTGCGCGTGGTCGTCCGTGGCGGGGATCATCTCATTCGTGGCGTCAAACTCGTCCGCCGCTGCGCCCTTGTCGTTCCATGTGATGCGGTACCAGTTGCTCTCCAGATAGGCGTGCTTGGTCAGCATCTGCGGGCTCCAGCGCCATTGCACCGTCGTGCCCAGATGCTCGGTGGTGAAGCTGTGGCGCTTGTAGGGCAGCTTGTAGCCGCGCATCGCGATCGCGCCGAAGCAGAAGGTGCGCCGGATCACCTGCGGAAAGCGCGGGTTGACGCCCTTCTCGCAGATCAGATGCGTCACAAGGCGCTGCGCAAGGTCGAGGATGAAAACGTGGTTTTCCTTCTGCGAGACCTCGAAGGAGACGAAATAGGTCGTGTCGTCGCCCTTGAAGCAGTAATAGCCGAGCGCCGGAGACGGCGCGGCGTCCGTTTGGGCAAACGTCAGCTTCCGGTCACGAAAGCACAGCGTGATGTCGTAGCCGTCGTCCATCACCAGCGCATAGTCCTTCCCGTCCAGCTCCCAGCTGTTCGGGCGGGCGAAATGCCCGATGCTGAACTCCGGCCGCGGGTATTGCATCAGATTCATGGAAGCACCTCTCTTTCGGGAATGTCAGATAATAACAAGATATTACTGTCTCTGTGCCAAATCTATCATATTTCTTCCTCGGTTGCAAGCTGCGTTTTCATATGATAGAATGGAATCAAACCGGAGGAACGGAGGGAAACCAATGGCCGAAACCGATTATGATCTGCTGTGCCGGCAGCTCGACGCGCTGACCGAGGGCGTGACGGAGCGCGTCTCCAACCTCGCCAACGCCGCAAGTCTGCTGTTCCACACGCTCGACAAGGTCAACTGGGCGGGCTTCTATCTTATGCGGGGCGACGAGCTGGCGCTCGGCCCGTTCATGGGCAACCCCGCCTGCGTGCGCATCCCGCTCGGAAAGGGTGTGTGCGGCACAGCGGCGGCGCAGCGGGAAACGCTGGTCGTCCCGGACGTGCACAGCTTCCCCGGCCACATCGCCTGCGACGCAGCCTCCCGCTCCGAGATCGTCATCCCGCTGACCGTACAGGGAAAGCTGTACGGCGTGCTGGACATCGACAGCCCCGTTCCGGACCGCTTCTCCGAGGCCGACCGGCACGGGCTGGAGACCTTTGCGCGCATGCTCGAATGGGCGCTGGCGACACACGACTGATAACGAAAGGAGACCTCTCACATGAAACTGTTTGCATACCAGGACGAAGACCGGCGCGGCACGCTCCGGCGGCTGGACTATGTCGGGGCGCAGGGCGCCCGGAAGTACGCGATGCTCTATCTGCCCTACGGCTACGACGACGATCCGGAGCGCCGCTGGAACATTCTCTACCTGATGCACGGCGGCGGCGGCAACCCGGACGCGTGGCTGGACTGCTGCCAGGTCAAGAACATGCTCGACCGCAGCTTTTCCGCCGGCGAGGCGGAGCCCATGATCGTCGTCTTTCCCTGCTTCTACACGCACGGCGCGCGCCGCACGCCCGGCAAGGTCGACGAGGCCTTTGAGCACGGCAGCGTCCTCACCTTCCAGAACGAGGAGCTGACACAGCGGCTGCTCCCCGCCGTGGAGGGCGCGGTGCGCGGCTATGCGGAGGGCACGAGCCCCGAGGCGCTCAAGCGCGCGCGGGCGCACCGCGGCTTCGGCGGCTTTTCGATGGGCAGCGTCAACACCTGGTACGCCTTCTCCTTGCATCTGGATTATTTCTCCGTCTTTCTTCCGCTCAGCGGCGACTGCTGGGCGCTGGAGGTCATGGGCGGCAGAAAATGCTCCGCCGAGACCGCGGCGCATCTCCGGGACCGCGTCTATGCGCTGGGCTTTACGCCGGAGGATTTCCGCATCTTCGCCGCCACGGGAACGGACGACATCGCCAGCCCGAGCCTGAGCGCGCAGATCGAGGCCATGAAGGCGCTCAGCGACACCTTCCGCTTCGACAAGGACCCCGCGCAGGGCAACCTGCATTACCTGCTCGGCAAGGGCATGGTGCACTCCTACGAGGCGGTCAACCAGTATTTCTATCACTACCTCCCCTATCTCTTCCGCAAATGATATAGTAAAAACCAGCAGCAGCCCCGCCGATGGCGGGGCTGCTGTGTATTTGCGGCGGATTATACTCTGTGTTCCTCGCGCGAGATGATGTCGTTCTGCATCTCCGTCGTCATATCGACGAAGTAGGCGGAGAAGCCCGCGATGCGGACGACAAGGTTGTGGTAATCGTCGGGGTTTTTCTGCGCCTTGCGCAGCGTCTCGGCGTCAACGACATTGTACTGGATCTCCATGCCGCCCTGGTCGAAGTAGGTCTTCGTCATGTCCTCCAGCTTTGTGATGCCGTCGGGCCGCTGCAGGCTCGTCGGGTGGATCTTGAGGTTCAGCGCCATGCCGTCCATGTAGTGGCTGTGGTCGAACTTCGTGGCGGAGTTGAACACTGCGGTGGGCCCGCAGATGTCGCGCCCCTGGCAGGGGCTGGACGCGTCCGCGATCGGATCGCCCGTCTTGCGCCCGTCGGGCGTCGCCCAGGTGATCTCGCCCTGCACCACGTGGTCGGACGCGCCGAAGGTGCCGCATTTGTAGGTCTTGCAGCGGCAGGTGGAGAAGGCGCGCGTGATGTTGTAGTACAGGTCCATGACGTACTTCATCTCGTCGTCGGCATAGGGATCGTTGTTGCCGTAGTGCGGGACCTTGTTCAGCGCGATCTGGCGCAGGTCCTCATAGCCCTCCCAGTTGGCGAGGATCGCCTTCAGGAATTCCTCGCCCGTCGCGATCTTCTTGTCAAAGACGATGTACTTCAGCGCGGTCAGGCTGTCCGCCGTGGTCGCAAGGCCCGTGGCCGTGCCGCCGTAGCTGTTGTACTTCGCGCCGCCCTCGCTGACGTCCTTGCCGGACTCGAGGCAGCCCTCGGTGGAGATGGAGAGGTTCGGGAAGGGGAACAGGCGCGGGTATTCGTGCTCGGTCAGGTTGTTGAGCGACGCGCTCCACGTCATCATCCATGTGCAGATCTTCTCAAACGCGGCGCGCACCTCGTCCATGCTCTTCATATCGGAGAGATAGCCGCTGCGCACCTTTGCCGGGCACTGCGCGCCGTTGATCGGGTTGATGCCGTCGTTGATGGCCATGAGCAGGGCGATCGCCCAGAAGATGCCGTTGTGCCCCATCGCGGAGCCGTTGGGCGCCGGGTAGTCGCAGCCGAAGCCGGTGATCTCCTGGCAGCCGATGAAGGCGAAGTTGCGCGCGTCGTACAGCGAGAAGCCGAGCTCCTCCATGATGGCGGGCACGATGACCTCGTCGTTCTGCAGCAGCGGCAGGCCGCCGACGCGGATG
>CAMJPK010000012.1 GCA_946407675.1 uncultured Clostridia bacterium
CCTTTCGGGCACATATCCGATCAGATGATTTTCCTGCCCTTGAGCTCGGCCATTTCCTCGGCGCTGAGGCCGAGCACACCGCCGTAGATCTCGTCGTTGCTTCCGCCGAGTTCGGGGGAGCAGGTGTAGTCGATGTGGTTTTCGCTCATCTTCGGGGCGAAGCCGGGGAACTTCAGATGGCCGCGCTGCGGATGGTCGATCTCGATGACCATGCCGGTTTCCACATAGGTGGGATCGTGCGCGATGTCGTCGATGTCCAGCAGCGCGCCGGAGGGAACGTCCGCCGCGGCGCACAGCTCCATGGCCTCCTGCTTCGTGTGCTGCATCGTCCACTCGGTGATGATGGCGTCCAGCTCCTCCTTGTACTGATAGCGGGACTGCGGCGTCGCCATGCGGGGATCGTCGATCAGGTCCTCACGGCCGATGACCTTGCACAGGGAGGCAAAATGGTGGCTGCCCGGGGCGCGGGAACAGTAGATATGGATAAAGTCGTTCGGCCCGCCGCCCTTGGTGGGGTAGGTGTTCGAGGGGGCGACGTCCTCCAGCGGCATGCCGTTGCCGACGCGGCGCGGGGGCTTGCCGGTGTTGTAGTAGGGCTCCCAGCCGGCGCGGCCGAGCCCGATGATGAAGTCCTGCATCGCGACATCCACGCGCTGGCCGACGCCCTGCGTCTTGACCTGATAGAGCGCGGCGGTGATCGCAAAGGAGGCGAGCATGCCGGAGCCGGAGTCCGCGACGGATACGCCGGACTTCACCGGCATATCGGGCAGACCGGTGACGGCGACAAAGCCGCCGGTGTGGGTCGCGACGGGGTCAAACGCCGGATAGTCGGCGTAGGGGCTGTTGCGCGCAAAGCCCTTGATGGAGCAGTAGACGATCTTGTCGTTGAGCGCCTTGCACTCCTCATAGCTCAGGCCGAGCCGCTCCATGGAGCCGGGGCCCATATTCTCCGCAATGACGTCCACCTTGGGGATCAACTGCTTTATCAGCGCAATGCCTTCGGGCGTCTTCATGTTGCATGTGATGGACTTCTTGTTCATATTCAACAGAATGAAGCCATAGGTGTCGATCCCGGGCGCGACGGCGCTGTAGCGGCCGAGCTCACCCTTGACGGGGCGCTCCACCTTCCAGATCTCCGCGCCGAGCCATGCAAGGTTCTCCGTGCAGGCGGTACCTGCTTCAAACTGTGTCAGATCCAGGACTTTAATCCCTGTCAGCGGGCCGTTTCCCATGAATCGTCTACCTCCTGTGGAATCAGATTGCGCAAATGTTTCATTTGTGTTACATGATACTGCGAATTTTCCCAAGTGACAATGTGCACTCCCAACACTAAAAGAAAATATTTATGTGCACAGTGAACAAAAGTGCTGGAAAGCACCTTTCCTTCCGCGGCGCGCCATGCTATACTGGCTAAGAAGCAACGGCAGCGCACGGACGCGCGCCGAAACGGGAGGGATCGCTCGATGCTGACCATCGACATGCTGACCTGGGACATCCGCGACCGCATTGTCTTCCAGAGAATACAGAACAATACGCTGCCGGCGCATCAGGCCGCGCTGCTGTTTGACGGCAAGGAGACGCTCCGCGGCAACCGCTTTTATATCGGCCACTGGCGCGATCTGCCGCCGACGGCGCCGCTCGGCTGCGTTTCCAGCGTGTTTTTGTGCGTGGTGGACGAGGGCGTGGAGCTGAACGAAGCGCCGGATGAGACCTACCGGAACCTCATCCTCTTTACCGGCAGCGCCGTCAATCTGCACAATCACATCGTCTCGCGCCTGCAGGCCTACAACGAGTGGCTGGAGCGCCTGCGCGGGGAAGAGGATCTGCAAACGCTGGCGGCCCTGGCCGCGGAGAAAACGGGCCATCCGCTCGCTATCGTCAACTCCTTTTTCCAGTGCATCGCCATCAGTGAAACGGGCGATCAGTGCAGCGAGACGCTGCGGGAGCTGCGCGACGACGGGAAGACGAACTTTGACCGGGCGCGGCTCATGCTGCCGACGGAAAAGGGCGCGCTCAACACGGAACGCTTCTTTTTGGACGACGGCGGCATCCGACTGGTGGACCAGGTGATCCGGCAGGGGGACAAGACCACCGCGCGCATCCTCATGGACTGCCCGGTGGACGAGCGGGATTCCATCGCCCTCGGCTACCTGGACGATCTGACGCAGGCGATCCGGCCGCGCATTCTGACCGACCAATCCCTGCGCGAATTCTTTACCGATGCGCTGAGCATGCTCATCAGCGACATCATCGACCAGCGCGTGACCGATCCGGACGAGATCGAGCAGCGGCGCACCGTGATCCCGGACATGGTGAAGGGCCCGCAGTACCACCCGATCGCCTTCAAATTTGAAAAGCAGGCCCAGCCGACGCCATACAATTATATTATGGGGCTCCTGAAGGAGATCTTTCCGCGCTCATCCATCGCGCAGTACAACAACGGACTGCTGGTGCTGGCGGCAAAGGACGATTACTATGAAGAGCTCTGCTTTGACCGGAAGCGGCTGATGGAGGTGCTGGAGCAGTTTGACGGCTATGCCGGCGTCGGAAGCTGCACGATGTACCTGACCAGCCTGCGCCCGCTGTATATCCAGGCGTCGGCGGCGACGCGGCTTGGGCGCGTGTTCTGCGAGGACAAGAACCAGCGCATTTTCTACTACCGGGATTACAGCACCTATCTGATCGTGGATATGGCAATCGAATCCGCGGTGCGGCAGCACAAGTTCGGCAACATCACCTATCTCTGTCAGCCCGGCATCATGAAGGTGTACCACTACGACATGTCTTACGGCACCGACCTGATCAAAACGCTGCGCACCTATCTGAAATGCGGAAACAACGCCTCGGCCTGCGCGCAGGAGATGGGCGTGCATCGCAATACCATCAACTACCGCATCAACCTGATCGAGGATCTGCTGGGCTATCAAATCAACAATTTCAAAACGATTTTGCAGCTGGGCTTTTCCTTTATGCTGCTGGATTATGAGGAGATGTACCTCGGCTGCGAGCCGGTGTCCACAATGGGCAAGCTGAACATGCCGACCAACTGGGACCTCTATATCTCCATGTCGGACAAGCAGTAGTGCTTGATGCAGCGCGGGGAACATGGTATGATGACTGCGCGGCAGGCATCATGATGATGCAAAAGCTTCCAACATGATTTTCGGTGCGCCGGACCATACTAACCGTACATAGAATGGAAAAACGTACGGAGGCGCGGCGATGGAAGATCAGCTTTGGAACCTGTTCCGGGAGACCGGCGATCCGATGAGTTACCTGCTGTACGCGGCGGGGAAAAAGCAGAAGAAGGCCGAAAACGACAAGGCGGACGCAGCGGAGAAGCAGCCGCCTGCGCAGCCGCCGTCCGCGGCCATGTGAAAGAATAGTTTACATAATATGTTCTTAACGACAAAAGCGCTGGTTTTGCGCGAGGTGAAATACAAAGAGGCCGACAAGATCCTGACGGTGCTGACGCAGCAAGAGGGGAAGCTGGCCGTCAAGGCGCGCGGGGCGCTGCGCAAGGGCTGTAAATACGGCGCCGCGGCGCAGGCGCTCTGCTACTCGGAGATGACGCTGTTCGGAAACGCTGGGAAATGGTCGATCAACGAGGCGGAGACAATCGAGCAGTTCCTTGCGCTGCGGACGAACATCACCGCGCTGGCGCTTGCCAGCTATTTCGCGGAGCTTCTGGAGGCCGTCTCGGACGAGGACAGCCCGAATCCGGAGCTGCTGCAGCTCGGGCTCAACGCGCTGTTCGCGCTGAGCAGGCAGCTGTATCCGGAGACGCACATCAAGTCGGTATTTGAGCTGAAGCTGATGTGCCTGTGCGGATTTGAGCCGCAGCTCGACGTGTGTCCGGCCTGCGGAAAGGAACCGCCGGAGGATCCGGTGTTCTCGCTCAACGGCGGGTCCGTCCACTGCCGCGCCTGCCCGCCGGGGGTGCCGGGCGTATCGCTGCCGGCTTCGCGCGAGACGCTGGACGCCATGCGCTTCATCGTTTCCGCACCGCCGAAGCGCATCTTTTCGTTTCAGATCCCGGCGCAGGCGGAGCAACAGCTCGGCGACATCTGCGAGGCCTATGCCGCCGTGCAGCTGGAGCGCGGCTTCGGCACGCTGGATTATTGGAAAACCATCAAAGCGACCGTGTGAGCTTGCGCAGCGGAGCCGTCCGCCCCTGAATTGAAATAGGATCCATACGACATGATGAGGAAAGACATATGAACCGATACGAGAAATCCTGTGTAACTCTGGAACTGCCCGCCGTGCTGGAGCTGCTTTCCGCGGAGGCCAGCAGCGACGGCGCGAAGGAGCGCTGCCGCGCGCTTTCGCCGTCGGACGACAGACGGGAGGTGCTGCGCCGCCTTGCGGAGACGAGCGCGGCAAAGCAGATGATGGTGCTGCGCGGCAGCCCGTCCTTCTCCGGCGCAAAGGATGTCCGCGGCCAGCTTGCGCGCGCGGATATGAGCGGCGTGCTCAACACGCGGGAGCTTCTGGATATCGCATCGCTGCTGCAGTGCGCGCGCCTCGTGCGCGCCTACGGCGAGGGCGAGGAGGCGGAGGAAGGGCCGCTTGGCGTGCTGTTTCGCTCGCTCAGCGCCAACCGCTATCTGGAGGAGCGCATCACGACCGCCATCGTCGGCGAGGATGAGATCGCCGACGCGGCCAGCGCCGAGCTTTCCGACATCCGGCGCAAGCTGCGCATTGCGAATTCCAAGGTGCGCGAGGCGCTGCAGAAGATCATCACCTCGCCGACCTATTCGAAGGCGCTGCAGGAGCCGATCATCACAACGCGCTCCGACCGCTATGTCGTGCCCGTGCGCGCCGACCACAAGCAGGCGGTGCCCGGCCTTGTGCACGACATTTCCGCCTCCGGCGCGACGGTGTTCGTCGAGCCGATGGGCGCGGTGAAGGCGAACAATGAGATCCGTGAGCTCAAGGCCAAGGAGCGGCAGGAGATCGAGCGCATCCTCGCGGAGCTCTCCGCCGAGTGCGCCTCCTTCCGGGAGAGCATCGAGCGCGATTATCTGTCGCTGGTTTCGCTGGACGTGATCTTTGCCAAGGCAAAGCTGAGCTACCAGATGGACGCCGACGCGCCGGAGATCAGCGAAAGAGAGCTCAACCTGCGGCGGGCGCGCCATCCGCTGCTGCCGAAGGGGAGCGCGGTGCCCATCGACGTGCGCCTCGGCGGAGAATTCGATACGCTGGTCATCACCGGCCCGAACACGGGCGGCAAAACCGTTTCCATCAAGACCATGGGCCTGCTCTCCGTCATGGCGCTGTGCGGCCTGCACATCCCCGCGGCCGACGGGAGCTGCGTTCCGGTGTTCGACAGGGTGCTGGCGGACATCGGCGACGAGCAGAGCATCGAACAGTCGCTTTCCACCTTCTCCGCCCACATGACGAACATCGTCGGCATTCTGGAGGACTGCGGGGAGAACTCGCTGCTGCTCTTTGACGAGCTCGGCGCGGGGACCGATCCGACGGAGGGCGCCGCGCTGGCCATCGCGATCATCGAGCGCGCCCGCAGCAGCGGCGCGGTGATCGCCGCGACGACGCACTACGCCGAGCTGAAGGTCTACGCCACCACGCAGAAGGGCGTGCAGAACGCCTCCTGCGAATTTGACGTGGAGACGCTGCGGCCGACCTACCGGCTGCTCATCGGCATCCCCGGCAAGTCCAACGCCTTCGCGATCTCGCGCCGGCTCGGTCTGCCGGAGGATATCATCGAGGATGCAAAAAGCCGCGTGAGCACCGAGAGCGCCACCATGGAGGAGGTACTGGAGAAGCTGGAATACCAGCGCCAACTGCTGGAAAAGGACAAACTGGAGACGGCAAAGAAGCTGCGGGAGGCCGAAGAGAATGCAAAACAGTCCGCTAAGCTGAAGGCCGAGCTGTCCGTCCGCTTTGAAAAGGCCGAGCTGAAGACGCGGCGGGAGGCGCAGCAGATCCTCGACGACGCGCGCCGGCAGGCGGAGGCAGTGTTCGACGAGCTGGACCGCATCCGCAAGCTGGAGGCGAAAAACAAGGACCATCAGGAGGTTAACGAAGCGCGCGCCGCGCTGCGGCGCAGCATGAACGCGGCCGACGAGACGCTGGCGGAGCGCTTCGATACGCCGGAGGAGGAGCAGACCTCCGCCCGCCCGGTCGAGGTGGGCGACACCGTGCAGATCAAGTCCATGGGCGTCAAGGCCACTGTGCTGTCCATCGCGCCGGACCGCTCGCTGCTTTTGCAGGCCGGTATCATGAAGGTCAGCGCGCGCGAGGACGAGGTGCTGCTGCTCAACGAGCCGAAAACGCAGGTGCGCACCGTGGCCGAACGCAGCGCCGCGGCGCTGCGCTCCGCCAGCGTTCCGACCTCCGTCGATCTGCGCGGCATGATGACGGACGAGGCCGTTCTGGTGATGGAGCGCTACCTCGACAGCGCGGTCATGGCGAAGCTCAAGCAGGTGACGATCATCCACGGAAAAGGCACCGGCGCGCTGCGACAGGCGGTGCACAATGCGCTGAAACACAACCGTCAGGTCAAATCCTTCCGCATCGGGAATTTCGGCGAGGGCGAGATGGGCGTGACTGTTGTGGAACTGCGGTAATTTCAGCGGCGCACTTCGGGTTTTCTTCGTGGAAATCGACAAATCCTTTGAAAACGGATTGACGATTCCGACGATGTTTGTTAGAATCAAATTACAATTCAAACAACTATTCCAATAGGTAAGGAGTGCGCGAATTATGGTGATCAAGAGCGTTACGATAAACAATCAGGTGGGACTGCACGCCAGACCCGCAACCTTTTTCATCCAGAAGGCCAATGAGTACCGCTGCAGCATCTGGGTCGAAAAGGATGATCGCAAGGTCAATGCCAAGAGCCTGCTGGGCGTTCTCTCTCTGGGGATCGTCTGCGGCACCACCATCAACATCATCGCGGACGGCGCTGATGAGCAGGAAGCGGTCGATACGCTGGCCGAGCTCGTCAATTCCAAGTTCGAGGAGTAATCCGCAAGCCATAAGGACTCAGAGGGCGTGTACATCTGCTACACGCCCTTTGCTTATAATGATTATATGATGGCGAAAAGCCACAAAGCTTTTCGCCGTGCCGCTTTGCGGCACAGCAAAACAGCATGGCTGTTTTGCCATATATTCATTGAAAGGAGTATCGGGCGAATGATTCCTTGAATCATTCGCTGCCAAACATGTTGTTTGGTAGCGAGAAGAATCGAAGATTCGATTCTTCTCGCTATCCGATAATCGTTATATGCTACCGATATGACAAAAAACAAGGCGATCCTTGAAATCCTGCTCTGCTCCGCGCTTTGGAGCATCGCGGGCATCCTGATGAAGCTGATCCCATGGTCGGGCTTTGTCATTGCGGGCTTCCGCAGCGTGCCGGCGGGCGCGGTGATGGCTGTTTACATGGCGGCGCGGCACATCCGCATGACCGTGAACCGGCGCAGTGTTTTCGGCGGCGTTGCGCTGTGCGCGACGATGACGCTCTTTTCGCTGGCCAACAAGGCGACCACGGCGGCCAACGCCATCGTTTTGCAGTTTACCAGCCCGATCTGGATCCTGCTGCTCTCCGTGCTGTTTCTGAAAAAGCGCTTCCGCCGCGCGGACGTGCTGGCCGCGGCGCTGACCTTTGTCGGCGTTGTGCTGTTCTTCTTAGACGGCCTGCGCGCCGGGCATACCGTGGGCAACTGCATCGCGCTGGGCTCCGGCCTGGCCTTCGGCGCATACTATATGAGCCTGGGAGATTGCCCGGAGGCGGATCGGATGAGCGCGGTCCTGATCGGCCATGTTCTGACGTTCCTTGTCGGCATCCCGGCGGCGATCTCCACAAAGCCGGTTTTCAGCGCGACGGCGGCCGTCTGCATCCTTGTGCTCGGCGTTGCGCAGCTCGGCATCCCGTATGTGCTTCTGGCGCACGCCTCCGGCTGGTGCCCGCCGCTGATCTGCGCGCTTTTGGGCGCGGTGGAGCCGCTGCTCAATCCGCTGTGGGTGGCGATCTTTGACGGCGAAAAGCCGGGCGTATCGGCGCTGGTCGGCGGCGTGATCGTGATCGCCGCGGTCACGGCGCTGTGCATCTACGACGCAAGGGAGGGGGAGGCACGTGAATCGCGAACTGCTTGACAAGGCGAACAAGCTCCCGCTGCTGCCGGGCGTGTACATCATGCACGACGCGCGCGGCGAGGTCATTTACGTCGGCAAGGCCAAAAAACTGAAAAACCGCGTCAGCAGCTATTTCCACGGCGAGCATCTGCCGAAGGTGGCGGCCATGGTGGAAAAGGTCGCAGATTTCGACGTGGTCGTGGTGCGCTCGGAATTCGAGGCGCTGATCCTTGAAAACTCGCTGATCAAGCGGCACATGCCGCACTACAATATTCTCCTCAAGGACGACAAGGGCTATCCCTTTATCCGGCTTGATCTGCGCGAGGCGTATCCGCGCTTTACCGTCGCGAGCCGCGCGAAGGAGGACGGCGCGCGCTATTTCGGCCCCTTTGGCGGGCGCGGCGCCACCTTCGATATTATCCGCACGCTGCAAAAGGCGCTGCTGCTGCCGACCTGCAGCCGCCGCTTCCCGCGCGACATCGGGAAAGAGCGCCCCTGCCTGAACTGGCAGATGGGGCTGTGCGCGGGCTATTGCCGTCCGGAGGCGACGCAAGCGGAATACCGCGCCGGCGTCGATCAGGCGGCCATGGTGCTCTCGGGAAAAACCGCGGAGCTGCGCCAGAAGCTCACACAGGAGATGGAGCGCTCAGCGGAGGAGCTGCGCTTTGAGAACGCGGCGCGCATCCGCGACCGCCTGCGCGCGCTGGAGCACCTCGGCAATCAGCAGAAGGTGATCGCCACGGCCTTTGCGGATACGGATGTGATCGGCTTCTTCCGCGGCGCAAAGACCTGCTTCGCCGTGCTGCATTACAGCGACGGGAACCTTGCCGGAAAGGATTTCGAGATCACGGACGAGCCGGTGGAGGAGGACGCGGAGGCCGTTTCCCGCTTCATCTCGCAGTATTATGCCAGCCGTCCCGCCGTGCCGAAGACGCTGCTGCTGCCGTTTGAGACGGAGGACGCCGAGGCACTGGCGCAGATGCTGTCGGAGGCCTCCGGCCACGCCGTGCATATCGAAGCGCCGAAGCGCGGCGACAAGGCGGCGCTGACGCAGACGGCCGGCATCAATGCGCGCGAAGAGGTGCAGCGCACCACCACGGCGGCACAGCGCCGCAGCAAGACGCTGGAATGGCTGCAAAAGACGCTGGAGCTGCCGACGCTGCCGCGCCGGATCGAGGCGTTTGATATTTCCAACACCGGAAATTCCGGCATCGCCGCCGCCATGACGGTGTTCGTCGACGGCCGCCCGCTGAAGCGCGATTATCGGAAGTTCCGGATGAAAACGGTCGATGCGCAGGACGACTATGCCTCCATGCATGAGGCGGTGTCCCGCCGCTTTGCCCGCTGCATCTCCGGCGACGAAAAGTTTGCCGAGGTGCCGGATCTGCTGCTCATCGACGGCGGCGACACGCATGCGGCGGTGGCCGAGGCCGCGCTCGCGGCGCTTGGCCTGACGCTGCCCGTCTTCGGTATGGTCAAGGATGACCATCACCGTACGCGCGCGCTCATTACGAGCGCCGGGCGGGAGATCGGCATCGTCGGCAACCAGGCGGTCTTCGCCTTCATCGGGACGATCCAGGAGGAGACGCACCGTTTCGCCATCGAGTATCACCGCGCCCTGCGCAGCGCGTCCATCGGCTCCAAGCTCGATGAGCTGCCCGGGGTGGGGGAGAAGCGCCGCGCCGCGCTGCTGAAGCACTTCAAAACCGTCAAGGCGATCGCCGCGGCAGACGTACCGGCCCTGCGCGCGGTGCTGCCGGCTGCGGTCGCGCAGCGCGTCTATGACTATTATCACGGGGAGGAACCGACATGCGCGTCATCACAGGAAGCGCCAGAGGACGAAAACTGAAGGAGCCGCAGGGCTCTGATATCCGCCCGACCACCGATCAGGTGAAGGAGGCGATCTTCAACATCTGCCAGTTCGACGTGGAGGGGCGGCGCGTGCTGGACCTCTTCGGCGGAACGGGTCAGCTCGGCATCGAGGCGAAAAGCCGCGGCGCTTTGCAGGTAGAAATCGTAGACGCGTCGCGCGATTCCATCCGGCTCATCAGGGAAAACGTCAAGGCGGTCGGGCTGGACATCCGCGTGGTGCAGACGGACGCGATCGCGTTTCTCCAAAGCTGCGGGACCTATGACCTCATCTTCCTCGACCCGCCGTACGACAGCGATCTCGTTGAAAAAGCCCTTGCGCAGATCAAAGCATTTGACATCCTCTCAAACGGTGGTATAATAATTTGCGAAACACGGGCGGAAACGACGGTTTCCGAGCCGGATCCGCCTTATTTTCTGAAAAAGCAGTACCGCTACGGCAAGGTGAAGCTGACAACGATTACAAAGGAAACATGATGCCATGACGACAGCGATCTATCCCGGCAGCTTTGATCCGATCACGCTCGGACATCTCAATATCATCCGCCGCGCCTCCCGCATTTTCGACAAGGTCGTCGTTTGCGTCATGGTCAACAGTGCCAAACGCCCGATGTTCTCGCTGGAGGAGCGCATGGAGCTGATCGAGCGCGTCGTGAAGCGCCTGCCGAACGTGCGGGTGGATACGTCCGACATCCTGCTGGCGGAATACGTCAAGCGCTATGAAGGACCGGTCCTGCTGAAGGGCCTGCGCGCCGTGTCCGATTTTGAATCGGAGTTCCAGATGGCGCTGATCAACAACAACCTGAACCATGAGTTGGACACGCTGTTCCTCCCCAGCAGCGAGAAGTATACCTACATCAGTTCGTCGGTGGTAAAGGAAATGGCGAAATACGGTTCGGATCTCAGCAAGTTCGTGCCCAGAGAGATCCTGAACGACGTGATAGAGAGATCGAAACAACAGGAGGGTAAACGGAATGGAGAATGATGTCCTGGAGCTGGTGGAAATGCTCTATACCATGGTGACGGAGGCATGGGGCGTTCCGCTCGGAAATGAAAAGTGCATCGTAGAGCGCGACAAGGTCCTGAATCTCCTTGATGAGATCAAGGCACAGCTGCCCGCCGAGGTGGCGGAGGCGAGACGCCTTGTCAACGCCCGCAACGAGTTCATCGGCAATGCCAAGCGCGAGGCGGAGGCGATCCGCAAGGCCGCCGAGGACCGCGCCCGCGCGCTGGTTGAGGAGCAGGAGATCGTTGTCGCGGCCAAAACGCGCAGCAACGAGGTGCTCACGCAGGCGGAGAACCGCACCAGAGAGCTCTACCGCGTCGCCAACGAATACGTGGACGATGCGCTGCGCCGCACGGAGGAGGCCATCAACTCCGCGCTCAGCGAGGTGCGCCAGTCCCGCACGAATTTCCGCGCCGCCGCCGGCGCCGGCCAAAGCCAGAAGTCCGGTGCGTCCGTCAGCTACATGAGCGAGGACGAGCTCAAGGACTAAGCTGCGCGAAGGTGCTAACTGCCGTGCCATGCTGCGGCAACTAACCTGGTTTTTTCTTGTTTTTCGGCGTTCCCCCACAGGATTTTGTGGGGGAACGCTTTTGCTTTTCCGGCATTTTGTGACGGGAGCGGCAACGCCGAAAAAAACATTGGATAATCAAGAAAGAAATGAAAATTGTGCTTGCATTTTCGAAAGCTAGCAAGTATAATGATGGCAAGAAGTGGGGCAAAGTGGTGTAAAGTGCATCAAATACCCACGCAGCACACGCCGACAGCCCACAACGGCGGGAATAAAGCAGGAGGTGAGAGCCGTGACCGGTGAATACGAACACAATCTGGACGCGAAGGGACGGCTTTTCATTCCTGCCCGTATGCGGGACGAGCTCGGCGAAGTGTTTTACGTGACGCTTTCAATGGACAAGTGCCTTTCCGCCTACAGCGGCGAGAGCTGGCAGAACTTCTCTGACAAGGTGAACGCCATGCCCTACGTCAAGCAGCGGAAGATGCGCCCGCTTTTCGCGTACGCGGCGCGCTGCGAGCTGGACAAGCAGGGGCGCGTGCTTCTGCCGCAGAACCTGCGGGAGTACGCGGGGCTGGACAAGAATGTGACCGTTGTCGGCTGCAACAACCACGCGGAGTTCTGGGACAGCGAGGCATGGGCGGAGATCAACGCCGTCGAGACGACGCCCGAGAACATCGCCGCGGTGATGGAAGAACTGGAGTTCTGACATGGACTACCCGCATTATTCCGTCCTCCTGAACGAGAGCATCGAGGCGCTGAACATTCGACCGGACGGCGTCTATGTGGACGGTACGCTGGGCCTCGGCGGGCACTCGGAGCAGATCGCAAAACGCCTGACCACCGGACGGCTCATCGCGATCGACCGCGACAAGAGCGCGCTGGAGCGGGCGGAGGAGCGCTTGGCCCCCTACGCGCAGCGCATCAGCTTTGTCCACGGCAACTTCCGCGACCTGCCGCAGCTTTTGGCCAATCAGGGCGTGGACCGCGCGAACGGCATGCTGTTCGATCTCGGCGTTTCCTCCCCGCAGCTTGACGAAGCGGAACGGGGCTTCTCCTATATGGCCGACGCGCCGCTTGACATGCGGATGGATACAAGCGAAAGCCTGACGGCCTGGTTCATTGTCAACAAGTGGCCGGAGGAAAAGCTGAAAAGGATTCTGTTCGAGTTTGGCGAGGAACGCTATGCGCCCCGCATCGCGCAGGCGATCGTGCGACGGCGCGCCGCCGCTCCGATCGACACGACGGGGGAGCTTGTGGACGTGATCCGCGGCGCGATGCCGCCACAGGCGCTGCGCGAAAAGCAGCATCCGGCAAAACGGAGCTTTCAGGCGATCCGCATCGCGGTGAACGATGAGCTGGCCTCCATCAGCGAGCTGATGGACCACGCGGCGGAGCTTCTGGCGCCCGGCGGGCGCCTCGCGGTAATCAGCTTTCATTCGCTGGAGGACCGCATCATAAAGAACGCGATCAACGCAAGAGAACGGGGCTGCACCTGCCCGAGAGATTTCCCGGTGTGCACCTGCGGTTTTCATCAGACGCTCAAAAGCATTACGCGCAAGCCGATCCTCCCGACGGAGCAGGAGCTTGCGGAAAACCCCCGCTCCCGCAGCGCAAAGCTGCGTGTGGCGGAACGGGTATGATGGAGAAAGGACGGACGGAGATCATGGCAGCAGCAGAAAGAACCTATGGCCAGGGCGCCGTGTTCGGTTCCCTCGCATATGACTTCAACAACCCCGAGCTTTACCGCGAGGAATACACCACCGCGCAGCCGAAGGCCCGCCCGCACACCCAGACGCGCACACGCGTGCACACCCGCGCCAGGGTGGTCACGCATACGCGCCAGAGCATCGCGCCGGCGTCGCTGCTCGGCATGCTCGTCGCGGCCTTTCTTGTGGTCGTCGCGATCCTCGCGCAGGCGCAGATGGTCGGGATCTCTTCTCAGTCCGTGGCGCTGCAGACCGAGCTGACACAGCTTGAGGAGCAGCAGGCAAAGCTGCGCATCGCCTATGAGAGCGCGTTCAATATGGCGGAGATCGAGGACTATGCCATCCACGCGCTGGGCATGCAGAAGCCGCGCGCCGATCAGATCTATTACATTGACACCTCCTCTCCGGACAAGGCCGTCGTGTTTGCGGGCGGCGAAAACGCCGGATTCGTTGACCGCGTATCCGATTATCTCTCGGGGCTTGTTGAATATTTCCGATGAGAAGCGTAGTATAATGCTTTAGAAACCGCGGCTTACGGCCTCGGCCCGCCGCAGCATGGGAGCTTTGTTATGGCAGATATCAAACGAGAAAGATCGGGCGCCCGCCCGCCAAATCAAAGAATGCTTCGCCGCACACTGGTTCTTCTGATCGTGTGCGGCATTGCTGCATTTTTAGTGCTGATCGGAAAGCTCTTTGATCTCCAGATTTTGCACCACAAGCAGTATGAAACCGCGGCCATCGACCAGCAGGTGCGGGAAACCGCGCTGGATACCGGGCGCGGCTCGATCTATGACCGCAACATGAACATCCTCGCCATGAGCGCCAGCGCCGACACCATCTACATCTCCCCGGCGGAGATCAAGATGTACAACGAGGACCCCGTGATGATCGCGCAGAACCTGTCCCGCATCCTCGGCGCGGATTACGGCAAGATCATGGAAATGACGCAGGATACCAAAAGCTGGTACAAAACCGTTGCGCGCAAGGTGGAGCAGGACGTCTCCGATGCGGTGCGCGAGTTCAAAAACGAATACAATCTCAAGGGCGTGAAGATCGAGGCGGACTCAAAGCGCTATTATCCTTACGGCTCGCTGGCCTGCCATGTCGTCGGCTTCGTCGGCTATGAGAACAGCGGCCTTGCCGGACTGGAGCTGAGCATGAACAGCGTCCTGACCGGGTCCGCCGGGCGCGTCGTGCGCGCGAAGAACGCCTACGGGACCGATATGCTCTATACGAAGTTTGAGGACTATGTGGACGCGGAGGACGGCTACAGCGTCGTGACGACGATCGACCGCACCATACAGTACTACATGGAGAAGCACCTGAAGCAGGCGGTGGAGGATTACGGCGTGCGCGACGGCGCCGCCGCAATCGCCATGAACGTCAAAACCGGCGAAATTCTCGGCATGGTATCGCTGGACAACTTTGACCTCAACAATTTCCAGGAGGTCAGCGACCGCGTGAAGGAGGAGATGGCGGAGACGACCGACGAGGTCGTGCGCAAGACAATCTTCCAGAAGGCGCAGCAGGACCAGTGGCGCAACAAGGCGGTCGAGGAGATGTATGAGCCCGGCTCGACCTTCAAGCCGATCACCGTTGCAATGGCGCTGGAGGAAGGCGTCGTGACAGAGGATTCCGGCTTTTACTGCGGCGGCTTTATCCAGGTCCCCGGCGATATGGGCGACAACGGCCGCCACTGCTGGAAAAGGGAAGGGCACGGGATGCAGACGCTGACGGAATGTCTGCAGCACTCCTGCAACGTCGCCATGATCCAGATCGCGCAGAAGGTCGGCGCGGAGAAATACTACGAGTACGTGGACGCCTTCGGCTTCAACGATAAGACCGGCATCGAGCTCAGCGGCGAGGCGGGCAGTCTGTGGTGGGACAAGGAGCTGTTCTGCAATCCGTATAACCAGACGCAGCTTGCCGCGGCCTCCTTCGGCCAGACCTTCAACATCACGCCGCTTCAGCTCGTGCGCGCGATCTCTGCCGTGGTCAACGGCGGCTAC
Source organism: uncultured Clostridia bacterium (assembly GCA_946407675.1). Lineage (GTDB taxonomy): Bacteria > Bacillota > Clostridia > Oscillospirales > Oscillospiraceae > SVKR01. The sequence goes on from CAMJPK010000012.1 coordinate 15,202, forward strand.
CTGATGGAGCCGTACCTCGTGAAGGAGATCGTCAACGCGGAAGGGCAGACAGTCTCGAAGACCGAGCCCACCGTGATCCGCCAGGTCATCAGCAAGGAGACCAGCAGCGCCATGTGCCGCATGCTGGAGCAGGTGGTGTGCGACCGAAAAGAGGGCACCGGCAAAAACGCCTATGTCGCGGGCTACCGCGTCGGCGGCAAGACGGGAACGAGTACCGATACCGTCCGCGAGGCGCAGACCGGCGAAAAGGAATACATCGTTTCCTTCATCGGCGTGGCGCCGATGGACGACCCGCAGATCTGCATTCTCGTCCTGCTCGACAATCCCGACGAGGCCTGCGGCGTCTATGTTTCCGGCGGTAACATGGGCGCGCCCACCGTCGGCGGCATGATGGCGGACATCCTGCCGTACCTCGGCGTGGAGGCCAACTACACCGAGCAGGAGCTTGAATTCATGGACCGCAGCGTGCCCAACCTCGTGGGGCTGCCTGTGGAGATCGCGCAGCAGCGTTTGATCGAACAGGGACTGACCTACCGCGTGATCGGCGACGGCAGCGAGATCACGCTGCAGATGCCGGACGCAAACAGCGTCGTCGCGGCCCAGAGCCAGATCGTACTGTTTGCGGACCGCGAGCCCTCGGAGGACCTGGAGGAGGTCCCGAATCTGACCGGGCTGAGCTATGACATCGCCCGCCAGCGCATGGGTTATCAGGCCCTGTTCATCAACACGGACAGCCGCACACTGTATGATTCACAGACCGTTGTGGTCACCCACCAGAGCGTGGAGCCCGGCGAAAAGGTGCCGCACGGCACGGTCGTGCGCGTCACGCTGACCGATACGGACACCAGCACGAACGGACGGTACTGATCCGTTTACGGAGACAGAGAGGAGTGCGTTCCCTTGCTTCTGAAGGACATTCTGAAGGACATTCCGGTGATAAGCATGACGGCGGATCCCGATGCCGAGATCAGCGGGATCAGCTATGATTCCCGCGGCACCTGCCCCGGCGATCTCTTTGCTGCGATCGTCGGAACGGTCAGCGACGGGCATCGCTTCATCCCCGCCGCCGTTGAGAAGGGCGCGGTCGCCGTTTTGTGCGAGCGCGCGCCGGAAATTGAAATCCCGTACATATTGGTCGAGGATTCGCGCTATGCGCTCGCGCTCGCCTCGCGCAATCTGTTCGGCGATCCGGCAGGGAAGATGACGATGATCGGCGTCACGGGGACCAACGGCAAAACAACGACGACCTATCTGATCAAGCATCTGCTGGAGACGCAGACGGGCGCAAAGGTCGGCCTGATCGGAACCAACTGCAATATGATCGGCGCGGAGGAGCTCCCGACGGAGCGTACCACGCCGGAGAGCTATGAGCTGCACAAGCTCTTCCGCGAGATGCTGGACGCGGGCTGCACCCACGTTGTGATGGAGGTGTCCTCCCATTCGCTGGTGCTGGAGCGCGTCGCGGGCATCCGCTTCGCCGTCGGCATCTTCACGAATCTGACGCAGGACCATCTGGATTTCCACAAGGACATGGACGATTACGCCGCGGCGAAGGCGCTGTTGTTCAAGGTGAGCGATCTTGCGGTGATCAACAGCGACGATCCCTACGCCGCGTTCATGGCGCAGCGCGCGCAGTGCCCGGTGTTCCGCTTCGCGGTAGACGACGCTGCGGCAGACCTGCGCGCGGCGCATCTGGCGCTCGCGCCGGACGGCGTGACATTTGACGCACTTGGCAGGACCGAAAGCGCGCGCATCCGGCTCGGCATCCCGGGGCGCTTCTCGGTGTACAATGCGCTGGGCGTGCTGAGCGCCTGCACGAACCTCGGCATATCGCTGCAGCGCTGCGCCGACGGCCTTGCGACGGCGAAGGGCGTCAAGGGCAGGGTGGAGACGGTGCCGACGGACGGCGATTACACGATCCTGATCGACTATTCCCACACGCCCGACGCGCTGGAAAACGTGCTGAAAACAGTGCGGGAGGTCAGCGCCGGCCGCGTTGTGGCGGTGTTCGGCTGCGGCGGCGACCGCGACCGGAAAAAACGCCCGATCATGGGGCATATCGGAACGGAGCTGGCGGATTTCTCCGTCATCACCTCCGACAACCCGCGCACCGAGGACCCGAATGCGATCATCGAAGAGATCCTGACCGGCGTGACGGCGCCGAAGGAGAAGTATATCGCGATCACCGACCGTGTGAAGGCGATCGAGTACGCGATCACGCATCATCGCCCCGGCGACGTGATCGTCCTCGCGGGCAAGGGGCACGAGACCTATCAGGAGATCAACCATGTGAAGCACCACATGGATGAGCGGGAGATCGTTGCGCAAATACTGGAGAGAAGGAAGCAGCCATGACGATACAGTTGATCGCGGCCTTTGCCATCGCATTTCTGGTTTCCGTGGGCTTCGGCGCGTGGCTCGTCCCGTTCCTGCGGAAAATCAAGGCGGGGCAGGCCATCAAGGAGATCGGCCCCACCTGGCATCAGAGCAAAGCCGGCACGCCGACGATGGGCGGACTGATGTTCATCCTCGCCGCCGTCATCGTCTGCCTGACGGTCGGCTGGAAGCTGATGACCGAGGGGGACTTCAGCCACATCTTTGTGCTGGTTTTCGCCCTCATCTACGGTGCCATCGGCTTTCTGGACGACTTTGAGAAGCTCAAGCACAAGCAGAACCTCGGCCTGACCGCGCGGCAGAAGTTCCTTCTGCAGCTCGTCGTTGCCATCGCGTTCATCTATTTGATCCGCCGCTTCGGGCTGCTGCATATGAGCGCGAAGCAGGGGTGCATCGACCTCTATATCCCGTTTGTCAACAAGTCCGTCGCGGTCCCCGAGCTGATTTACGTCGTGTTTGCCGCCTTCGTGATCGTCGGGACGGTCAACGCCGTGAACATCACCGACGGCGTGGACGGACTGGCGACCGGCACGAGCCTGCCCGTGTTCCTCTGCTACACGGCGCTGTGCTTCTTCTGGGGACGCCGCTATCTCGGGCTGGGCATCTTTTCCGCGGCAATCACGGGGGGCCTGCTCGGATTCTTGACCTACAACTTCAACCCGGCCAAGATCTTCATGGGCGACACGGGCAGTCTCTTCCTCGGCGGCGCCGTGGTCGCCATGGCCTTCGCCTACGATATGCCGCTGATCCTGATCACGCTGGGGATCGTGTTTTTGATCGAAACGCTTTCCGACATCATTCAGGTTGGCTATTTCAAGCTGTCCCACGGAAAGCGCGTGTTCAAAATGGCGCCGTTCCACCACCATCTGGAGATGGGCGGCTGGACGGGGAAGAAGTGGAAGGAAAAGGAGCTGTTTGCGCTCTATACCTTCATCTCCGCGGTGTTTGCCGTGATCTCGTTCTTCGGCGTGAGCGGACGCTTCTGATCGGCGCGCGTGGAGAACGCACAGGAGGTGCATCCAATGGAATATTCCGAAAACCGGCTGGCGGACTACAGCGACGACTCGTCCATCGGGCGCGGCAGTATCGATGTGCCGTTCCTGCTGCTGGTCCTGCTGCTGCTGACGATCGGCGTCGTGATGGTGCTGTCAGCGAGCTTTGCCAGAGCGTATTACAGCGCCGCCACGAAGCATAACCCGACATACTATTTCACGCGCCAGCTGTTCTTTGCCGTCACCGGCGTCGCCATCATGCTGCTGGCCTCGCGCTTCCCGATCAACTTCTACCGGCGCTTTTCCGGCGTGCTGCTGCTGTTTTCCATCGTGATGCTGCTGCTGGTGCTTGTCGGCGGCGTCCGCGCCAACGGCGCCCGCCGCTGGTTCCAGGTGGCGTCCATCACGTTCCAGCCCTCGGAGATCGCAAAGATCGCCGTGATCCTGTTTGAAGCGCAGCTCATATGTCGGTACAAGGAAAAAATGGGGACGTTCCGCTACGGCGTGCTTCCCTTTGCCGTCGTCGCGGGGATCATCATCGGCCTGCTGATCCTCGAACCGCACCTGTCCGCCTCCATCATCATCGTCCTGATCACGGGCGTGATGATGTTCGTCGGCGGAACGCGCCTCATCTGGTTCGGCCTCGGCATCGGGGCGGTCGGGCTCGGCGGCGTGATCGCCATCAATGTGCTGCATTACTCCGGCGAGCGCGTGTCCGCGTGGCTCGACCCCTTTGCGGACACCTCCGACACCGGCTATCAGATCGTCCAGTCGCTCTACGCAATCGGCAGCGGCGGACTGAGCGGTCTCGGCCTCGGCAACGGCAGACAGAAATACCTGTACCTGCCGGAGGAACACAACGACTTTATCTTTTCCGTCGTCTGCGAGGAGCTGGGCTTCATCGGCGCGACCGTCATTCTGATCCTCTTTGCGCTGCTGATCGCGCGCGGCTTCTGGCTCGCCATGCACTGCCGCGACCGTTACAGCTTCCTGGTCTGCAGCGGCGTGACCGCGCTTCTGGCGATCCAGGTGATCCTGAACGTCGCCGTCGTGACGAATCTGATCCCCTGCACCGGCATTTCGCTGCCGTTCTTCTCTTACGGCGGCACGGCGCTGTGGCTGCAGCTTGCGGAAATGGGCGTTATCCTCTCCATCTCACGGGATATACCGGAGAAGAAATTCATCAAACCCCGAAGAAAACAAACCGCGAACACCGATAAGGCAGGTGCCTGAGCATGAAGTTCCTGTTTACCTGCGGCGGCACAGCGGGGCACATCAACCCCGCCGTCGGCGTCGCCGGACGCTTGAAAAAGCTGATCCCGGACACGCAGATTCTGTTCATCGGCGCGGAAGGGATGATGGAAACCGAGCTGGTGCCGCGCGAGGGCTACCCGATCCGGACCGTGGAAATCAGCAATCTCAGCCGCTCCCTGACGCTGGGCGGACTGAAGCACAATCTCCACACGGCGCGGACGGTCGTCCGGAGCATACAGGAAGCGAAGGCGATCATCCGGGAGTTTTCGCCCGACGTCGTGATCGGCACGGGCGGTTACGTCTGCTATCCGGTGATCGTTGCGGCGCATTCGCTCGGTATCCCGACGCTGCTGCATGAATCGAACGCCGTGCCGGGACTGACGACGAAGCTGCTGGCGCACAGCGCCGACTGCATCATGGTGGGCTTTGAGAACGCCGCGGAGAACTACCCGGCCGGCACAAACGTCGTGTTTACGGGCACGCCGGTGCGCGAGGGCTTCGAGACGCTCGGACGCGACGAGGCGCGCAAGCGCCTGGGCATCCCGATCGGGCAGCCGCTGCTGCTGTCTGTGTGGGGAAGCCTCGGCAGCGACCATATGAACGCGCTGATGCGGGATTTCGCACCGCTTTGCGCGGACCGGCAGGCCTTTCATCTGATTCATTCCGCGGGCAAGCGGGGGTTCCCGGCGCTCAAACGCGCGTTTTCTCCCGATGCATGGGAGCGCATGGCGGCAAAGGGCGTCGATCTGCGCGAATACATCTACGATATGCCGCTCGTCATGGCTGCGGCGGACCTTGTGATGTGCCGCAGCGGGGCCTCCACGCTCGGCGAGCTTGCCGCGCTCGGAAAGCCGGCGCTGCTGATCCCGTCCCCGAATGTGACGAACCACCATCAGGAGAAAAACGCCCGATTGCTGGCGGACGCCGGCGCGGCGGATATGCTGCTGGAGGGCGAGTTTGACGCGGAAAAGCTCTATCAGACGGCGGCGGCTTTGCTCGCCGACAAAGAAAAGCTTTCCGATATGGCGGAGAAAATGCGGCTGTGCGGTGTGCCGGACGCAACCGCGCGCATCGCAGACCAAATCCTCGGCTATGTGAAGTGAAAAGAAACTGGCATCGGCCGTATGCCCTGCATAGGATAGCGAGAAAACGCTGTCTTGTGGGGGTCGTCGTATGCCGCTTTGGTCAATCGCAGGGGGAAACGAACTGAACGGAAGCCTTGCTGTGCAGGGCTCCAAAAACGCAGTACTGCCGATCCTGGCCGCCTCGCTGCTGGGCGGCGGCGTCACGCGCCTGCGCGGCTGCCCGACCCTGCGGGACGTGGATGCCTCGATGGAGATCCTGCGGCATCTGGGCTGCAGCGTGATGCAAAATAGAGGGGAAATCCTGCTAGACTCCGAAAAAATGTGCGAAAACCACATTCCCCACACGCTCATGCTGAAGATGCGCTCCTCGGTGATGTTCCTCGGCGCGATCCTTGCGCGCTGCGGTGAGGTGCGCCTTTCGGCGCCCGGCGGCTGTGAGCTCGGCGCCCGCCCCATCGACCTGCACCTGAAGGCGCTCGAAGCCCTCGGCGCGCAGGTGCGCCAGTCCGGCGGGGAGATCTGCTGCAGCGCCGCGCAGCTCAAGGGAACCCACATCAATCTGGACTTTCCCAGCGTCGGCGCGACGGAGAACGTCATGCTTGCCGCCTGCGCGGCGGAGGGCGAGACGATCCTCACGAATGCCGCGCGCGAGCCGGAGATCGAGGACCTCCAGACGTTCCTGAACGCAAAGGGCGCATGCGTCCACGGCGCGGGAACGCCGGAGATCCGCATCAGCGGTTTTGCAGCCAAGCCGTTTACCGAGCATACCGTTCTCCCGGACCGGATCGCCGCGGCCACCTATCTCTGTGCAGCGGCGGCGGCCGGCGGCGACGTGCGATTGACGCATGTGCGCCCCGCGCATCTGGCGGGCATTACGGACGCGCTGCGGCAGATGGGCTGCAGCGTCGTGCTGGAGCAGGACGGCATCCGCCTGCGCCGCTTTGAGCCGCTGCACGCCGGCCCGCCGGTCGTCACAAAGCCCTATCCCGGATTTCCGACGGACGCGCAGGCGCTCGTCATGGCCGCCTCGCTGCGCGCCGCGGGAACCAGCGTGTTTGTGGAAAACATCTTTGAAAGCCGCTTTCGCCATGTGCCGGAGCTGCGGCGGCTCGGCGCGGACATCCGCGTGGAAGGACGCGTGGCAATGGTCAGCGGCGTGAGCGCGCTGCAGGGCGCGCCGATGTGCGCGACCGACCTGCGCGGCGGCGCCGCGATGGTCCTTGCGGGGCTTTGCGCCGAGGGGGAATCGACGGTTTCCGACAGCGGACACATCGAGCGGGGATATGACGATTTCGACGGCTGCCTCCGGCAGCTCGGCGCCGATGTGCAGCGCTGCGAGACGGCGCCGGCTATGGAATAATCTCACTGCAAGCGATACAGACTATACGGAGTTGGGAGTGCTGCTGACATGCCGCAGCAAAACAAAAAAAGAAGAAAACGCAGTGCGCTGTTCGCGCCGATCTCGTTTTTGATCATCTGCGCCGCACTGGTATTCGGAATGAGCGTGTTTTTCCGCGTGTCCGGGATCGAGGTGGAGGGAAACAATCTCTACACCAAAGAGGAGATCATTGAGGCCTCCGGCATCGAGGAAGGCGACAACCTCTTTTTCATCAATCGCTTCTCCGCGATCAGCCGCATCTTTTCAAAGCTGCCCTATGTGGAAAAAGCGGTCATCAACCGGACGCTGCCGAACAAGCTCGTGATCGTCGTTAGCGAAAGCAAGGCGATCGCCTGCGTACTCGCAGAGGACGGCACCTGGGCCATCGACCGCAACTGCAAGCTGCTGTCGAAGGCGGAGGGAGAGGACCTGCGCGGCCTGATCCGCGTCAGGGGACTGACGCCAATCGCGCCGGAAGCCGGACAGATCATTGCCCCGGGCGAAGCGGAGAGCCCGAAGGTAAGCTATCTCTCCGCGATCCTCGCCCAGATCGAGGCGCTGAACCTGCGCGACCGCATCACCTATATCGACATTACCGGCATCTCCAATCCATCCTTTGACTATCTCGGCCGCTTCACCGTCAAGCTCGGCGTGAATGAAAACGTGGAATATAAGTTCCAATGCCTGCTGAGTGCGGTGGATGCGCTCAGCGAGGGGGATCGGGGTACGCTTGATCTTTCCATCGACAAGCGGGCGCACCTGACCTACGACTGATACGGTTTTGTGTACAAAAACTATTGACCTCGCTGAAATAATGGATTAAAATAAATTGATAAATTATGAAACAAAAGCGGCGGATGCCGCAGCCAATCATAAAGTTGGGAGGAAACAGATATGGCATTCGTTCCTGAATCCGGGCCTGAAAATGTCGTCACCATCAAGGTCGTAGGCGTCGGCGGCGCGGGCAACAACGTCGTCAACCGCATGGTCAGCGCCGGCACGCAGGGTGTTGAATTCATTGCGATCAATACGGACAAGCAGGCGCTGGCTGTATCCAACGCGAACCAGAAAATCCAGATCGGCGAGAAGCTGACCCACGGACAGGGCGCGGGCTCCGATCCTGAGATCGGCAAGCGCAGCGCGGAGGAAAACCGCAACAACATCGCCAAGAGCTTTGAGGACGCCGACATGGTGTTCATCACCGCCGGTATGGGCGGCGGTACCGGCACGGGCGCCGCTCCGACGATCGCGGACATCGCCAAGGAAGCCGGCGTGCTGACGGTCGGCGTTGTGACAAAGCCCTTCAGCTTTGAGGGAAAGCGCCGCATGGAGCAGGCCAAGCACGGCATTGAGGAGCTGCTCGGCAAGGTGGACAGCCTGCTGATCATCCCCAACGACCGCCTGAAATATGCCACCGACCAGAAGGTCACGTTTGCCAATGCCTTTGAGATCGCGGACGATGTTCTGCGGCAGGCCGTCACGAGCATTTCCGACCTCATCAAGAATACCGGCTTTATCAACCTTGACTTCGCGGACGTCACCTGCATCATGAAGGACGCCGGCTATGCCCACATGGGCGTCGGCACCGCCATCGGCAAGGGCAAGGCGGAGGAAGCTGCCAAGGCCGCGATCGCCAGCCCCCTCATGGAGACCTCCATCAACGGCGCACACGGCGTGCTGATCAACATCACCGGCTCCGCCGACATGGGACTGGAGGATGTCGAGGCCGCCGCGACGCTGGTGCAGGAAGCCGCGCATCCCGACGCCAACATCATCTTCGGCGCCACCTTTAACGATGAAATGGAGGATCAGATCCGCGTGACGGTCATCGCCACCGGCTTTGAGGACAGCCCCGGCACGGCCGCGGCCAAGCCCGCCGCCGAGGAGCAGACGAAGCAGGAGAACCTCTTCACCGCGGCCACCGAGATGGCTGCGGAGGCAGCGGCGCCCGTCAAGACCGACGAGGAGCCGAAGCCCGCGACGGAAGAGGATCCCTTTGACAGCATCTTCCGCATCTTCAACAGCAAATAAGCGCGCGATCCAAATCTGGCAGCCCCGGCTTGATGGCCGGGGCTGCCGTTTTGTATATTCCGACGCGCGGGTGCATATAACGATGATATGACGGCGAAAGGATGTGATGCGCCTGCGCTTGGAAGGAATCAAACGACTGCTGCGCGGCGTTTACGCGCTTTACACCGACCAGCGGATTCCCGTTGCCGCCGCAGGGCTCGCGTTTTTTCTGACGCTTGCGTTTTATCCGCTGCTGATCTGCCTTCAGACGATGCTGGGCAGCATGTTCCCGACCTCGGAGGAAGTGCGCGGCATATTGAACGTGCTGCTCCCGGCGGACACGGTATCCACGATTCTGGAGTATCTGCGCTATATCGCGGCCAACCGCAGCGAGACGATGCTGGTCATGGCGCTCACGCTGGTCGCGACCTCCTCCGCGGCTGCGTTCCGCGTCGTGGACCGCGTCATGGGGGACATGCGCGGTTCTCGGCGGTTTCCGGGCGCGGCGGCGCTTGTTTTCAGCTTTTGCTGGTCGCTGCTGTTTCTCGCGGCGATCTATCTGGCGGTGATCCTGATCGGCAGCGGAAAATGGTTTCTGGATTTCGCGGACCGGCATATCTACTTTATGAACATCTCCGACAGCTGGAGATGGTGGCGCTTCGTGCTGCTGTTTGCGCTGCTGTTTGTGATGATCTGCGGGGTGTACCGAATCACCGCGCCGAAGCAAGGGGCGTACCGGATGCTCCCGGGCGCTGCGCTGGCTACCGCGGCGCTCGTCGCCGTCAGCGTCGTCTTTTCCGCCTTCATCGGCGCCAGCGCAAAGTATCCGCTGGTCTACGGTTCGCTTGCCAGCGTCATCGTGATCATGCTGTGGCTGTATACCTGCGGCGTGATCCTGTTCCTCGGCAACGCGGTGAACGTCACGCTGGAGCGCGAAATGAAATGACAGCGCCGAAGGGCGCTGTCTTTTCATATTTCTTCCGGCGCGATCTGGATAACCGAGACCTCATAGGCGGTCTTTTCCACCGTCTCGCCGCCGACGTTTTTCTGGTAGATCCGGCTTTGAATCCGCCCGGTCAAATGCACGCCGCTGCCGATGCTCCACGCCGCGGCTTCGCGGGCGCTGAGCCCCCATGCGATGCATGGAAGATAGTCGCTGCGGCCGTAGCGCCGCCGGACGGCGAGCATCAGATCGCAGATCTCCCGTCCCATCGGCGTGATGCGGTAATTCGGCGCCTTGCACAGTACGCCGGACAGCTCGATGACATTTTCATCCTCGCCGTCGTCCAGCCACAGTGCCCGCGCAAATACCGTGATCACAAGGCGCGCGCCGACGCCGCTTTTGTTGTTGAACGAGCGCACTTCGCCGCACACGCACAGCTTGTCGCCGCCGCCGGGCTCCAGCGCTTCGAGCAGCGCCTCACGCGCGATGATATGTATGGTGTCCACGGCGCCGGAAAGCCGGGCGACGTCCAGAGAAAACTGGTAGAAGCGTTCCTGGCGGTTCTCGTGGGAAAAGCGCGGCGGCTCGCGCAGCACACCGCGCAGCATGGCATAGTTGCTGATGTTGACTTCTTCCATATCGCACCTCTTATTGTATGGTCTGGTAGACCATATGCCGGGGCGCTTGAAAATATGCCCGGCGAGCTTGCAATGGCGGCGGAAGGAGCGTATAATGAACGCCATCAAGCGGAAAGGGGAAACGATATGGAGATCAGAGAGATCCTTTCAAAATGCGACCATACACTTTTGCGGCAGGACTGCACCGCCGCGGAGATCCGTGAATTGTGCGATCAGGGCATCCGCTACGGCTGCGCCAGCGTCTGCATCCCGCCGGCCCATGTCGCCGGGGCGAAGCAATACGTCGGAGACAATCTGCGGATCTGTACCGTGATCGGATTCCCGAACGGCTATATGACCAGCGCCGCCAAAGCGTTTGAGGCGCGCGACGCCATCGCCGCCGGCGCGGACGAGGTGGATATGGTCGTGAACCTCGGCATGGTGAAGGACGCCTGCTGGGGCAATGTGCTCGATGACATCCGCGCGGTCCGCGCCGTCAGCGCCGGAAAGATTTTGAAGGTCATCATCGAGACCTGCCTGCTGACCTACGAGGAAAAGCTGCAGCTGTGCTCCATCGTATCCGCTTCCGGCGCGGACTTCATCAAGACCTCCACGGGCTTTTCCACCGGCGGCGCGACCTTTGAGGATGTCGAGCTGCTGCGCGCGCACTGCGATGTGCGCGTCAAGGTCAAGGCGTCCGGCGGCATTTCCACGCTGGAGGACGCCGAGCGGTTCATCGAGCTGGGCGCGGAGCGCCTCGGCACCAGCCGCATCGTCAAGCTGGCGATGGCGCAGGGCTATGATCCCGCCGCGCCGACAGACTGAACGCATTTCACAAAGCCAACGGACGCCGCGGGCCTTGCGCTTCGCGGCGTCCTGCGTTTTTCCGCATTTTTCAGTATGGATTGTCCGGCGATTCGCGCATACTGTTATGCGGAAGGTGATGATATGCGCAAAAAAGCATGGATCGCGGCGCTGATGGCGGCGCTGGCGATCTGCTCGGCAGGCGCGGCTGCGGCAGAGAAGGAGACGGTGGCGCTGCCTGTCGTCATGTATCACGACATATCCAGGAATCCCGCCGCGTGGGGGCCGTATGTGATCTCGGAGGCGGAGCTGGAGCGCGATCTGCAATGGCTGAAGGAGCACGGCTACGAAACGGTGAGCGTGCAAAACCTGCTGGACTGGGAGGACGGCGCGTTTGAGATGCCGGAAAAGCCCTGCATGATCACCTTTGACGACGGCGCGTGCAGCATCGCGGCCTATGCCGAGCCGCTGCTGGAGCGCTACGGCTTTTGCGGCGTCGCGGCGGTGATCGGCTCGGTCTGCACGCAGTTTTCCGAAAACGGCGAGCATGACGCGGAGCTGAGCAACCTCAGCTGGGAGGCCGCGCGGGAGATGGCGGAGCGCGGCACGATCGAGGTGATCTGCCACACCTGGGATATGCACAGCTTACACCCGCGCAAGGGCTGCAGCCGCAGGAAAGGGGAGAGCGAGGCGGATTACCGCGCCGCCCTGTCGCGTGACTTCGGCCGCTTCCTTGCGGAGAGCGCCGACCGCGGCGTATACCTGAAAGCGGCGATCGCTTACCCCTTCGGCGCTTACTCCCGCGCGACGCTTGACGCCGCGGAGACGATGGGCTTTCGCGCGGGCTTTACCTGCGACGAAAAGGTGAACCGTTTGACGCGCGCGCCGGGGGAGCTGCTGCGCATCGGGCGCTTCAACCGGCCCCACGGCGCCGCAGGAGAAAAAGTATTTCGAATTTGGGAAGAAAGTGCTTGACAAACCCGGTGTGGCTTTGCTATATTAATTGGGCTGAAAACAAAGCAGGAACGGATGGCGTCCGTCCTCACCCTGTCGCAGATGTGCGCACAGCGGTCAATAGCGCCTGCTTTCCCATGCGGGGAAGCGGCGTTTGTGTGCGGATGCCAGGTCAGTGCATTCGCGATTTTTTTTGGAGGTGTTATCCCATAGCAGCACAGGATCATCTGCTCAATGAAGACATCAAGGCCCCTGAGGTCCGACTGATCAGCGACACGGGCGAACAGCTCGGCCTGATGAGCGCGGAGGAAGCGCTCAAAATTGCCGTTGAGAAGGAAATGGACCTTGTGATGATCGCGCCCGGCAGCAAGCCGCCCGTCTGCAAGATCATGGATTACGGCAAGTACCGTTTTGAGCAGGCGAAGCGCGAAAAGGAAGCCAAGAAGAATCAGCGCGTCATCGAGATCAAGGAAATCCGCATGTCTCCGAGCATCGGCGACAACGATTTCAATACCAAGCTGCGCGCCGGACAGAAGTTCCTGGCCGAGGGCAACCGCCTGAAGGTCACGATCCGCTTCCGCGGCAGAGAAATGGCACATACCAATATCGGAGAACAGCTTCTGAAGGATTTCGCGGCGAAGTGCTCCGATGTTGCCAACATGGACAAAAACCCCAAGCTGGAGGGGCGCAATATGTCCATGTTCCTTTCCCCCAAGCAGAAATAATCAGTTGATAACCAAGGAAGGAGAAACGATATCATGCCCAAACTGAAAACCCATTCCGGCGCAAAGAAGAGATTCAATCTCACCAAGACCGGCAAGGTCAAGCGCGCCCACGCCTACAAGAGCCACATCCTGAACAAGAAAACCACCAAGCGCAAGAGGGGCCTCCGCCAGAGCACCATCGCGGACGTGACCAACGAGTCCGCCATCAAGCGCATGATCCCGTATAAATGATAGGAGGTCTTTGAGAAATGGCTAGAGTCAAAGGCGCGATGATGACGCGCAAGCACAGAAATAAGATCCTCGGTCTTGCCAAGGGCTACTGGGGCGCCAAGAGCAAGCATTATAAGATGGCCAACCAGGCCATGATGAAGTCCGGCCGCTATGCTTACATCG
>CAMJPK010000013.1 GCA_946407675.1 uncultured Clostridia bacterium
GGCTGGGACGACCCCGGCACCTTCCATTCCAGCGACCTGTGGTTCTGGTTCGAGAACCTCGCCAAGTGCTGGCGCCCGTTCAAGGGCTACCACTTCGACTTGGCCCGCCAGATGTGCAACTATCTGACGAACTTCATCCGCAGCGGCGATCCCAACGGCCCGGACCACGACGGCGTCCCGATGCCCCAGTGGCGGCCGATCCGCGCCGACGAGCCAAACGCCCTGTGGATGCGCGACCGCGGCTGCGAGTGCCGCGTCGAGTCCGCGGACAAAGTCTCCGGCATCATCGCCGAGGCCGTGCTCGCGCAGCAGGACTGATTTGCTTTTCCCGCGCGGCAGCCGGCGGTATGCCGGCTGCCGCGCCGACTTTTCCGAAAGGAGGCGCCGGATATGGAAACGCGCGACGTCGTCATCGTCGGCGCGGGGCTGCTGGGCTGCTTCGCCGCCCGCGCCCTCGCCGCCTATGCGCTGGACGTCACCGTGCTGGAAGCGCGCGAGGACGTCTGCACCGGCGTCTCCCGCGCGAACACCGGCGTCATCTACGCCGGCTATGACACGCAGCCCGGCACGCTGAAGACGCGCCTTTGCGTCGCGGGCAGCCGCGGCATGGCCGCGCTGTGCCGGGAGCTGGACGTGCCCTTCTCGCGCTGCGGCTCGCTGATGATCGCCTGCGGCGAAAAAGCGGAGGCGGTGCTGCGCAGGAAGTACGCCGCGGGGCTGGAAAACGGCGTCGAGGGCCTGCGCCTGCTCACCGCCGGTGCGGTGCGCGCGATGGAGCCCAACCTGACGGATCGCGTCACCGCGGGGCTGTACGCCCCCGGGGCGGGGACGCTGGACCCGTGGGCGCTCGGCATCGCGGCCTTTGAGAACGCGCAGGCCAACGGCGTGGAGTTCCGCTTCGGGCAGGCCGTCGGCGCGATCCGGCGGAATCCCGGCGGTTTTCTTCTGGAAACCGACACGGAAACGTACCAAACGCGCGCGGTTTTGAACTGCGCGGGGCTCGCCGCCGACCGCGTGCGGGAGCTGGTCGAAGCGCCGCTGGTGCGCATCTTCCCCTCCGCGGCGGACTACCTCGTGCTCGACGACTTATCCCGCGGGTTCGTGCGGCACGTGATCTTCCACGAGCCGGAGGAGAAGGGCAAGGGGCTGACGCTCGTGCCCACGGTCTCCGGCAACCTGCTCGTCGGCCCGACGGAGCGCGACATGGCCGTCGCGCCCGGCGCGACGGCCGCGGCGGGGCTGGCGGAGTTGCGGGCGCTGTGCGCGCAGATCGTCCCCGATCTCGACCTCGACCTGGTCATCCGCTCCTTCGGCGCGGTGCGCCCGAACCCCTACTACGTCCGCGAGGAGGGCGGCGTCTGGCAGCCGGAGGCGCGCGGCATCCCGAGCTTCACCGTGCTGGAGGAGGGCGGGCTCGTCTCGCTCATCGGCATCAAGACGCCGGGGCTCACCTGCGCCAAGCCGCTGGGCGACTACGCCGCGCAGCGCCTGCTCGCCCATCTCGGCGGCGCAGCGCGCAGGCCGGACTTCGACCCGCGCCGCCGCGGCATCCCAAATCTCAGCGCGATGGCCGAGACGGAGCGGGCCGCGCTCGTCTTATCGCAGCCGGACTATGGCCGGATCGTCTGCCGCTGCCGCGGCGTCAGCGAGGGCGAGGTGCGCGAGGCGATCCGCCGCGGCGCGTGCACGGTGGACGGCGTGAAGCGGCGCACGGGCGCGGGCATGGGGCGCTGTCAGGGCGGCGTGTGCATGGAGCGCGTGCTGGCGCTGCTCGCGGAGGCGCGCGGCGTGCCGGCGAGCGCCGTATGCAAGGACGGCGCGGGCTCGGAGGTGCTGCATGGAACGCTATGACCTGCTGATCGTGGGCGCCGGGGCCGCCGGGATGGCGGCCGCGCTCGGCGCGGTGCGCGGCGGGGCGGCGCGCGTTTTGCTCGTTGACCGCGGCGACCGGCTCGGCGGCGTGCTGCCGCAGTGCATCCACCACGGCTTTGGCCTCAGCTATTTCCATGAGGACCTGCGCGGCCCGGATTACGCCGCGCGCTTCGCCGCGCTGCTCGCGGACGCGCCGGAAGTGGCGCTGCGGCTCGATACGACGGTGCTGGAGCTGTCCGCCGACCGGACGGCGCTGCTCTCCTCGCGCGCGGGGCTGGAGCGCGTCGCCTTCCGGCGCTGCCTGCTGTGCTGCGGCGCGCGGGAGAAGCCCATCGGCGCGCTGGACGTTGCCGGGACGCGGCCCGCGGGCGTTTTCACCGCCGGGCAGGCGCAAAAGCTCGTCAACCTCGGCGGGTATGACCTCGGGCGGCGCATCGTTATCCTCGGCAGCGGCGACATCGGCATGATCATGGCGCGGCGCTTCACGCTGCGCGGGTGCGAGGTCGTCATGATGGTGGAGCAGGCCGCCGCGCCCGGCGGGCTGGCGCGCAACCTGCACGCGTGCATCGAGGCGTACCGCATCCCGCTGCGCCTGCGCGCCACGGTGACGCAGGTGCACGGCGCAGCGCGCATCACCGGCGTCACGGTACGCGATCTGGACACCGGCGCGGAGGAGCTCGTCCCCTGCGACGCGCTGGTGACCGCCGCGGGGCTCATCCCGGAGCGGGAGCTGGCGCGGGCGCTGCTGCATGGCGGCACGCCGCCGGACTGGCTCGGCTTTTCCGGCAACTGCGAGCACATCCACGAGATCGTGGACAGCGTGACCGTGCAGGCGCTGGCACTGGGGGAACGGATGGCAAAAATGTAAACGCACACGGCAAACTTGCCGTGTGCGTTTTTCCTGTGTGGTTTTTTTCGTCAGCGGTAGGTGCCGCTGCCGTCATACTCGCCGCTGATGACCACGGAGAAGTGGAAGATCGGGCGGTTGACCTCGAGGATGCGCATGGGGTTGTGGGGCATGCCCGCGGGGACGAAGATCATGGTGCTGCGGGTCAGCAGATGCTTCTCGCCGTTGAGGGCGAACTCGATCTTGCCGCCGAGGTCGTAGGGGTTGTTGTTGTCGGTGCCGAACAGGCCGATGATCTCGCTGGTGTCGTCATGGCTGTGCTCGAGGAAGACGGGGTCGCGCTCCGGGACGGCGTACCACCACGCGGTGTTCATCTGGAAGGCGCCGGGGACCACCTTGTCGTCGATCCAGAGGATGCGCTTGGAGAACTTCTTGTACATCTCCTGATACTCCGGCGGGGCGGAGGTGAAGGTTTCGGGCTCGTTCAGGTCCTGCACGAAATACTTGGCGTATTCGCCGCCGAAGTTGTTGTCGTATACCATGTCGGTTCCTCCTTTTGAAATGAGCAAACGGATGCCTGCACCTATAGAATACTAGCGCGCCCGCGCCGCGTCAAGCTTGACTTTTGCGCGCGCCTTTGCTACACTTGTTTTGAACTGCATACCGATATTTCCGAAGCCCCCCGGCCTAAAGGCAAGTCCCACGGCTGTCGGGCCGGAGCCGGCACATCCCAGCATCATTGGTCATTCCGAGCCAGCGCACTTTTCGCGAAGGCGAAAAGTCGTGGCGTGGGAATCCGCTATCTCCGCGAAAAGAGAACGGATTGCCACGGCGCTTCCGCGCCTCGCAATGACATGGGACACCGGCTCCCATGCCGCATGTGTCAGAAATGGCGCGGCACTCCGTATTTGAGAAAGGAAATCCATATCACATCGCGTGCACGGTCAGCCCGGCGCGCGGTGCGGTCTGCAACCGCGTTTTCCCGCGGCCTGCTTTGCTTTCTCAAGGCGGGCCGTGCTTTTCTATATGACGAAAATCAAATAGAAAAGGAGAAAACGCAAATGAAACCGAAGTATCTGATTGCCCTGCTGCTGGCAGCGACCCTTGCGCTGAACCTGTGCGCCTGCGGCGCAGCCAAGACCCAGGCCCCCGCGCAGACGCAGACGCCGAGCGAGCCCGTGGAGCTGATCGTCTTCGCCGCGGCGAGCATGACCGAGACGCTGAAGCAGATCGCGGAGGCGTACAAGGCCGTCGCCCCCAACGTGACGCTGGTGTACAACTTCGACTCCTCCGGCACGCTGAAGACGCAGATCCAGGAGGGCGCGGACTGCGACCTGTTCATCTCCGCCGCGCCCAAGCAGATGAACGCGCTCGACGCCGCGAAGGATAAAGACAGCGGCAACCCGGACGGCCTCGACTTTGTCGACAGCGCCACGCGCATCAACCTGTTGGAAAACAAGGTGGCGCTGGCCGTCCCCGACGGCAACCCCAAGGACATCAAGAGCTATGACGACCTCGTGGCCGGGCTCAAGGACGGCAGCGTGCTGCTCGCGATGGGCAACAGCGACGTGCCCGTCGGCCAGTACACGCAGAAGATCCTGAAATACTTCGAGCTCGACGAGGAGGCGCTGGCCGCCAAGGGCTGCATCACCTACGGCAGCAACGTCAAGGAGGTCACCACGCAGGTGAAGGAGGCCGCGGTCGACTGCGGCATCATCTACGGCACGGACGCCTTCTCCGCCGGGCTCACCGTCGTGGACACCGCGACGAAGGACATGTGCGGCCAGGTCATCTATCCCGCCGCCGTGCTGAAGGTCGCCAAGCACCCGGACGAGGCCAAGGCCTTCCTCGCCTACCTCACCGGCCCCGAGGCCAGCGCCGTGTTTGAGGGCGTCGGCTTCTCCCCGATGAGCAAGTAACGGCATACGAAACCCACCGACAGGCGGGCGGCAAACCGCCCGCCTGTATGATTCTGTAGGGGTGTGAGACAATGGATCTGTTCCCGCTGTGGAACTCCCTGCGCATCGCGGGGATCAGCACCGTTATCATCTTCTTCGTCGGCATCTTCGCCGCGTACTATATCGCCAAGGCCCCGCGCGCGGTCAAAGGCGTCCTCGATGTGATCCTGACGCTGCCGCTGGTGCTGCCGCCCACCGTGGTGGGCTATCTCCTGCTGCGCGTGCTCGGCCCGAAGCGCGTCGTCGGCGCGTGGGTACTGGCCGCGTTCGGCGTCAAGCTGACCATGACCTGGTGGTCGGCCATCTTTGCCACCACCGTCGTGATCTTCCCGCTGATGTACCGCACGGCGCGCGGCGCCTTCGAGGCCTTTGACGAGACGCTGGCCTGGTCGGGCAAGACGCTGGGACTGTCGAACACCTTCATCTTCTGGCGCATCCGCATGCCCGCCTGCCGCGAGGGGATCCTGGCCGGCACCGTGCTGGCCTTCGCCCGCGCGCTGGGCGAATACGGCGCGACGAGCATGATCGCGGGCTACACGCCGGGGCGCACCGCGACGATCTCCACAACGGTGTATCAGCTCTGGCGCACGGACAACGACGCGCTGGCCTTCCGCTGGGTGCTGGTGAACGTCGCGATCTCCGCGGTCGTGCTGCTGGCGGTGAACTTCCTGGAGCGTCGGCGCACGCCGCGAAGGGGGGCCGCGTAGATGTCCCTGACCGTCGATATCGAAAAAACGCTGGGCGCGTTCCATCTGAACGTGCGCTTCGAGGCCGGAAACGGCGTGCTCTCTCTGCTGGGCGCGAGCGGCTGCGGCAAGAGCATGACGCTCAAGTGCATCGCGGGCATTGAGCGCCCCGACCGCGGGCGGATCGTCTTAAGCGGCGTGACGCTCTTTGACAGCGAAAAGCACATCGACCTGCCCCCGCAGAAGCGGCGCGTGGGCTATCTGTTCCAGCAATACGCGCTGTTTCCCAACATGACCGTGCGGCAGAACATCCGCTGCGGCGTGCGGGAGCGCGAGGGCGCGGACGCCGTCGTGGACGCCATCATCCGCAAAATGCACCTGGACGGCATGGAAAAGCTGCGCCCGCGCCAGCTCTCCGGCGGGCAGCAGCAGCGCGTGGCGCTGGCGCGCATCCTTGTGAACGGGCCGGAGGTCCTGCTGCTGGACGAGCCCTTCTCCGCGCTGGACAGCCACCTGCGGCTGGAGCTGGAGCAGGAGGTCCGCGCGATCATCCGCGACTTCGGCAAGCCGGTTTTGTTCGTCTCGCACGACCGCGAGGAGGTCTTCCGCCTCACGGATTCCATCGCCATCATGCGCGACGGCGGCATCGAGACGCTCGGCGAAAAGAACGCCGTCTTTGCCGATCCCAAGACCGTCAACGGCGCGGCGCTCACCGGCTGCCGCAACATCTCGCGCATCACGCCGCGCGGGGAAACGCGCGCGTACGCCCTTGACTGGGGCGTGGAACTGGAGCTGGGCCGCCCGGTCGGCGGCGCGCAGTATGTCGGCATCCGCGGCCATGACATCCAGCCGGGCGACGGCGAGAACGCGCTGCGCTGCCGCGTGGCGGAGGCCGTCGAAAACCCCTTTTCCGTGACGCTGCTGCTGCGGCCGCTCGATGCGATCGCGCCGGGCGCGCTCGTGTACCGCACAAGCAAGAAGCACGGCGCGCACGCATCTCAGGCGCTGACCGTCCACATGCCGCATGAATTTCTTCTGTTGCTGAAGGAGTGATATATGATGGAGTTTCCCACCTATCCCGCAGCGCGCGACGCGCTTTTGTCCCGCGTCCGCCCGGTCGGGACCGAGACCGTTCCGCTCGATGCGTCACTCGGCCGCATCCTCGCGGAGGACCTCGTGGCCGCGGAGAACATCCCCGGCTTTGACCGCACCGCCTACGACGGCTACGCCTTCCGCGCCGAGGACCTCGCGGGCGCGACGCGCGAGGCCCCGGTGACGCTGCGCATCACCGAGGAGATCCCCGCCGGGGCGACGCCGACAAAGACCGTCGAGGCCGGCGACTGCGCAAAGGTGCTGACCGGCGCGCCGATCCCCCCGGGGGCGGACACGGTCATCAACTATGAGGTCACGCGCTTCACCGCCGAGGCCGTCACCTTCTTTGAGCCGGTGGCGCGCGGCAGCAACGTCGTGCGCGCGGGCGAGGACGTGAAAAAGGGCGCCGTGCTGGCGCGGCGCGGCGACGTGATCGACCCCGGCACCGTCGGCACGCTGGCGGCGCAGGGCGTCACGCAGCCGCGCGTGTTCCGCGTCCCGCGCGTGGCCGTCCTGTCCACCGGCAGCGAGCTGGTGGACGCCGACCAGACGCCCGGCCCGGGGCAGATCCGCAACACCAACGCCCACACCCTCGGCGCGGCGCTGCGGCGCATCGGCGCCGAGCCGGTCTACCTCGGCATCGCCGTGGACACCGCGGAGGGCATCGCCGCGTGCATCGAGCGCGGGCTGCGCGAATGCGACGCGGTGATCAGCACCGGCGGCGTCTCCGTCGGGGACTACGACTTGACGCCGGACGCCATGGCGCGCTGCGGCATCGAGACGCTGGTGCGCGGCGTGGCGCTCAAGCCCGGCATGGCCTGTGCCTACGGCGTGCGGGACGGGAAGCTCATGTGCGCGCTGTCCGGCAACCCGGCCAGCTGCGTCGTCAATTTCTACACCGTGGCGCTGGGCGCTCTGCGCGCGCTGTGCGGCCACCGCGTACCCGTGCCGGAGGAGATCACGCTGACGCTCGCCGGCGGATTTCCCAAGCCGAGCAAGGTCACGCGCGTCCTGCGCGGCAGCGTAGACCTGCGCGACGGCACGGCAAAGCTTATCCCGGCGCGGCAGGGCAACGTGGTGCTTTCCGGCACCATCGGCTGCGACGCGTACGCCATCGTCCCGGCGGACAGCGGCCCGCTTGCGGACGGAACGAAGCTGAAAGGATTTTTGATTTAACCCCTCAGTCGCCTTACGGCGACAGCTCCCCTTTCAGGGGAGCCATATGCATCGGGGGTTACGCCTTACGGCGACAGCTCCCCTTTCAGGGGAGCCGAGTTTCGGTTGGAGGATATGATATGAAGAAAGTACGTGTAGAGGACGCCGTCGGCATGACGCTGTGCCATGACATCACCGCGATGTACGACGGCTTCAAGGGCGCGCTGTTCAAACGCGGCCATGTGATCGAGGCGGCCGACATCCCCCGGATGCTGGACATCGGCAAGCAGACCGTGTTCATCTGGGAGCCGGAGGCCGGCGAGGTGCACGAGGAGGACGCGGCGGCGCGCATGGCGGCCGCGATGCCCGTGGCGGGCGCGCACTATGAGGGCCCGAGCGAGGGCAAGATGGTGCTGAAGGCCGAGCGCGCGGGCATGCTGCGCGTGAACACGGCGCTGCTGCGCTCCCTCAACTCCATCGGGGACATCACGATCTCCACGCTGCCCGACCACTACCCCGTCGCGCCCGGCGCGCGCATCGCAAGCATGCGCATCGTCCCGCTCGTGACGCAGGAGGCGCAGATCGCGCGTCTGGAGGCGCTGTGCAAGGACAACAAGGTGCTCGACCTGCTGCCCTACCAGCCGCGCAAGGCCGGCATCATCATCACCGGCAGCGAGGTGTACCACGGGCGGATTCAGGACAAGTTTGAGGCCGTGGCGCGCGGCAAGCTGTCGAAGTATCCCTGCGAGATCGTGGGCGTTGCCATCTGCGACGACGACCTTGACATGCTGACCGGGCAGGCGCGGCGGCTGCTGGACGCGGGGGCCGACCTGCTGATCTTCTCCGGCGGCATGAGCGTGGACCCGGACGACCTGACGCCCTCCGCCATCCGCGCCCTCGGCGCCGACGTCGTGAGCCACGGTGTGCCCTCCCAGCCCGGCAACATGACGCTGGTGGCCTATCTGGGCGACGCCGCCGTGCTCGGCGTGCCCGGCGCCAGCATCGTCATGCCCACGACGATCTTCGACGTGGTGCTGCCGCAGATCTTCGCGGGCGTGAAGTTCACGAAGGAGGAGCTGATCGGCCTCGGCGACGGCGGACTGTGCCAGCTGTGCAAGAGCTGCCACTTCCCGAATTGCACGTTTGGGCGATATTAGTCCATTGCGAACCGCGGTTCGCAATGGAGTTACTCGCGCTGATCGCACGCGGCTTTTGCCGCGTTTGGTCGGCGCGAGGGCTCGCTCCCGCTTCGCCTAGTAAGTGTTTTTGAGGCGGCAAAGCCGCCTCAAAAACTTCGGCAGGGGCATTTTGCCCCTGCCGATCCTTTATGCCTTAGTTGCCGCGGCAGCGCGGGCGAGCAGGACAGGTCCGTGCTCGCGCAGCCAGCCGTGCCATTTGTCGTAGTCGGGATAGACGCGGTGTACCTCCGCATAGAATTGCGGCGAGTGATCCATGTGCCGCCGGTGGCACAGCTCGTGCACCACGACGCTGTCGATGACCTCCGGCGGCGTGAGCATCAGCAGGCAGTTAAAGCTCAGATCGCCGCGCGACGAGCAGCTGCCCCAGCGCGTGCGCTGGGTGCGGATCGTGATGCGTCCGTAGTCCACGCCGAGGCGCTGGGCATAGTACGCGGCGCGGCCCGGCAGGTACGCCTTCGCCTGTGCCCGCAGCGCAGACAGCTCCTGCGCGGTCAACGGCGCGGCGGCCGCGGCCTGCGAGCGCGCGCTTGCCTTGCGCCGGGCGCGCGCGATCCACGCGCTCTTCTCCTCCAGCAGCGTCTCGATCTGCCGCAGGGGGGTCATGCGCGGGGCGCGGACGACCACCGCGCCGTCGGGCGTCACCTCGATGCCGATGCTGCGGCGGGCGCTGCGGATCAGCGTATATTCGATTTTCGCCGTGCGGTCCTTCATGCGCAACAGTATACCGGAAACGCGCGGGAAAAACAAGGGGCGCGCATTGACTTTGCGCACCGGGCGAATATAATGAAAATGGCGTGATGTGGGCATCGCGCCCTGCGATGCACGCATCCGGGCGACGCATTCTCCCTCATCCGGCCCTTCGGGCCACCTTCCCCCGCTGGGGGAAGGATGATCGACGAAAGGAACCTATGCTATGAAAACCCTGATCGTCTACTATTCCATGTCCGGCAACACGGAGCAGACCGCGCGGGAAATCGCGGCGGCGCTCGGCGCGGACACGCTGCGGCTTGCGCCGGAGCAAAGCTACCCCGACAAGGGCTTCAAAAAATTCTTCTGGGGCGGCAAGAGCGCGGTCATGGCCGAGACGCCGGCGCTGCGCCCCTACGACTTTGACGCGGCGCAATACGAGCAGATCCTCCTCGGCTTCCCGGTATGGGCCGGGAATCTCGCGCCGCCGCTGCGCACCTTCCTGCGCGATCACGGCGCGGCGCTGCGCGGTAAGCGCGTCGCGGCCTTCGCCTGCCAGTCCGGCAAGGGCGCGGAGCGCGCCTTCGCCAAGCTGGAGGGGCTGCTGGAACACCCGCTGCACGCCACGCTTGTGCTGATCGACCCCAAGGCGCGCCCCGACGCGGGCAACGCGGAAAAGCTCGAACAATTCTGTAGGAAGTGCACATAAACCATGGACGACATCTTTGACTATCTCGACTGGCGCGGGGACCTGCCCTTCTCCGTCTCGCCCTTCAACGAGGTCGACAACTACATCGTCGCCAAGATCGGCTGCTGCAATTTTGACGGCATCGTGCCCGAGGACGCGCAGAGCGTCCCGATCGGCGCGGCGCTGGACGCCTACTTTGACGCCGTCGGCGGCGACGCGCGCTTCGGCGTGCTGTGCTCGGCCAAGCTCACGCCCCTGCTGCGCCGCCTGCCCGCGACGCCGCGCTTCCGTGACCTGACGCTGTCCGGCTTCGTCCGCCGGGCGCTGCCGGAGCGCACGGAGCAGTTCTCCGCGCTCACCGTCTCGTTCCCGGACGGCACGCACTACGTCAGCTTCCGGGGCACGGACGACACGCTGTATGCGTGGAAGGAGGACTGCATGATGGCGCTGTCCGGCGCGGTGCCCGCCCAGCGGGACGCGGCGGACTATCTGGCGTGGGCGGCCGCGGCCTACGACGGGCCGCTGCGCGTCGGCGGCCATTCGAAGGGCGGCAACCTTGCGGTGTACGCGGCGGCGAACGCGCCCACGGCGGTGCAGACGCGCATCGGCGTCATCTACAACAACGACGGCCCCGGCTTTGACGCGGCCTTTCTCGACTCGCCCGGCTACCGCGCCGTGCGTGAGCGGATTCTTACGCTGCTGCCGCAGTTCTCCATCGTGGGGACGCTGCTGGAGCAGGACTCGAACTGCACGATCGTCCGCTCGGCCCGCTTCGGCGTTGCGGCGCACGACGGCTTCAACTGGGGCGTGCGCGGCACGGCCTTTCTGCGCTGCGACGACCTCAGCCGCTCCAGCCGCGCCTTTGACGCGACGATGGAGCGCGTGCTCGGACAGATGGACATGGACGAGCGGCGGGAGTTCATCGAGACCCTCTTCCGCATCCTCACCGCCACCGGCGCCGTCACGCTCACGGACATCAACGAGCGGCGGCTGCGCAAGGCGCTGTCCATCGCGCGCGGCATGGCGAAGGAAAAGACCGTCTCCCGCTTCGTCGCGGAGGTGATCGAGCAGATGGTGAAGGAATATGTCGCCGTCTCGGCGGAGCAGCTGCGCGAGCGCCTGCCGCGCCTGCGAAAAGGGAAATCGCATTGAGAGACGGATTGCCACAGCCCCTATGGGGCTTCGCAATGACGCCCTCTCAGTCACGGCGCGGATGCGGAAATTGCGCCCCGCCCGCAATACGATAAAAACAGCCCCCGGCTCGAAAGCCGGGGGCTGAACTTATGGAACTAAGTTTTTGGGTTCCGCAGACCGGATCCTCAATTACTTGATGATCGCGATGTACTGCAGGGTGTTGACGCCGGAGACGGCCTTGTACAGAGCGACGACGTTCTGCGTCTTGGCCAGCGTGCCGCCGGCAACGACGGAATCGTCCGCGGTGTCGTGGGTGATGATCTTCACGGAGCCGAGGGCGTACTGGTTGCCGCCGATATCGATGTTCTTGTCATCGACATTGTTGACTGCGGACAGGCCGATCACGGTCAGGCCGGTCGGAGCCGCAGAGACAGCGCTCAGGTAACCGTCGGTCAGCGTGTACTCGATGAAGCCGGCAGCGCAGGCCAGAGTCTTGGTCTTGGCCCACAGCGTGGTCTCAGCGCCGTCGATGTAGACGTTGTAGCCGTAGACGTTGGCCTTCAGGGTCTCGTCGTACTTGGTGGCGTCAGGCGTATTCGCAACGATGGCGGTCGGGATATAGGCAACCGTCGTAGCGGTGGTCGGCGCGACGACATAGGCGTTCTGCACGAAGACGCAGACGACCTTGCCCTGGACGTCGGTCACGAAGAAGCTCTGGGCGGCGGTGGCAGCCTGGACGTCAGCGTAACCGGTGACGACCTTGGCCCTGGCATTGACGGCATCCCAGTAGATGACCGGGGTGCTGCTGGTCAGGTAGACGTTGGCAGCGACCTTCGCGGTCTTGGCGGTGAGGGTAGCGGCGTTGACAGCTGCGGCCTCAGCCTGCTTCTCGATCTCGGAGAAGACCTTGCTGGAAGCAGCGTACTTGATGACATCGCCGGCAGCGAGCGGGGAAGCGGCCTGGCCGTCGGTGTAGACACCGGCGTTCGCCAGAGCTTCGACTTCCTCATAGAAGCCGTCGATCTTGGTGTCGGCCGTACCGGCCAGCACGCTCAGCTTCTTCTGAGAGGTGTAGGAGTAGACATCGGTGCTGCCATCGGGCAGAAGGATCTTGACCAGAAGCTTGGCATAGGTGGCGCTCGGGTTATCCAGATCGCCAGCCGAGCCGGCCTTCCACTGGAGCTGCAGGATCTGCGCATAGTCCTTGGCGTTGGAGGCGGCGGTGTAGGCATAGTAGCCGAGGACCTTGCCGCTCGCGGTCAGGACGTAGTTGCGCAGCGTGGTGCCGCTGACGGTGGCAGCGTCCACGGCGGTCAGGCCGAGGGTAGCCAGCGTGGTGTCAGCCGCGGTGACGGATCTGTTGGCAGCGTACGCCTGCTTGGTGTACTGCTTGCCGCCGATGGTGGCCTTGTTGCTCGCGAAGGCGGTGGTAGCAGCGCCCTCAACGATGGTGGCCTTCTCGACCTTCATCGTGCCCTGGCCGACGACGGACTTGGTCACGTAGACATAGTCGCCAACGGCGATGCCGTCATAGAGCTCGATGATGTCGGGATCATCGCTGCCGACCTTCTGCAGCGGAACAGCGGCAGTGACGCCGATCTCAGCAGCAGCGGTGACGCCGTCGATGGTGATGGTGCCGGCGGCCTTCTCGGTGGGCGCGGTGTAAGCGGTGACTCTGGAGACGACCTTGGTATCCTGGTCAACGACCTTCTTGGCGTAGACGACAGGCGCAGCGCCGGTGGCGTTGATGTAGAAGGTGCCAGCGCCGACCGCAGCGCCGTTGTCGGTGCCGAGGGTGATCAGCGCGCCTGCGCCGCCGCCGATACCGGCGCCGTTCTTGATCACGTCATAGCCAGCGGGAACGGTTGCGGTGGTGATGCCGGCGGCCTTGAACGCGGCCTTGACCTGCGCGGCAGTCATCGTAGCGGTGATCTCGACCTCCTTGGTCAGATCCTCATAGGCATAGACAGTCTTGTTCGCAGCAGCGCCGGTCTTGTAGAAGATCTTGAGCAGGCGGCCATAGTTGTCGATGCCGAAGTCGTAGGCATAGCCCTGCGTGGCGGTGGTGCTGGCCTTGGTGCCGTTGGTGGCGGGCACGCCGTCGACGACAGCGACATCGGGAGCCAGCGCGCCAGCGGCGACGGGAAGTTTGAAGTTATCAGCAAGGCAATTAGCGGTGTCGAACCAGTTGCCCGCACCGACGTTGATCTCGGTGCCGTCGCCGGTCTTGACGGTCATCGCGCCGGTGGGATAGTTGACTTCCGCCGCAGACAGCGCGTTGAACGCCATCTGGGCAGCGGTTTCACGGGTGAGGTCCTTCCGGCCGTCGAAGTCGTCAATGCCGGCCAGCAGCTTCTTGGTCTTGAGCAGCGTGGCGCAGTTGATCTCGAAATCAGCTCCGACCAGCTTCTCATATTCGGCACTGAAGCCGAGAGCGCAGAGCAGCATCTTGCCGAACTGATAGCCCTTCAGGGTGTCGTCCGGGCCGAAGGTGCCGTCGCCGTAGCCGGCAACGATGCCCTTGCTGGCGCAGTAGGCGATGGGGCCTTCTGCCCAGTGGCCGACGGTGTCGGTGAAGTTGGCAGTGCCGGTCACATCCTGCATATCATGCAGATAGCAGATGATCTTCGCGGCTTCTGCGCGGGTCAGGGTGCCCTTCGGGTCGAACTTGAAGCTTTCGCCGTCGGGCTTGCCGTTGATGACTCCGATACCGGACAGGAGCGCAACGGCCTCTTTGTAGGTGATCTGCTCCTCATCGGTGAAGTCAACCGCGTTGGCGCCGATCGCGCACAGGCCGACCATCATGACAAGGCAGAGAACCAGGCAAAGAGTCTTCTTGAGAGTTCTCATGATGAAACTCCTCCTTCTAGTAGTACCCCTTTCGGGGCCTAAAATTATGTATCAACGCTTGATGATCCGGAATTCCGAGGCCGACCATCAAACGGCAATACCGGGTTGACAGGGTGCGCGCCGCTCGGAACGGCGGTACACAGGGGCACTCGCCCCTTGTTACGTTTCGCAGTCTATCACAGCCGGTTTTCTCCGTCAATGGCTTCGGGCCGAATGTAACGCAACCGTAACACAGCGCCCGCGTGTGCGCGGCGCGCGGACATTCGTGCGCGGATGTGTGCACTCGCGGCACGAAATAATGTCAATTTTGTAATATTTATGTAAACCGTGTAATGTTCGCGTAACATTCGCGCGGCGCGGTCGGGGGGCAAAGCGCAAGTTTCGCCCGTCATTCCGAGGAGCGAAGCGACGTGGGAATCCGTCGCCCCGCCCATACAATGAATAAATATTTGCGCGCAATGCGCAAATACCCCTTGCAATCTGCGGCGGGGTATGGTATGCTGACAGTAGAATTAGTACAACATTGGATTATCAATTTTGATTCGATCAAAGGAGGCACCCGCATGAGCGCAAAGACCTACATCGAGCCCCAAACCACCGTCCCCGTCTATGACGAGTGCGACGTGCTGGTCGTCGGCGGCGGCAGCGCCGGCCACAGCGCCGCGATCGCCGCGGCCCGCGCCGGAAACAAGAACATCATCCTCATGGAGCGTTACGGCTACTGCGGCGGCGACGTGACGGGCGGCTACGTCCTGCTGATCCCCGCGCTGTCCTTCCACGAGAAGACCTACGTCCGCGGCTTGCAGGAGGAGTGGTACACCCGATTGAAGAAGTACCCCGGCGCGGTCATGGGCCCGCCGCCCGAGCTGGCCGGCAGCCACGATCCGCTGCTCATCCGCGCGTGGGGCCCCTACGGCGGCGCGACGCACGTGCAGCCCGCCCGCGTGGAGCACGGCTTCATGCTCGAGCCCAACCAGCTCAAGATCGAGCTGGACGTCATGCTCGACGAGCACCGCGACGCCATCCGCGTGATGTATCACAGCTGGGGCGTCAAGCCCATCATGGAGGGCAACGTCTGCAAGGGCGTCTTCTTTGAGAGCAAGGAGGGGCGCAAGGCCATCCTCGCCAAGTTCGTCATCGACGCCACGGGCGACGCGGACCTATGCCGCCTGTCCGGCGCGCCGACCTCCTCCGCCATCGACGACGAGTGCCGCTGCGGCTCCACCGCGCTGGTCTACCGCATCGGCGGCGTCGATCAGCGCCGCTTCCGCCAGTGGCGCGAGAATCACCCGGAGGACGCCGCCGCCCTCGGCCAAGGCGCCGCGAAGATCCACGGCTTCCGCTCCGGCATGATCACCGCGACGCAGAGCGACGTGTTCTGGGTCAACAACTGGCAGCCGAAGCGCGACTGCTCCAAGATCGTCGACCAGACCGCGACCGAGATGGGCACGCGCCTGAAGATCCGCGAGGTGCTGGAATACTACCGCACCGCCTGCCCCGAGGTGTTCCGCAACGCCTACCTCTACGACATCGCGCCGCAGCTCGGCACCCGCGGCAGCCACCGCATCGTCGGCGAGCACGTCATCGGCGCCAACGACTGGGCCTTCCCGAAGGAGCATGAAGACTGCATCGCGTGGCACTCCACCGTGGACACCCTCAACGACAGCGCGCCCATTGAGATCCCCTACCGCGCGATATTGCCGCAGAAGGTGGACAACCTGCTGGCCCCGGGCCGCCACATCAGCGCGGACGCCGTCGCCATCGACAACGTCAACCTGATCCCGCAGTGCGTCGGCACCGGCCAGGCCGCCGGCGTGGCCGCCGCGGTCGCCGTGGCGGAGGGCAGCACCGCCCACACCGTCACCGTCAGCAAGGTGCAGGACATCCTCGCCGGCGAGCAGGACGTTCCCCTGCCCCGCAACGCGCACACCGATCCGAGCTACATGGAATGCCTCATCGAGCATGAGCACGGCCTTTACACCGAGGCGGCCAAGCGCGCCCGCGCCGCCAACGACGCGGCCGGCACCTACCGCCATTGGTCGCTGTCCAACGGCGCCGGCGACGCCAATGCCCACGGCGCGGAATAAGCGCGCCCGCAATAGGGCGCGATGTGGGCATCGCGCCCTACTTACACCCCTCTCCCCAAGGGGCGAGGCAAGCACGCTGTCGCCAGTGCAAAACAGGACATCCCCGTATCCGGCAGGATACGGGGATGCCTTTCAATGCACGGGGACTCAGACACCGTGAGACGCGCCCGCGTGCGGCTGCGGTACGCGCCCGGAACAAGTCTCGCTGCCAGTATATTATTGGAAATTTCCGCTTGTGGCAAGCGGTTTTGGACACAATTGGAAACGCCGCACAAGCACCGCTTTATTCTTGTAATTCTTTCCATCGGAAAACACTTGCGCGCGCTGCGCGGTCATTTTATACTTATTATATTATAACTATGAAAACCATCAGCGGGAGGAGGGCGCGCCATGCAGAACCTGCAGGCCATTCTCGCCGCCGTCCGGGACGAAACGCTCCGCGTCCGCCCCGGCGCGGCGACGCATGCTTCGCTTTGGATCATCGATTTTCTTTCCGGCACTGTAAGCCCGGCGCGTGCCGACGCGGCTTACCTGCTCAGCGAAGCGGAGCTGCCGTCGCTCGCGGTCTGCGGCGCGCTGCCCCCTGCCGCTTATTTTGTGGCCTGCGCGGGCGACACGGCGCCGGACATCCCGCCGGAGATCCCCGATGACGCCACCGTCGTCTTTGTGCGCAGCACCCTGCCGGCGCTCTATTCCCGCCTGAACCGCGCGCTGGATGTCCTGCGCATCCGCGGCCGCATCGACGACATCGTGCTGATTGCGGAAAACGCGAATTACAACCCGGAGCAGCTCGTCGAAACGCTCGCCCAGCTTTTGGGGCTCGGCGTCTTTATCCTGAACTCCGCCTATCAGCGCATCAGCGGCGTGGCAAACGGGTTTGGCGACGATCCCTGCGTGTCGGAGCTTTTGCAGACCGGCGGGCTGTCCGCCGAGTGCGTCCGCGCCATCCGTGCCGGCAGCACGGACACGCCCTGCGCGCTGTTTGAGGCCGAGAGCGGGAAATGGTCGCGCTTCAACGTGCTGCTGCTCTGGCACGCCGGCGCGCGGCTCGATCCGCAGTACCTCTGCGAGCGGCTGTCGGACTTCGTGATCGCCTACCGGCGCAGGAACCTGCCGCCCGACATCCCGCCCTTCCTCATCGACCGGCGGCTCAACCGGATCCTGGAGGGCAAGACGACCGACGAGGCGGAGATCCGTTCCTTCTTCGGTGTCGGCGGCGCGCCGGTGTGGTTCGCCGTGCTCACACTCGGCAGCGATCCGGGCGTCCGCTGGAGCGCCGAGGCCTACCAGCGGCAGGCGCAGCTGCTCTACAGCGCCTTCCGCAACATCTCCGTCACGGTCGTCGACGCGCGGGTCTGCGCCGTCGTCCAGCTTCCGATCCGGCTGCCGCAGGACGCCGTGTTCTCCCGCAGCTTTTTCGCCGAGCGCGGCTACAACGAGGGCTGGGACACGCAGCGGATGGAGCGTGAGCTGCGGCAGCTCGGCGTTTACCTCTGCTGCTCCTCGATCTTCCAGACCTTGCGCTTCTTCCCGGCGGAGTACAGTCTGATCTCCGACGCGCTGGACATTGCCATCAAGCTGGAGAGCTGCCGCGGCCGCCGCATCGTGGATTTCCACGATTACAGCCCCTATGTGGCCATCAAGTACGCCGTGGAGCGGTATTTGCAGACGCACGGCGAGCGCAGCATCCGCGCGGTGCTCTATCCCGAGATGGTGACGCTGCTGCTGCACGACATCCACAACGGCACCGACTATGTGGAGGTGCTGTACCGCTATTACATCTACGGCGACGTCAACCGCACAGCGCAGTCGCTTTTCGTCCACCGCAACACCGTCTACAACAAGCTGAAGGCCATACAGAAGCTGCTGAACGTCGATGTGGACGACGCGGCCGTCCGCGGGAGCTATCTCACCTCGCTGCGCCTTTATTATTACTGCGAAAAGTGCCTCGGCCTGGATCTGCGCACGGTCGATTAAGGCAAATATGCAAAACCGGCGGGGCTTTGCCCCGCCGGTTTTGCATGGATTCCTTAACCGAAGCTCACGTCCAGATTGCGCAGCGTCGCATCCTCGATGCCGCGCTGCACGGCGAGCGCCTGATTGACGAGGAAATCGTCGTCCGACTGCGACAGCCATTGCCGCCGCAGCTCCTCCGCGACGGCGACGCACACGCGCTCGACCTGCGCGGTCTTCTGCGCGTCCGGCGTTTGCAGCAGCGCGGCGGCGTCCGCAACCGCCCCGGCGCACAGCGGCAGCTCGGACGCGGCGCGGTAGAGCCACTTGTAATAGGGCGCGTAGCGGCCGTTCAGCAGGCAGACCGCCTCGAAGGCCGCGCGCAGGAACTCCGTCTCCGCGAAGCGCGCGGCCACGGCGTCGCCGCGCTTGAGGCAGCGCGGGAGATTGTACTGCCCCGCCTGCCCCATCGTGAACAGCCGCGCGGCGAGGCGTTTGCGCCGGACGTCCGGCGGATAGCCCGCCAGAAGTGCGGCGCGCACGGCGGAGAATTCCCCGAGGTCGTCGCGGAAGACGGCGCCGTTGGTCGCGGCGGCCAGCAGATGCTCCGGGACGCGCAGCCACGCGATATTGTCCGGCGGGACGCCGGGGCAGCCGGTGAAGCGCCGGTAATAGTCCGAGGTCGCGATGGGGCCGCTGCGGTCGCGCGCCATGTCGGTCACGGGGGCATAGTCCGCCGTCCACGCCTCGTAGCGCGCCAGCAATCGCGCGCCGACCGCGCGCGCGTCCGCGTCCGTCAGCCACAGGCAAAGGCGCGGCGCAAAATCGTGGTCGCGCGAAATGTCGTCGTCATAGCCGAAGCACTCCGAGCCCGGCCCGGCCAGCCCGACGGCGATGCGGCCTTCGTATTCCGGGAATTCCTCGGCGAGCGCGGCGCGCACCTTGTCCCGGTAGAGCGTCTCGGCCAGTACAAGTCCCTTCACGGCGCAAGCGCCTCCTTTCTGCGGCGCATCTCCGCGGCGGCTTCGGCGTCCCCGGCGCGCTCGTAGCAGGTCTCGGCATTGCCGAGCAGCACGCGCAGCCGCGCCGGCGCGAGGCCGGCGCGCTCCCAGGCCGCCGCCGTCTCCGCGTAGCCGTCGCCCGCGGCGCGCCAGTCGCCTCGGCGGGAGGCAAGCTCCGCCTTCGTCGCCATCGCGGTAAAGCGGTGGATGTCCGTTTGCCCTTCCGGCGTTTCGTAGTAGCGCAGCGCGGCCTCCAGCAATGTGTCGGCCTGCGGCGCGAGCGGCGTGACCGACGCAAGGTTCAGCATCGTCGCCGCGCGCTCGGCATCGACGTCGTCACAGCGCATCAGCACCTTCATCGCCTCGTGGAAGGACTGGTATGCCTCCCCCCGCTTCCCCTGCGCGCGCAGCAGCAGGCCGCGGTTGTTGTAAACCGCCGCCATGTAGGGGTCGTCCGGCTGTAGGATCACACTGTAGATCGCCGCCGCCGCGTCATAGAGCGCCTCGGACTGGTCTGCGCGGCCCATGATGCAGTACGCTGTCGCCGTGTTGAGGAAGGTGGTGGCCTCCGCGTGCGTGCCGTGGAGCCCCAGCGCCTCAATACATTCCTGCGCCTCGGCGTAATAGCCGTCCACCTCGTCAAAGCGGACGTTTTCGCGGCAGTGGCCGATCAGCGCATTGTCCGCCGTCAGCAGCAGCAGGCGGTCACCGCTTTGCAGCGCGGCGTCACGCTGCGCGCGCAGATAGTCGTACGCCCCGGCGACGTCCCCCGCCGCGTAGTAGGCGTCCAAATGCGCGTGGAATCCGTTTGCGTCCATGTCATTTCTCCTTGGCGATGATCAGCGAGAAGTAGCCCGCGTCATCCGGGATCTCGTCGACGCTGAAATAGCGCTTCTCCCCCGCCATGCAGCAGTTCTCCACCATGCTCACCTTCCGGCCGCTGCGGCGCAGGAGCTCCTTGACCGCCGCCATCTTGCTGGCGGATTTCATCAGAACGTAATTGCCCGGCTGGTCCAGCGCCGTTTCCAGCTTGTGCACCGCCGGGAGGATGTGCAGCGGCTCGTCCCACTCGGTCAGGGACACGCCCAGCCGCGCCGCCGCCGCGCAGAAGCTCGTGATGCCGCTCACCAGCTCGACCGTGTAGCCGTCGCGCTCCAGATAGTGCTGGATGTAGCTGAAGGTGCAGTAGATCGTGGAGTCGCCCAGCGTCAGGAACACGACGTTTTTCCCCTCGTCGAGGTAGGTTTCAAACAGCTTCGCCGCCGCGCGGTGCTGCGCGTCGATCTTCTCCCGGTCGCGCACCATCGGCATATCCACCGGCACCAGCGTCTTTTCCGCCAGCTCCGGCACCGCCCCGACCGCGATCTTGTAGGCGACAGATTCCTGCGGCACCTTGCCGGGGAGCGCGATGATCTCGTTTTCGCGGATGAGGCGGCAGGCCTTGAGCGTCATGTATTCGGGGTCGCCGGGACCGACGCCCACGCCGTAAGCAATGCCTTTCATTTTGCATCGTCCTCTCTAATTGGTTTTGCTTGGCAACAGCATACCATCCTCGCGGCGCGTTGGCAAGGTTTTGCGGCGGGGGCAAGCCCCAGCCCCACGAATCCGTTGCGCAGGCCGGGGAGCTTGTGGTATACTTCTTTTATACTCTTCGAAACGAGGCGATCTGCATGACCGTCAACATCCTCGCGGTGGGCGATGTCTGCGGCAAGCCGGGGCTGGAGTTCCTCCGCCGGACGCTGCGCAGCGTGCAAAAGACCTACCGCATCGACTTTACCATCGTCAACGGCGAGAACGCAAACGTCGTCGGCGTCACGCCGGCACAGTGCGAGGAGATCTTCTCCGCCGGCGCCGACGTCATCACGCTGGGCAACCACACCTGGACGCGCACGGAGCTGCAGGACTACCTCGCCCGCTCCTCCCGCTGCCTGCGCCCGGCCAACTACGCCCCGCAGTGCCCCGGGCAGGGCTTCGGCGTGTATGAGACGAGCTTCGGGCGCATCTGCATCGTGAACGCGATCGGCCGCTTCACGCTGGACGCCAACACGGACAACCCCTTCGTCGTGGTGGACAACATCCTCGCTGACCACGCCGACGTCAAGCTCGTGTGCGTGGACTTTCACGCGGAGGCCACCAGCGAGAAGCTTGCGATGGGCTATTTCCTGGAGGGCCGCGCCAGCGCCGTCTGGGGCACCCACACCCACGTCCAGACCTCCGACTGCTGCGTGCTGCCCGGCGGCACGGGCTACATCACCGACCTCGGCATGACCGGGCCGGCGCGCAGCGTGCTCGGCATCGACGTGGAGCAGAGCATCGGCAAGTTCCTCGGCGATCCGCCGCGGCGCTACGCCTCCGGCGGCGGGCCGTGCAAGCTGGAGTGCGCCGTGTTCGAGGTGGACGCCGAGACGGGCAGATGCGTGCGCGCAAATGCGCTGCGCATCGAGTAAGGGGGAATCGCCATGACGCTGTATATCGCCGTTGCCGCGCTGGCCGTCGCCGTCGCGTGCCTCGTGCTGCTGATCGTGCTGCTGGTCCGGCAGCGCTTCCTCGATC
This sequence comes from uncultured Clostridia bacterium, assembly GCA_946407675.1. GTDB lineage: Bacteria > Bacillota > Clostridia > Oscillospirales > Oscillospiraceae > SVKR01. The sequence continues at coordinate 21,763 of CAMJPK010000013.1, forward strand.
CCGCCCGATTCACCGACGCCGTCGCCGACGAGGTGACGCAGCGCCAGGCCATTGCGCTGCAGGCGGTCAAGGCCGACCTCGTCAGCGAGGGGCGGGCCAACCGCGTGGAGACCACCGCGCAGATGCACAGCGGCATGCAGACCTGGTCCGAGGCGCAGACCAACGCGATGAACCAGCAGCTGCGCACCTTCTCCGATCAGAATGCCGCCGCGCTGGGCGCTATACGCGCCACCGTGTACGACCAGCTCAGCGCGATGCGCAGCGACAACCACGACCAGCTTGATCAGATGCGCCGGACCGTGGACGAAAAGCTGGAAAAGACGCTGAACGACCGCATCACGCAGTCCTTCCAGCTCGTGAACGAGCGGCTGCAGGAGGTCTACGCGGGGCTCGGCGAGATGAAAACGCTGGCCAGCGGCGTCGGCGATCTCAAGAAGGTGCTCTCCAACGTCAAGACGCGCGGCATCCTCGGCGAATACCAGCTCGGCGCCATCATCTCGGAGATCCTCGCGCCGGAGCAGTACGCGGAGAACGTCGCCACCGTACCGGGCAGCGCCAACCGCGTGGAATACGCCGTGCGTCTGCCCGGCGACGACGGGCAGTGCGTGTATCTCCCGATCGACGCGAAATTCCCCGGCGACACCTACGCCGCGCTCGTGGACGCCTACGAAACCGGCGATCCGGCGCAGGTCGCCGCGGCGCGCAGCGCGCTGGAGGTCCGGATCAAGGGCTGCGCGAAGGACATCCGCGACAAGTACATCGACCCGCCCCACACAACCGAGTTTGCCATTTTGTTTCTCCCCTTCGAGGGGCTGTACGCGGAGGTCGTCCGCATGGGGCTGGTGGATGCGCTGCAGCGGCTCTACCGCGTGAGCATCGCCGGACCCACCACCCTCGCCGCGCTGCTCAACAGCCTGCAGATGGGCTTCCGCACGCTGGCCATTCAAAAGCGCAGCGGCGAGGTGTGGAACGTCCTCGGCGCGGTCAAGACCGAGTTTGAGGCCTTCGGCGACGTGCTGGGTCGGGCGCAGCAGCGCATCGAGCAGACCAGCCAGGAGCTGGACAAGCTCGTCGGCGTGCGCACGCGCAGGATCAACAGCCGCCTGCGCGCCGTCTCCGCGCTTCCCACGGAGGACACGAAAAAGCTCCTCGACGACGTGCCGGACGCGCCTGCCGTCAGCGAGGAGTCTGGATCGAATTAATGGTTGTACTTTTTCCAACGGTGTGGTATGGTTGGAACGGAAACAGAACCCACAATTTGATTACGACAATCAGGAGGTATCACCTATGATCATTTCGCAGGAAAGCAACGGCGGCAAGCTGACCATCGCGCTCAGCGGGCGGCTCGACACCACCACCGCGCCGGAGCTGGAGGAAACGCTGAAGAACGCGCTGGACGGCGTGACCGAGCTGGAGATGGATCTGAAGGCGCTGGAGTACATCTCCTCCGCCGGGCTTCGCGTGCTTCTGTCGGCGCAGAAGGTCATGAACAAGCAGGGCAGCATGGTCGTCCTGAACGCCAACGAGAGCATCATGGAGGTCTTTGAGGTCACCGGCTTCACCGACATCCTCACCGTCCGCTGAGAAAGGAGCGTCATCATGGCAGTTGCGCTCAGGCAATCTCCCAAAATCGCGGTCGGCCAGGGCGCCGCGCTGACCGCCGAAGCGACGGATATGGCGGAGACGTTCGTAAACGGTCTGGCGCTTGACGCAAAAACGTCGCTGCGTATGCGCCTGCTGACCGAGGAGGTCCTTGAGATGCTCAAGGGCATGGTCGGCGCGTTCTCCGGCCTGTTCTGGCTGGAAGCGGACGACAAGGAGTGCCGCATCTGCATCGACGGGACGGCGGAGATTGATGTCGCGGCGGAGCGGGATCTGGTCTCCGTCTCCAGGGACGGCAAAAACGCTTCCGTCAAGGGCTTTACCGCCAAGCTGACCCAGTTCGTGCGGCATCACAAGGAGTATATGCAGCGTTTGAGCGGGCTGATGGAACTCGGCGGCGCCGTCTACCCCGAGGACTATCTGTACATCGGCCCGATGCATCCGACCTATGAGATGGTGGATGTGACATGGACCATGAACAACTACAAGCATCTCCTGTTCGACGACCTGCAGGACGACACGCGCGCCGCGGCGGACCGCGACGAGCTGGAGAAGTCCATCCTCGCCAACCTTGCGGACGACGTGCAGGTCGGCGTCAAGGAGGACCGCATCAAGATCACCGTCGTCAAGAAATTCTGATATCCTATGCAAGCCAGAACTCCCCTGCCCGATGGGCAGGGGAGTTTTCCAATATTATACTATATTGGTATGGGACTTACGCCTCGCACTTTTTCGCAAGCAGCTTGATCCCGGGGAGGATCAGGCCGCCGACAACGTTGCCGAGGGAGATGATGACGAGGCGGAGAATGGCGTTGCCGGTGAACAGCTCGCCCGCGGCGGCATAGTAGAACATGTCCGCGACGGAGTGCTCGGTGCCGGCGAGGATAAAGACCGCGACGCCGAAGATCAGCGCGATGTACTTGCCGATCTCATGCGGGTTGGACTTATAGCCGTCCACGGCGATGTAGATCAGCACGTTGCAGAGCATGCCCAGCACGAACAGACTGCCGAGGGAGTCGCCGTTCTTGGCGGCGACGAGCGTCTGCGCGGCCTCGGTATAGGCGGCGGAAACGCGGGTGCAGTGCATGAGGGCCGCCATGCAGAAGGCGCCGATGATGTTGCCCACCCAGATCACGACCAGCGTGCCGAGGTAGGACGGCTTGTTGTCGAGGATGTAGCAGGCCTTACCCGTGAACAGGTTGAAGCCGTGCGTGCAGATGGTGAACAGGCCGATGGCGAACAGGAACGCGCCCAGCGGCTTGTTGGTGGGCATCAGCCCCAGAAAGACCACGCCGCCGAGACCGATGCAGAAGCCGGCGAGGATGGCCTTCAGGAAAACGGAAAGTGTCTTTTTCATGCCGTGATCCGCTTCGCGGCCTCCACCACGTGAGAAACGAGCACGCTGGTGGTGACGCTTCCGACACCGCCGGGCACCGGGGTGATCGCCGCAACGATCTGCTCGGCCTCGTCAAACTTGACGTCGCCGCAGAGCTTGCCCTTCTCCTCGTTCCAGTTGATGCCGACGTCGATGACGACCTGGCCTTCCCGGAAGTACTCCTTGCCGATGGTCTCCATCTGGCCGGCGCAGACGATGACGACGTCCGCCTCACGGATGATGGAGGGCATGTCGACGGTCTTGGTGTGGCAGATGGTGGGCGTGGCGTTCTTGTGCAGGAGCATCATGCCGGCCGGGCGGCCGACGACCAGCGAGCGGCCGATGACGGCGGCGCGCTTGCCCTTGCAATCGTAGCCGTAGTAATCCAGGATCTCCATGGCGGCCTGCGCGGTGCAGGGCGGGAAGCCGAGCGGGGTGTTGGTGAACACGCCGGCCAGAGAGCCGTCGGTGCAGCCGTCCACGTCCTTAGCGGGGTTGAGGGCCTTGCGGGCCTTCTCGCTGTCCAGATGCTTGGGCAGCGGGCGGAACATCAAAATGCCGTGGACCGCGGGATCGTTGTTCAGATCGTCAAGGGTCTTGAAGAACGTGTCGGAATCCACGTCGGCGGGCAGGACGACGTTCTTGACGGCGACGCCCACGCCCTCGCAGCGCTTCATGGCGCCGCGCTCATAGCTCAGGTCGTCCGCGCGCTCGCCCACGCGGAAGATCGCCAGCGTCGGGACGATGCCCTTTTCCTTCAGCGCAGCCACGTCGGCGGCCATTTTCTCGTTCAGGGCGTCCGCGACCGGCTTGCCCTTCCAAATCTCAGCCATATCAGTTGAACCTCCCGTATACGGATTCAAATACTTCGTCGGCCAGCGGGATATACTTCGCCATCAGCTCGTCGACGTGCTTGTTCATTGCCTCGGCGTGCGCGCGGTCCTTCATCAGCTTGGTGTTGACCTTGACGTTGATCGCCGCGCCGCGCATGGCGGCCTGGCAGAAGGTGACGCCCGTGCCCGCGTCGGACACCATCATGGCGCTGCCCTTCTCGGCAAATTCCTTGTGCAGCTCCACGCAGCGGCAGCTCAGCTCCAGAATCTTCATCGGGGCCGCGGCCGCATCGCGCAGGCACTTCTCCAGCGTCTCGTCGCGCCCCGGCTCCTCCTTGGGGATGCCATAGGCCTTCGAGAGCGGCTCAAAGGCCGCAGCGTCCTCGTCGATGCAGTCGAGCAGCGCGCCGCGCAGCTTCTCCGCCTCGTCCATGAGCTTGATGATCTCGGGCTCCACGTCGGCGTACTTCTTCTTGCCGAGGGTGAAGTTGCCCACCATCGAGCCGAGCGCCACGCCCATCGCCGCGACCAGCGCGCTTGCGCCGCCGCCGCCGGGCACGGAGGTCTTCGCCGCGAGGATCGTGCCGAATTCGCGCACGCTCATATCATTCATTGACATGGGTTTTTCCTCCTATTTTGACAGACGCACGGATGGAAAACCGTGCGTCTGTTTTTGATTGCGGCCGAAGCCCGGGAAAGCGGGCTTCGGTCCTATGGTGCTTAGAACAGGCCGGAAACCTTGCCGGTCTTGGTGTCGACATCGACGCGGCGATAGGCCGGGTTGGAGCCGGTGCCGGGCATCATGCTGATCGTGCCGGCCATCGGGCAGAGGAACTTGGCTCCGCCATACTCCAGGATGTCGCGGATGGGCAGACGCCAGTTCTTCGGCACGCCCTTGATGTTGGGGTCGTGGCTGAGGGACAGGTGGGTCTTGACCATCATGGTGCTGTAATCGGCATACTTCGGGTCGCTCTCAAAGCGCTCGGCCTTCTCGATGGCCAGCGGGCTCCAGTCGACGCCGTCGGCGCCGTAGACTTCCTTGGCGATGAGCTCCACGCGCTGACGCAGCGGAGTGTCGAGCTCATACAGGTAGTGGATGGGCTCCTCGGGCTCGTTGCAGGCGTCGATGACGGCCTGGGCCAGCTCCAGAGCGCCCTCGCCGCCGTACTGCCAATGCTCGCTCAGGGCGCAGCGGACGTCCTGCTCCTTGCACAGGCGGCGGATCAGCTCGATCTCGGCGTCGGTGTCGGTGTAGAACTTGTTGATGCAGACGACGGGCTTGATGCCG
>CAMJPK010000014.1 GCA_946407675.1 uncultured Clostridia bacterium
TGTGTCCTGTTCAATCATGTTTTTGACTCCTTTCCTACATTGTCCGTATGCAGTATTCCCCGTCGGAAGACAATCTAACAGCTTATTCCTTATTGAATAGGCGAAATCCATCTCACCGTGAGACGCATTTTTAGGGCGTACAACAGCTTTTTCTTCCCAAAAATCGGTCTGAACTTTTTTAATCGAAATGGCTTGATAAAATCAGATGAACGGCCGCTTTTATGTATTTCTGCATCGCTTACATTAAGCGCGCTGCGCAACTTTATTTGGGTAAAGCGCCATAAATCGAGCATTTTCAACGCTTCCAGCCGCATCGCTTACATTAGGCGCGGCGCGATACGTAGGAGCGGCTGATGCCGAGCTTCTGCGCGGTCTCCCGCTGCGTCATGGCCCGCGCGCCTGTAAGCCCGTAGCGCGCCCGGATGATCTCCGCCTCCCGCGCATCCAGCGCCGCGTCCACCTTCTCGCGCACCTGCCGGCGCAGCTCGTCGGTGCTCACGCGCTCGAACATGTCGTCCTCCTCGGCCAGCACGTCCTGGATCGACAGGGCGTTGCCCTCGCGGTCGGACTCGATGCTGTCGGACAAACTGAGGTCCTGCGCGCTCTTGCGCTGGCTGCGGAAGAACATCAGCACCTCGTTTTCGATGCAGCGGCTGGCGTAGGTGGCCAGCCGCACGTTTTTGTCCGGGCGGTAGGTGCTCACGCCCTTGATGAGCCCCACCGTGCCGATGCTGATGAGGTCCTCCTGGTCCGCCGAGAGCGCGTAGTATTTCTTGACGATGTGCGCGACGAGGCGGAGATTGTGCTCGATGAGCTTGTTGCGCGCTTCGATGTCGCCGCGGCCCACCCACGCCTCCACGTATTCCCGCTCCTCCTCGGCGCGCAGCGTGCGCGGGAAGGAGCCGCTGCCCGGCCCGAGCCGCAGCGAGACCATCGCGCCGGACAGCAGCAGGAGAAATGCCGAACTGAGCATAGAAAAGCCCCCAATTTCAGACTGTTCTATCTTATTCGGGGCGCATCGGCAAAATGCGAGCTTTCTTTTTGGCGCGCGCGGGTGTATAATAGATTTCACTTTTGAGAAACGGGGCGGTGGCGGCATGGCGCAGCGCGGAAAATTCATCGTATTCGAGGGGCTGGACGGCTCCGGGAAGAGCACGCAGCTCAAAATGCTGGAGGACGAACTGCGCGCGCAAGGGCGCACGATCCACCGCACGGCGGAGCCCACCGGGGGCGACGTCGGGCGCGCGATCCGCCGCGCGCTCAGCGGGGACGAGCCGCGCACGACGGCCCAGCTCGCCGCGCTGTTCCTCGCCGACCGCATCGAGCACAACGCGGAGATCGCGGCGCATCTCGACGCGGGCGAGGACGTGATCTGCGACCGCTACTTTTATTCCTCGATGGCCTATCAGGGGCCGCTGACCGACCCGGACTGGGTGGCGGACATGAACCGCCGCTGCCCGGCGATCGCGAAGCCGGATCTGTGCGTGTTCCTCGACGTGGACTACCGGAAATGCAAAGCCCGGCTGGACGCCGGGCGCGACAAGCTGGAGATCTATGAGCGTGATCTTTCGTTCATGGAATCCACGCGCAGCGCCTTTCTCGCGGTGTTCCGGCGCTACGAAAGCGAGGATCGCATCGTGATCGTGGACGCGGACCGCGAGCTGGACGCCGTGGCGGCGGACATCCTCGCCGCGGTGCAGAAAATACTGTAAATACAAGGATCGGGGGCCGGCGGCCCCCGATCTGAATTCATTGCGGGTTTTTCGCGTCCTGATACGCGTCAAGGAGCGGGTAGAGCGCGCGGAAGGGGTCCGGGCGCATGCCGACGGTCTCGCCGAACTCCATGACCTGTGCCGGTGCGTCGGCGTACGTCGGCCATTGCGGCAGCCCGTCCGCGGCGGGGTCGCCGGTCTTGACGAAATTCACCCAGCAGCGCAGCATCGTGGCGCTGAGCGTTTCGTCCGCGGCGTCGTACTGCCGCGCGTTGGCGCGCACGTTGCCGAAGACGTAGGGCAGCTCGCCGGCGTGGTTGGCGCCCAAAGCGCCGTTTTCCTTCGTGAAGCAGTACTCCCAGCAGGGGCGGCCCTGCGCGGCGAGGTAGCGCGACCAGCGGTCGTGGCTGTAGGTGAACCACGCCGCGGAGTAGACCGCGTCGGCGCTGCCCTTGGCGTCCCCGCCCATCTCGACGACGGGGATGCGCACCGCCGGATCAATGGGCCGCGGCGGGAAGGCCGCGGCGGCCTCGGACGCCCAGTCGCCGAGGATGGGGCGCAGCATCTCCACGTAATTGTCCGCGTTCACACGCTTCGCGAGGTTGAACACATCCGCCTCGCGGGCGTTGAAGCCGCTCAAAAGCGCTTCTTCGTGGTTGGCCCCGCGTTCATAGGTGATGTACGGCTGCTCGGTGATCGCATAGCCGTCCACGGTCATCGAATCGTTCTTGTATTTCGTGTCAACGAGCTTCTCCGCGGGCACGGCGCGCAGCGCGTCGCTGCTGTCCGCGCCGAATTCCCTGCGGATGTCCGCGCCGGTCTCCAGCGCCTTCTCCAAGGTCCGGAACGTGTGGTAGGGCACCTTGGCGGTGACGCCGCTGCTCTCCGCGATGGCGCGGCGGAAAAGTCCCGCGCTCAGGGGCGAGACGCACAGCGCGTTCACGCTGCTGGCCCCCGCGCTCTCCCCGCAGATCGTGACCTGATTGGGATCGCCGCCGAAGGCCGCGATGTTCTCCCGCACCCACTTAAGCGCCGCGATCTGGTCCAGCAGGCCGTAGTTGCCCGTGGTGCCGCTCTCCGCGGCGAGGTCCTCCGCAGCGTAGTAGCCGAAGACGCCGAGGCGGTAGGCGAAGTTCACGACGACGACGCCTTGGCGGGCCATCTCCTCGCCGTTGTAGGCGGCGTAGCTCGGCTGGCCGGTGGTCAGCGAGCCGCCGTGGATGTAGACCAGCACGGGCAGCTTTGCGCCCGCCTCCGCCGCGGCGGGACGCCAGATGTTCAAATAAAGCGAATCCTCGCTGCGCGCCTCGCGCCAGTCGTCCTTGAGGGAGAAGAAATCAAAGCTGTGGTACACCGCGATCTCGGTCAGCGAGTTGAACAGCACGTTGCTCTCCGGCTGCATGCTCATCGGCGCGAAGGTGTCGCACACGCGCACGCCCTCCCACGGCTGCGCGGGCTGCGGGGGCCGCCAGCGCAGTTCGCCCACCGGCGGCGCGGCGTAGGGGATGCCCGCGTAGACGGCGACGCCGCCGTCCGCGGTCAGGACGCCGGTCAGCGTCCCCTGCGCGACCGTGACGGGCGCGGTCACGCCGCCGCTTTTGCCCGACACGGCGGGCACGGCGCGGTACGGCGGCTTTGACACGGCGAAGGCGCAGACCAGCAGCACAAAAAGCCCCGCCCACAGCGCCAGCCGGACGGCGGGCTTCTTCCCTTGCAGCGCCCGGCGCAGCAGGCAGAAGACCGAGAAGATCCCATAGGCCAGCACCCAGCCGAGCGCCGTGTGCTTCCCCAGCTCCAGCAGCGCCGCGGCGACGAGCGCGACCAGCACGGCGAGGATGGTGCCGCCGACGCGGCGGCGCTTCGTTTTCCCTTCCATGTCCGTCTCCTTTCCCGTTTGGTTTTCTGTCCTTTTTACAGTACCACCCGGCGGCGGAGATGTCAAAGGAAAGGTAGCCGCGGAAAGGGGAAAACGGATTGCCGCGGCCCCTTGCGGGGCCTCGCAATGACACTATGCTGCTGTTCAGTTGCGGTTGATCTGCACCAGGCACATCGTCACGACGCCGACGACGCCGCCGAACAGCGTTCCGCCCAAAAAGGCGAGCATCCGCCCCACCCCTCTTTCTTTGCATCGTTTTCGATATTCTTTCCGCATCGGCGCGTTTTTATGCCTTGAAGCCCGCGGGCGGCTGTGGTAAACTGGATTTGCAAAAATTCGGTTTGTTCGGAGGAATCCCTATGTTTTTAGACGGCAAACTTTATATGGGCCTGTCCGACGAAGGGCGCGTGACGCTTGACCCCGCCATGGCCAACCGCCACGGCCTGATCGCCGGCGCGAGCGGCACGGGCAAGACGATCACGATGAAGGTCATGGCCGAGTCGTTCTCCGACGCGGGCGTGCCGGTCTTCCTGTGCGACGTGAAGGGCGACGTCAGCGGCCTGTGCGCCCCGGGCGCGCCCAGCGAGGGCATGGAAAAGCGCATCGACAAATTCGGAGTGCGCGAGGTATTCACCTACCGCGCCTACCCCGTCTGCTTCTGGGACGTGTACGGCCGCGGCGGCCACCCGGTGCGCGCCACGGTCAGCGACATGGGGCCGGAGCTGCTTGCGCGCATCCTCGACCTCACGCCGGTGCAGGAGGGCGTGCTGAACATCGTCTTTCGCATCGCGGACGACGCCGGGCTGGAGCTCATCGACCTCAAGGACCTGCGCGCGATGCTGGGCTATGTCAGCGACCACCGCGCGGAGCTCACGAAGTACGGCAACGTCGCCGCGCAGAGCGTCGGCGCGATCTTGCGCGCGCTTTTGCCGCTGGAGGACCAGGGCGGCGACCTCTTTTTCGGGGAGCCCGCGCTGGACCTGCGCGACTGGATGCGCACGGACTTCTCCGGCCACGGCGTCATCAACCTGCTCGACTGCGTGGAGCTGGCGCGCAGCCCGAAGCTGTACGCCACCTTCCTGCTGTGGATGATGAGCGAGCTTTACGAGACGCTGCCCGAGGTGGGCGACGCGGACAAGCCGAAGCTGGTATTCTTCTTCGACGAGGCGCACCTGCTCTTTGACGGCGCGCCGCGCGCGCTGGTGCAGAAGATCGAGCAGGTCGTCCGGCTGATCCGCTCCAAGGGCGTCGGCATCTACTTCGTCACGCAAAGCCCCGCCGACGTGCCCGACAGCGTGCTGGCGCAGCTGTCAAACCGCGTGCAGCACGCGCTGCGCTGCTACACCCCCGCCGAGCAGAAGGCCGTGCGCGCCGCGGCGGCCACGATGCGCCCCAACCCGGCCTTCAAGGCCGAGGACGTGATCGGCACGCTGGGCGTCGGCCACGCGCTGGTGTCCTTCCTCGACGCCGAGGGCGTCCCCTGCACGGTGCAGAACACCGCGATCATCTGCCCGCAGAGCCTGATGGCCCCCGCGCCGGAGGACCTGCGCGCCAAGGCCCGCGCCTATGACGGCATGGACCGCTACGACGAGGCCGTGGACAACCTCTCCGCCTACGAAAAGCTCACGCAGCAGCAGGAGGCCGACGCCGAGCGCGCGGCGCTGGAGCAAGAGCGCGCCGCGCTGGAGAAGGAAAAAGCGGCGCTGGAAAAGGAACGCGCCGCCGCCGAGGAAAAGGCGCGCAAGCAGGCCGAGCGCGAGGCCGAGCGCGCCGCCGCCGCGAAGAAGAAGCAGGAAGAGCGCCGCCGGGCGAAGATCGAAAGCCAGCTCATCTCCGCGGGCGGGCAGGTGCTCCGCCGCGGGCTGCTCAATACGCTGCTGAAAGGGCTGAAATAACCGACGCCGTCATTCCGAGCCGGCGCGCACGCCGGCGTGGGAATCCGCTTTCTTCGACAAGAGAGAACGGATTGCCACGGCGCTGCCGCGCCTCGCAATGACACCTCATCAGTCGCCTTGCGGCGACAGCTTCCCCTCAAGGGGAAGCCGTAGGGGCGGCCGCCCTCGGCCGCCCGCGCTCACGCCGGGGGCGGCGGCCCCTACGTTCTTTCATGACAATGACACAAAACTACAAAAGGAGAAAGATCATGAAACCCGATTTTTCCGTCATCGACAAGCTGAATCTTTCGCTGCCGCCCGTGGGCGTTTTCTATGACCTCTTCCGCCCGGAGGGACTGCCGCAGCTCGACAAGGGCATTGAAAAGAGTCTGTGCGAGATCTTCCGCTACGCGCAGGAGACGGGCACGCCCTTTTACTTCGGCAAGGACAACAAGGAGACCTGCGTCGGCAGGATCATGGTCGGCATGGACAGCTTTCCGCCGAGCGCGGAGAGCGGGCAGATCGGCCCGCGGCTGGGCGTCTTTGACGAGGCGCGCTGCAACGCGCGGCTTTACTACTCCGTCCGGCGGCTGCCCTGCGGCTCGGTGAACTACGTCTCCTTCGTGCCCTACCGCCACCTGACGCGCACGCCCGATGTGCTGGTGTTCACCGGCACCGCCGCGCAGCTGGAGCCCGTGCTGCGCGCCTCGACCTATTCCACCGGCGAGAGCTACCACAGCGAGTGCACGCCCGTCATGGGCTGCTCGTGGTTCCTCGTGTACCCCTACATGACCGGGAAGATCAACTTTGTCGTCCCGTCCTTCGTCCATGGCCTGCACGGGCGGCAGCTCTGGCCGAGCGACACCGTGGTCGTCGCCGTGCCGTACCAGTGGGTGCCGACGGTGCTCGGCAACCTCGTCGAGATGCCGCTGGAGCTTTCGGGCCACGCCGGAAAGGAACAGTATTACGCCGAGTTCGGCGGGATCCTGAAGAACCTCGACGAGAAGATGAAGGAGCTGTAATTCCACCTCATCAGTCGCCTTGCGGCACCGGACCCCTCAGTCGCCTTGCGGCGACAGCTCCCCTTGCAGGGGAGCCGATCAAAATAAACAGAGCGCGCTGCGGGGAAGCAGCGCGCTCTTTTCCTATTCCCTTATGCGCTTATTCGTCGCGGACCTCGATGATGCGCATCTGGCTGGCGGGGAAGTCCGTCTCGCCGGTGACGACGTCCGTGATGCGGGCGACGGCGGCGGTAGAAAGCCCCTCCGGCGGCGCGGGCACCGCGACGGTGATGCCGTCGGCGCCGATGTAGACCACGCAGTCGGCAAAGTCCTTCGCCAAAAGCAGGTTCTCGATCTGCGTCTCCTGCAGCGACCACGTCGCCATTGCCGTGATGGAGCGCATGGCGCTGTCGATGGTCTCCTGGCTGGCGCCCTCCCCCGCCGCGGCGGTCTCCAGAAGGGAAAGCGCCTCGTCGCGCGACTGCTGCCGCGTCAGGCGCGCGGAGGCGAAGTAGGCCGGCGTCGTCTCGCTTGCGCGCTCCTCCTCCGCCAGCGTCTCCAGATACTGCTCGTTGGCCGCGGCCATCGCCTCGTCCTCCGCCTTCACCATGGCGCTGTCCGCCGTGCCCTGCCGGTTGTTGTAGCTCCAGTTCAGGTAGACCGCGGCGCAGACAAACAGCAGCACCGCCGCCATCACGATGTTTCGCTTCAGATTCTTCTTCACTTTCCACTGCCTCCCGAATTCATTTTGATAATGCATATTTTGTCGCTGCCGAGGCCGGTATAGGCCGCGACGGCGTTGGTGACGTCCAGGCGCACGGCGGGATCGTCCGCGCCCTCGCAGACGACGACGCAGCCGCCGGCGGAGAGGAGCGCCTGCGCGTCGCCCACGCCGCGCACGTGGCGCAAAAGCGCCGCGATGCGCTCGCTTTCCGTGTCCACCGGGATCCCGCTGGCGGCCATCGGCGCGCCGGACGCGCTGTATACCGCCGCGGTCTCCGCCGGTGCGGCGCCGTCCGACGTCCGGCGAGGGAGCAGCAGCAGCCCCAGCCCGACGCACAGCACGAGCAGCGCGTATTTGTTCTTTGCCAGCGCCTTTGTCAGCGCGCCGAGATCAAGGCCCTTCATCTGTCCTCCATGTCTGCGCGCTTTTGGCGACGCCGAGCTCGGCCTCCAGCGTGCGCGCCAGCGTCTCGTTGTACGGCCCCGTCAGCTCGGCGGATTCCGGCAGCCACACCCCCTGTGTGCTCCAGCGCAGGTGCACCCGCGCCGCGGCGAGGGGGACGCCGAGCGTGCGCGCTTTGTCCAATATATATGCTTCCATGCGCCGCTCTATGTAAGCGCGGTCGAGTTCCTGTCCGAGCGCCGCGCCCTCCCCCGTCAGCGCGTCCGCCGCGGCGCGGGCGCGCGCGAGGTCCGCGCCGAGGTCCGGCAGCGCGGCGGCGCGCAGAAGCGGGGAGAAAAGCGCCGCCGCCATCGTCAGCGCGCACAGCGTCCGCAGCATCGGCTTGACGCGCCCCTCCGGGGCAAGACGCAGGGCGGCGGCGCACACGAGCGCCGTCCCGGTCATCGAGAGGATCCAGTTTCGTATCCATTCCGCCATGGGCTATGTCACCGTCTTGATTAAGGAAATGATCGAGAGGAATTCCGCCGCGGCGGCCACCCCGACGAGGCCGAGCAGTGACGCGTAGACCGAGCCGAGCCGGGCGATGAGCTGCCCCTGCCGCTCCCCCGCGATGCCGGCGCAGACCGCCGCCGCCGCGCGGAACAGCAGCCAGCGCAGCGCCAGGCGCAGCACCGGCAGCGTCACGGCGGCGAGGACGATCAGCATGCCGTAGACGCCGATGGCGCCGCGCAGCAGCCCCGCCCCGGCCACCAGCGCCTCGGAGGCATCGGACAGCAGCTTGCCGACCACGGGCAGCGCGTTGGAGACGACGGCCTTGACGGTCTTCGCCGCCGCCGCGTCCGAGAGCGCGCCGAGCGTGCGCGTGACGCCGAGGTAGGCGGTGAAGCCGACGGTCAAGGCCCGCAGGAGCGTGCGCGAAAGCCACTGCATGAGCCCCACCGCGCCGTCGAGCCGCTTCTCCCCGAGCACCGCAGCCGCGGACGCCGCCGCGGCGACGCCGCACAGCAGCGGCAGGATCAGGGTTTCCGCGGCGGACAAAAGCACGTCGGAGAACAGGGCCGCGGCAGCCCAGGTCGCGCCCGCTGCGCCCGCGCCGCCCGAGGCCGCCGCCGCGGTCGTGAGCGTCGGGAGCAGGACGCGGGAGAAGTCGCGCAGCGTGTGGAGCGTGTCGCCGCCCAGGCGCAGGACGCTTTGCACGTCGCGCACGCCGACGGTGGCGATGGCGAGGCAGCCGGCGAAGCGCACGGTCTCCGCGCCGTCGCCGGCGAAGCCCTCCGCCGCGGCGCACAGCAGCGTCACGGCGACGATGGACGCCAGCGGGCGCAGCGTCTCGCGCAGGACGCCGCGCGCCTGCCGCCGCGCGAAGTCGAAGAGTTTCGCAAGTCCGCCCTCGAATTCCGCGCCGGTCACCTCCGGCGCGCCGATCGCCTCCGCCGCCTCGGGCGGCGCGGCCCCGGCGAGGCCGGGCAGGTCGAGGGCGTCTTCCAGCTCCCCGGCGGCGCGGGCCGGGACGGCGAGGGCGGCGAGCAAAACGAGCAGCAGCGCGGCGCGTCTCATAACAGCTCCTCCAGAAAGCCGAGCAGCGCCGAGAGCAGCGGCAGCGACACCGCGAGCGCCGCGGCCGCCGCGCCGAGCTCCACCGCCCCGGCCATCGCGCTCTGCCCGCTGTCGCGGCACAGGTCCGCCGCGCCCTTCGCCACGATGGCGATGACGACGCACTTGGCCACCGGCAGGAAGTAAACGTCGCTCAGGCCGCTGAGCGCGGCGGCGCGCTCCAGGAAGGTCCGCACCGGCTCGAGCAGCTTGAGCACGCCCCACAGCACAAAGCAGCAGACCGCCGCGGCCAGCGGGATCTGCAGCTCGGGGTTTGACCGGCGCAGCAGCAGCGCGACGGCGGCCGCGAGCACCGCAGCCGCGGCAAAACGAAGCAGCGGCCCCACGGCTCACAGTCCGAACAGCTGCTGGATCAGCTTGAAGAGGTCGCTGATCTCCCGCACCACGATCACGAGCACGCAGACCAGCCCCGCGATCGTCACCATCAGCGCCTGCTCGTCCCGCCCGGAGCGCGACAGCAGGATATTCAGCACGGCCACCAGGATGCCCACGGCGGCGATTTTGAAGATCAGGTCGACTTCCATATAGATAGATTCTCCTGTGCAAACGTATCGTGTTATTGCGCTTGCCCCGCGGGGCGGAATGCGGCGCGCCGGGTCCGGCCACGGGCTGCCCTACGGGAACAACGCGGCGCGCCTCAAAACAAAACGGCGGCGAGGATCGCGCCCAGCGCCGCGCCGAGGGGCGGGAAGCGGCGGGCGCGCACGGCGATCTCCCGCTCCAGCGCGTCGGCGGCCTGCGTCAGGCGGCGGCGCGCCAGCGCGATCTCGCCGGCCTGCCGCTGCGCCCCCGTGCGCCCGAGCACGCCGCCGAGCGCGGCGAGGACGGCCTGCTCCTCTTTCCCGATCGGCTGCGCCTGCGCCGCGCGCCGCCAGAGCGTCTCCAGCGGCGCGGTGCCGAAGCCCACCGACACAAGCGCGAAGAACGGGCAGTCGGCAAGGTGCGCAAAGAGCGTATCCAGCGGGCTTTGCAGCGTCTCCAGCTCGCCCTCCAGACGCCCGAGCGCGGCGGCGAGGGCGCGCAGGCAGGCAAGGCGGCGCTTTGCCTCCGTGAGCTTTTGCTGTCCCAGAAGCGCCCCGGCGAGCACGAGCAGCGCGCCGCCGACGAAGCGCGCTCCCAGCGCCGTCACAGCGTTTCGACCGCGTAGCGCCGCGCGGCCCCCCGTCCCATGATGCGCACGAGCACGTCGAACGCGCCGGCCTCCACAAGCCGCCGCAGCGCCGGACGGCACAGCAGCGCCGCCCGGTCCGGCGCGTGGGCGCTGGCGAAGATGCGCACCCCGCAGCCGAGCAGCGTTTCGATGGCGGCGGCGTCCTCCGGGGCGCTGACCTCGTCCATCGCCACGGCCTCCGGCGACATCGCGCGCAGCAGCATCAGCGCCGCGGTGTGCTTCGGCGCGTCCGTCATCACATCCGTGCAGCGCCCGACGTCGAAGCCCGGCGCGCCGCCGGACATGCCCGCCAGCTCCCCCCGCTCGTCCGCGACGGCGACGCGCACGCCGGCGTCGGACTGGGTGCGCACAAGCTCGCGCAGAAACGTGGTTTTGCCGCCGCCCGGCGGGGAGATGACAAGCACGGACTTGCCGGAAAGCTGCGGCAGGATCTCCCGCCCCGCGCCGGGGACCGCCCGCGCCACGCGCAGGCACAGGGAGCTGACGTCGCGCAGCGTGCGCACGCCCTCCGGCGCCATGACCGCCGTCCCGCACACGCCGACGCGCACCCCGCCCGGGGCGCGCACGAAGCCGCGCCGCAGCTCGTCTTCAAAGGCGTGCAGCGACGCGCCCGTGGCGGTCTCCAGCACCTGCGCCAGCGTGTCCGCCGTGACGGGCGTGTCCGTCAATGGCCGCTCGCCCTCCGGCAGGCGCAGCGCGCAGGGCTGTCCGACGCGCAGTCGCAGCTCCTCGCACGCGCCCTTTTCCCAGCGCGGCAGCGCCGATGCGGCGGCGCGCAGCGGCGGCGGGAGCAGCGCCGAAACCCGCGCAAATGCCTCCGGCATGTCCTCACCCTCTTTCGCTTCACATATATGCCGGGGGGCGGCGGGATATGACCGATGGCGGCGGGGCAAAGCGGCGCGATGTGGGCATCGCGCCCTACGGGGCGGCGGCGTATCGGGGCGCGCCGGGGCGGCATAACGCGGGGGCGGGGCGCAGCGGCGTACATTTCAAAAAGCGCATCGTTGATTTTTTCATTGACCGGCGTATGGAAGGCGTGTAAAATAGGATTGTTATACAATGTGAAAAAGAATCTCTATCAGATGGGAAGGAACGGCTTATGATCCTGCGACTGCTGCGGTACATCCGCGGCTACGGAAAACCCGCCATCGGCGCGCCGCTGTGCGTGGCGCTCGAGGTGGTCTGCGCGCTGATCCTGCCGCGGCTGATGAGCAGCATCATCGACGTGGGCATCGACGGCGACGGGGGCTTCCCCCACATTCTGAAAATGGGCGGCATCATGCTGCTGCTGAGCGTGCTGAGCATGGCGGCGGGCCTTGTGAGCACCCGCCTGTCCGCGACGGCCAGCCAGGGCTTCGGCGCAAATCTGCGCAAGGCCATGTTCGACAAGGTGCAGGATTTCTCCTTCACCGACATCGACCGCTTCTCCTCCGCCTCGCTCATCACCCGCCTGACGAACGACGTCAACGCGATCCAGCAGATGGTGGGCATGGCGCTGCGCATGCTCGTGCGCGCGCCGCTGATGTTCATCATCGCGCTCATCAACTGCGCCACGATCAACCCGCGCCTGACGCTGGTGCTGCTCGCGGTCGTGCCCGTCATGGCCTGCGCGATCTACTTCCTCATGAAGGCCACGCGCAAGCTCTTCACGATCTTCCAGCAGAAGGTGGACGGCCTGAACGACTCCGTGCAGGAGAACCTGATCGCCATCCGCGTCGTCAAGGCCTTCGTCCGCGAGGCGCACGAAAAGAGCAAGTTCAAGCAGCGCAATGAGGCATTGCGCGACGCGGCCATCCGCGCCGTCACCCGGATCCAGCTTTTGCCCGCGATCATGATGATGAGCTTCGGCTTTTCCATCGTCGGCGTGCTGTGGGTCGGCGGCCGGCTCGTCATGGGCGGCGAGCTGCTGACCGGCGAGCTTTACAGCTTCATCACCTACATTTCCGCCGTGCTGATGAGCGTCATGATGCTCTCCTTCACGCTTTTGCAGGTCACGCGCGCGCGGGCCTGCGCCGAGCGCATCAACGAGGTGCTGGACACCGAGCCGAACATCACCGACGGCACGGCCTCCGAGCTGCCCGCGCCCACCGGACGCGTGGAGTTCCGCGACGTCTCCTTCCGCTACACCGCGGGCACCGGCGACGACGTGCTGGCCCACATCGACCTGGACATCGTGCCGGGACAGTTCGTGGCGATCGTCGGCGGCACCGGCGTCGGCAAGAGCTCGCTCGTCAACCTGATCCCCCGCTTCTACGACGTGACCGGCGGCGCCGTCACGGTCGATGGGCTGGACGTGCGCGACTGGCCCGTGGAGGCCCTGCGCAGCCGCATCGGCATGGTGCTGCAGAATAACGTCCTGTTCACCGGGACGATCCGCGAAAACCTCCTGTGGGGCCGCCCGGACGCCACCGAGGAGGAGATGATCACCGCGGCGAAGAACGCGCAGGCCTACGACTTCATCATGAGCTTCCCCGAGGGCTTTGACACGATGCTGGAGCAGGGCGGCGTCAACGTCTCCGGCGGGCAGAAGCAGCGGCTTTGCATCGCCCGCGCCATGCTGCGCCACCCGGAGATCCTGATCCTGGACGACTCGACCTCCGCCGTGGACAGTGCCACCGAGGCCGCGATCCGCCGCAGCTTCCGCGAAAACCTCAAGGGCATGACCGTCATCATCATCGCGCAGCGCATCAGCTCGGTGCGCTACGCCGACAAGATCGTCATTCTCGAGGACGACCACATCGCCGGCGAGGGCACGCACGACGAGCTGCTCGCCTCCAACGCCATCTATCAGGAGATCTACGCATCCCAGCAGGAAGGGGTGAGCGAGTAATGGCGCAGGAAAAAAGACAGAAATTCGCCGCGGCGGAAAGCAAGCCCGGCGGCCCGCCCCACGCGCGCGGCGGCTTCCAGAAGCCCAAGGACACGAAGAAGACCATCAAGCGCCTGCTCACCTATATCACGGCGCGCAAGGGCATCCTCGTGCTCATCGGCCTCTTCCTCATCATCGGCACCGTCGCCTCCGTCGCGAACACCTACATCATGCGCCCGATCATCAACAACCTCGTCGGCGGCGGGACCTGGGACGAAAAGCTCCGGATGCTCCTGCGCGGCTGCCTGCTGCTGTTCGGCGTACAGGCCGCGGAGGCCGTGTGCACCTACTGCTCCGGCGTTCTGACCGCGCGCATGGCGCACAAGGCGGTCACCGGGCTGCGCGCCGACCTCTTTGACGCGCTGGAATCGAAGCCCCTGAAATACTACGACGCGCACACCCACGGCGAGCTGATGAGCCGCTTCACGAACGACGCGGACAGCGTCTCCTTCGCCATGGAGCAGAGCTTCGTGAACCTCATCACCAGCGCGCTGACCTTCATCGGCGTCGTCGCCATGATGCTGTACACCGCGCCGATCCTCTTCGGCGTCACGGTGTTCATCCTCGCCGCCACGCTGATCGCTTTCAAGGCGCTCGGCAAGCGCAGCCGCGTGTACTACCGCAAGCAGCAGGCCGCGCTCGGGCAGGTCAACGGCGAGATCCAGGAGATCATCGAGGGGCTCAAGGTCGTCAAGGCCTTCACCCATGAGGACATCGCCAAGCAGGAGTTTGCCGAGCTCAACGAGGCCTACCGCGCCGCGGCGACGGACGCCAACTTCTACGGCATGTCCATCATGCCGATGAGCGCCAACATCATGAACATCGGCTACGCGCTGACCGCGGTGGCCGGCGGCTTCCTCGCGCTGGTGCGCGGCTTTGACCTCGGCGGCCTTGCGGCCTACCTGCTCTATACGCGGCAGGTCGGGCGCCCCATCGAGCAGATGGGCCAGCAGGTCAATACGATCCTCTCCGCCCTCGCCGGCGCGGAGCGCATCTTCGAGGTCATGGACGCCCCCGCCGAGCCCGACGAGGGCAAGGTCACGCTGGAGCGCCTGCCCGGCGACGAGAACGCCGGCAACGCCAGCGTGGAGCACTGGGTCTGGCGCATGCCCGACGGCAGCACCGTCCCCCTGCGCGGCGACGTGCGGCTGGAGCACGTTGACTTTGCCTATGTCGAGGGCAAGCCGGTGCTGCAGGACGTGAACGTCTACGCCAAGCCGGGACAGAAGATCGCCTTTGTCGGCTCCACCGGCGCGGGCAAGACCACGATCACGAACCTGATCAACCGCTTCTATGAGATCAACGACGGGCGCATCACCTACGACGGCATCGACGTGCGCGACATCCAGAAGGATTCCCTGCGCCGCTCCCTCGGCGCGGTGCTGCAGGACACCCACCTGTTCACCGGCACGGTCATGGACAACATCCGCTACGGGCGGCTCAGCGCCACGGACGATGAGTGCATCGCCGCGGCCAAGAGCGCCAACGCCCACAGCTTCATCCGCCGTCTGCCCGACGGGTATCAGACGATGGTGACCGGGGACGGCGCAAACCTCTCGCAGGGGCAGCGGCAGCTGCTCGCCATCGCCCGCGCCGCCGTTGCGGACCCGCCGGTCATGGTGCTGGACGAGGCAACGAGCTCCATCGACACCCGCACCGAGCGCCACATCCAGCAGGGCATGGACGCGCTGATGCTCGGGCGCACGGTCTTTGTCATCGCCCACCGGCTTTCTACCGTCCGCAACGCCGACTGCATCGTCGTCATCGAGCACGGGCGGATCCAGGAGAAGGGCACGCACGAGGAGCTGCTGGAGCAGAAGGGGCAGTATTATCTCTTGTACACCGGACAGCATCAGCTGGATTAATGGAATAAAAATACGGATTGCCACGCCAGTGCTTCGGCACTGGCTCGCAATGACATGTCGGTAACGATGTGCGGCAAGGGTTCGTTTTGCCGCAGAACGTAACGTTCCGGTCATTGCGAGCCAGCGCGCACGCTGGTGTGGCAATCCGTTTTCTTTTTTTTGATTTACAAAGCCCGGATGGCTTCGATGAGGGCGTCGGTCTGTTCGTCCGTCGTCGCCCAGGAGGTGCAGATGCGCAGCGTGTCCGTCTCGCCGCCGGTGGTGTCCCAGACGCCGAGGGCGAACTCCTTTTCCAGCGCCGCGCGCCGGCGCTTTGTCAGCGTGACGAAGAGCTGGTTCGTCGGGCTGTCGAAGGCCAGCGGCAGGCCCTTTTCCAAAAGCGCCGCGCGGATGCGCCGCGCCTGCGCGACGGCGTTGCGCCCGCATTCGAGATAGAGGCCGTCTTCGAACATGGCCTCGAACTGCACGCCGAGCAGCCGCCCCTTGGCGAGCATGCCGCCGCGCTGCTTCATCATGTTGCGAAAGCCGGGCTTCAGTTTTTCGTCACAGATGACGGCGGCCTCGCCGAAGAGCATGCCCACCTTCGTCCCGCCGATCGTGAACACGCTGCAAAGCCGGGCGTAGTCGGCCAGCGTCAGCTCCGGCAGCGCGGCCAGCGCGCAGCCGAGGCGCGCCCCGTCGAGGAAAAGCGGCAGACCGGCCTTGCGGCAGACCTCCGAGATCGCCGCGAGCTCCGCGCGGGTGTAGACCGTGCCGAACTCCGTCGGCTGCGAGATGTAGACCAGCCCGGGCTGGACGATGTGCTCGGCGTTGGGATCGGCGCGCGCCGCGGCGATCGCGTTTTCAAGCGTCTGCGCGGTGATCTTCCCGTTTTCGTGCGGGAGCGTCAGGACCTTGTGGCCAGCGGCCTCGACGGCGCCGGTCTCGTGGCAGGCGATGTGGCCGGTCTGCGCGCTCAGAACGCCCTCCCACGGGCGCAGCGCCGATGCGATCACGACGGTGTTCACCTGCGTGCCGCCGGTAAGGAAGTGCACGTCCGCGTCCGCATCTTCGCAGGCCGCGCGAAGCAGGGCGCGGGCGCGGGCACAGTGCGCGTCCGTGCCGTAGCCGGGGTGCTGCTCCATGTTCGTTTTCACAAGGGCTTCAAGGACGCGCGGGTGGCAGCCCTCGGTGTAGTCGGAGTCAAAGCGGATCATTTCATGTACTCCTTCGACAGCGCGACGTAAGGCGAGGTGCCGTTCAGAAGCGCGATCACCTCCGGGCTCAGCTCCCGCACCGGCTTGGCCGGGACGCCGACCATCATCGTCCCGTCCGGGACGACGGCGTGCTCCTTCACGACCGCGCCCGCGCCGATGATGCAGTTTTTCCCGATCACCGCGCCGTCAAGCAGCACGGCGCCCATGCCGACGAGCGTGTTGTCCCCGACGCAGGAGCAGTGGACGATGGCGCCGTGGCCGACGGTGACGTTGCTGCCGACGGTCAGCGGGTGGCCCTTCTCCGTGTGCAGCACGCAGTTGTCCTGTATGCTCGTCCCCTCGCCCACCGTGATGGGCTCGTTGTCGCCGCGAATTACCGCGCCGAACCAGACGGAGCTGTCCTTGCCCACGGTCACGTCGCCGATCAGGGCGGCGGTCTCCGCGATGAACGCGTCGGGCGAAACGCGCGGCGTCACACCGCGCAGCGTCATGATCATAATCAGGATTCCCCTTTCTTTCGTTGCATGGCATGCTACGATCTTATCACGCGCGCAGTCAAAGCGCAATTGCATCTTGCCTTTTTCCGCGCGCGCGGGTATAATGGCGCGCAGTATCGTATTCACAGAGGTGGATTCCCTTGCGCTCGAAGTATTTCGGGGACCGGGCGTTCTACAAGCGGCTCATCGCCGTGGCCGGGCCGATCCTCGTGCAAAATGTCATCACGAATTTCGTCAATCTGCTGGACAACATCATGGTCGGCCAGATCGGCACCGAGAGCATGTCCGGCGTCGCCATCGTCAACCAGCTGCTGTTCGTGTTCAACCTGTGCATCTTCGGCGGGCTGGCCGGACCGGGCATCTACACGGCGCAGTACGCCGGCAAGGGCGATCTCGAGGGCGTGCGCAACACCGTGCGCATCAAGTTCTTCATCGCCGCCGGTGCCGTCGCGGCCTTTGCCGCAGCGCTGCTTACAAAGGGCGGGGCGCTCATTTCGCTGTTCCTGCATCAGGGGCAGGACGACCTCGACCTCGCCGCGACGCTCGCCTACGGCATGGACTATCTGCGCGTCATGGTCTGGCAGATGCTCCCCTTCGCGCTGATGCAGGTCTACGCCAGCTCCCTGCGCGAGACCGGCGAGACGCTTCTGCCGATGAAGGCGGGCATCACCGCCGTGCTGGTCAACCTGTTTTTCAACTGGGTGCTCATCTTCGGCAAGCTCGGCGCGCCGGCCCTCGGCGTCGTCGGCGCCGCGATCGCCACGCTGATCGCCCGGTGCGTCGAGTGCACCATCGTCCTTGTCTGGAGCCACCGCCACACCGAAAGGGCGCCCTTCGTCACCGGGCTTTACAAGACCTTCCGGGTGCCGGGAAAGCTGTTCCGGCAGGTCGCCGTCATGGGCACGCCGCTGCTGGCCAACGAGGTGCTGTGGTCCACGGGCATGACCACGCTGAACCAGTGCTACTCCGTGCGCGGGCTGGAGGTCGTGAGCGCGACGAACATCTCGTCGACGGTCTCCAACCTGTTCTTCTGCGCCTTCTTCGCCCTCGGCAACGCCATCGCCATCCTCGTCGGGCAGTACCTCGGCGCGGGCGAGACGGAGCGCGCCGTGGACGAGGACCGCAAGCTCATCACCGTCTCGGTGCTCGTCAACGTCGCCGTCGGCGGCGCGATGGCGCTGCTCGCGCCGCTGGTGCCGGAGATCTACAACACCACGCCGACGGTCAAGTCGCTCGCGGCGCAGCTCATGATGGTCAGCGCCGCGCTGATGCCCTTCCACGCCTTCACGAATTCCGCCTACTTCACGCTGCGCGCCGGGGGAAAGACCGTCATCACCTTCCTGTTCGACTGCGGCTTCATCTGGGTGCTGAGCGTGCCGCTGGCCTTCGTGCTCTCGCGCTATACCGCCGTGCCCATCGTCACGATGTATTTGTGCGTGCAGGCGCTGGAGCTGGTCAAGTGTGGGATCGGGTACGTGCTGCTGAAAAGCAGGAAGTGGGTGAACAATCTGGTAAGGGATTGACCGCTTTGCCTCCCCTGTAAGGGGAGGTGGCCGAGCAGCGCGAGGCCGGAGGGGTTTGACCCCTCAGTCGGCTGCGCCGACAGCGTTTGCCCGCCTTGCCGCACTTGCCGTTGGCAGGCCGGGCAGTCGCCTCGGCCCGCCAACGGCGCGGCTGCGGAAATTCCGTGCCGCCTTTCTCTGCCACAGGCAGCGGCGGCGCGGAATTCCCTTTCAGGGGAGCCATATTAGGAAAGCGCCGCCCGGACGGGCGGCGCTTTCACCTTTGATATTGTCACTGCGTAAAGTGCTTGTGGTTGTTGATGTGGTCCATGCAGAAGCAGTGGTAGCCCGCGCAGCGCGAGCAGTAGCGGAATTCAAGGTCCGGGTAGTCCGTGTCCGTGCGGCCGCAGACCTCGCAGCGGCGGGTGTAGGTCTTCTGCTTTTGCTCATACTGTATCCGGCGCACCTCGGTTTTGAAGTTCACCGTGTTTTGCCGCTGCTTCCGGCTGCCGCCGCGCAGGCGCTTGAACGCGTCCACCAGCACGTCCCCGCAGAAGAGCAGATAGTTCAGCACGGCCACGATGGGCAGCAGGTTCGCCGGGAACGAGGTCGTCGCGATCTCGTAGACGAAAAAGGCCGCGTCCACGATGGCGAGCCACTTCATCTTCAGCGGGATGATGAAGAACAGGAGCACCTGCATGTCCGGGTAGAGCGTCGCGAAGGTGAAGAACATGCTCAGGTAGATATAGTGCGCGCTGACCGGCAGGCTCACGCGGAAGATGAACCAGACCGCGAAGCCGTAGAGGATCGTGAGCAGCACGCCGGTGAAGAAGTAGATCGTGAACTTGCCCGGGCCCCACTGCTGCTCCAGCGTCCGGCCGATGAAGAAGTAGAAATAGAAGGCCACCAGCGTGAGGATGCCGGTGCCCGGCGGAATCAGAATGAAGGTCAGAAGCCGCCAGACCTGCCCGCGCAGAATGAGCGCCGGCGAGAAATAGAGATAGGACAATATGCTCACGCCCGACGAGGACGCCGACGTGAACAGATTGAACAGCCAGACGATCGCGCCGCCCACCACGACGTACAGCATCAGGTTCGGGATGCCGAAGCGCGGGTGGCGGTAGCAGAACAGGTCGATTTTTTTCATCAGGGATTTCATGCGCAAAACTCCAAAGCAATTCCGGTTTTCCCCTATCATACCCCTCTCCCGGCACAAAGTCACGAATAATTTGTAAACAATTCTTTCGCGAGATTTTTCTTTTTTCCGCCAAAAACACTTTGATAATAAGAAACTGTATGCTATAATGACTTGATTACAGTCATTATACTTGATCGCCGTTTCGCTCCCGCCCTGCGGGCGGAGCCGCGAAACATGGCGATATACCATGTCCGCGGACATGGTGTAATGAGTTGCTAATACAGAAAGGAACGATTTGTTATGGCAAACGAAACGACCAACCGCGTATTTACCTCCGAATCCGTGACCGAGGGGCATCCCGACAAGATCTGCGACCAGATCAGCGACGCCGTCCTCGACGCGATCCTTGAAAACGACCCCACGGCCCGCGTGGCCTGCGAGTGCTGCACCACCACCGGCATGGTGCTCGTCATGGGCGAGATCACGACAAGCTGCTATGTCGATATCCAGGCCATCGTGCGCAAAACCGTCTGCGAGATCGGCTACGACCGCCCGGAGTACGGCTTTGACGGCAACACCTGCGCCGTCATCACCTCGATCCACGAGCAGAGCCCGGACATCGCCATGGGCGTTGACAACTCGCTGGAGGCCCGCGAGGGCCAGGCCGACGACGGCGACACCGGCGCCGGGGATCAGGGCATGATGTTCGGCTTCGCCTGCGACGAGACGCCCGAGCTGATGCCCGCGCCCATCGCCTTCGCCCACCGGCTCACCCGCCGCCTCGCCGCCGTGCGCAAGGACGGCACCTTCCCCTGGCTGCGCCCGGACGGCAAGAGCCAGGTCACGGTGGAGTACGCCGCCGACGGCTCGGTGAAGCGCATCGACACCGTCGTCATCTCCACGCAGCATGCCGCCGAGGTTAAGCAGACCACGATCCGCGAATGCCTGATCCGCGACGTCATCAAGGCCGTGCTGCCCGCGGAGTATCTGGACGATAACACCCGCTATCTCATCAACCCGACCGGCCGCTTCGTCATCGGCGGCCCGGTGGGCGACTCCGGCCTGACCGGGCGGAAGATCATCGTCGACACCTACGGCGGCTACGCCAGCCACGGCGGCGGCGCGTTTTCCGGCAAGGACCCGACGAAGGTGGACCGCAGCGCGGCCTACATGGCGCGCTACGTCGCCAAGAATCTTGTGGCCGCTGGCCTGTGCCGCCGCTGCCAGATCGAGCTGGCCTACGCCATCGGCGTGGCTGAGCCGGTCAGCGTCCTTGTGGACAGCTTCGGCACCGGCGCCGTCAGCGACGGGAAGCTGCGCGAGATCATTCTGGAGAACTTCGACCTGCGCCCGGCGAAGATCATCGCCCGGCTCGACCTGCGCCGCCCGATCTACCGCCAGTGCGCCGCCTACGGCCACTTCGGCCGGACGGACGTGGCGCTGCCGTGGGAGCAGACCGACGCGGTCGAGGCGTTGAAGAAATACCTGTAAAAAAGGCGGCTTGTAGGGCGCGACCACCGGGCGCGCCGTCGCATCCGTCCGCGATTTCGGCGCGCCGAGGTCGTCGCGCCCTACCGGGCGGTTTGATCCCGCGCCGCCGCATCCGTCCGCGATTTCGGCGCGCCGAGGTCGTCGCGCCCTACCGGAAGGAGATCCCCATGCCATTTGAGAACGACAGAGAAGACCTCGTAGAGGGCCGCAACGCGGTCATCGAGGCCCTGCGCGCCGGACGCGCGCTGGACAAAATCTACATTGCGAAGGGCGAGACGGACAAGACGCTCGGCCACATCGCCTCCCGCGCGCGGGAGGCCGGCGTCGTCGTCGTCGAGGCCGACCGCCGCAAGCTGGACGCCATGAGCGCGACGAAGGCGCACCAGGGTGTCGTGGCGATCGCCGCGGTGCGGGAATACTGCTCCGTGGAGGACATCCTCGCCCTCGCCTCCGAGCGCGGCGAGCCGCCCTTCGTCATCCTGTGCGACGAGATCAGCGATCCGCACAACCTCGGCGCGATACTGCGCAGCGCCTACTGCGCGGGGGCGCACGGCGTCGTCATCCCCAAGCGCCGCAGCGCGGGGCTGACCGGCATCGTCGGCAAGACGAGCGCCGGGGCGGCCGAGCACATCGCCGTGGCGCGCGTGGCGAACCTGCCCGCCGCGATCCGCGGCCTCAAGGACCGTGGGCTGTGGATCTACGGCACCGCCGCCGACGCGCCCAAAACCCTGTGGGAAACGGACTTCACCGGGCCGTGCTGCCTCGTCGTCGGCTCCGAGGGCGAGGGCATGGGGCGGCTCGTGCGGGAAGCGTGCGATTTCCTCGTGGGCATCCCGATGCGCGGCACGCTCGATTCGCTCAACGCCGCCACCGCGGCCAGCGTGCTGATGTACGAGGTCGTGCGGCAGAGAAGCAAGGGATAACTCCCGATCCCTCCGGCGCTTCGCGCCGTCCCCCCTTCGCAAGAGGGGGGGCTTTGAAAGGGTGATTTTATGGACGAAAACAAAGACAAAATCCACATCTCCGAGACGAATCTGCCGCACGGCTTCGCACTGGACGACATCCTCGCGGAGTTCGGCAGCGCGCCGGACGAGGCGGAGGAGCTATCGCGCATGGAGACGCTCGGCGACCGCAGCAAGAAGCTCGTCATGGAGCAGCTGCCCGACGGCGTGGACGCGCTGGGCTTTTCCTCGCTGGACGACGTGATCTCCGACGCCGTGGCCGACGCGCGCGCGCCGCAGGCGGACGATGCGGACGCTGCCGATGAAAGCACGGCGGCCTTTGCCGCGGCGGGCTTTGAGATGCCTTCGCCGGAGCCCGGTCCCTTTGACGACCGGGACGCCGTCGTCGCCGACGCGCTGATGGAGTTCGGCAGCATCGCGCGGCAGGCGGAGGCCGAGGCCGAGGCCGCCCTCGCGCCGCCGCCGGAGGAGCCGGCGCAGGCGGAGGAGCAGGCGCAGGCGGAGGAACCGCCGCAGCCGGAGGAGCCGGCGCAGGCGGAGGAAGCCGAAGCCCGGCCGGAACCGGATGCGCCGGCGGACGATGCCGAGGCGGAAGCGCCCGAAGAACCGGACGCGGAAGCGCCGGGATTTGACGAAGAGGTTTTGCGCTTTGACGATCCGGAGGCCGTGATCGCCGAGGCGCTGCGCGAGTACGGCAGCGCCGCCGAGATCCGCGACGACGACGGCAGTACGGCGTATGCCTCCGCCTACGCCGGCGCCGCCGCGCCGGAGGAAGCGCCGGAGGAGGCGGACGCGCCCGACGCGTCCGACGCCGACGGCGGAGAAGCCGAAGCGGAGCCGGATGCCGGGGACGCTGAGGAAGCGCCGAAGAAGCGGCGCGACGCCCGCAGCGCAAAGGAGCGCTTCCTCTCCCCGTTCACCGCGCTGCTCGCGCTCATCGCCCTGCGCCGCGCCCAGCGCGAGGCAAAGCGGGGCGCTGGCGAGTCCGCGTCCGACGCGGAGGCCGACGCGCTGCCCGAGCCGCCGCCGGAGAAGGCCGCGCACGAATGCGCCGCCCAGCTCGGCCCGCTGCGCATGCGCGGGCGCATCGCGACTGCGATGAGTCTCATTTTGGTCTATCTGACCTACGCCGCCGGCTCGGCGCTGCCGCTGACCGG
The DNA here is from genome assembly GCA_946407675.1 of uncultured Clostridia bacterium. GTDB lineage: Bacteria > Bacillota > Clostridia > Oscillospirales > Oscillospiraceae > SVKR01. The sequence continues at coordinate 23,052 of CAMJPK010000014.1, forward strand.
CGCGCTGAAGGCCAGCCCGCGGGTCTTGTGCCTGATGCTCCTGATCCTGGAGCTCACCGTCATGATGGCGGGGCTCAACGTCTTCACCGACGGCGTGCTGAACCTCATCCGCAAAAAGCCCGACGCGCGCACGCTCGTCGCCTGCTCCTGCATCATCACCGTGCTGGACGCCGCCGTGCTTGCCCTTCGCGGCGACGGCGCGCTCGGCCTGCCGCTGTGCGCCGCGGGCGCGCTGAGCATGACGCTTGCGATCTGGGGCGAATACTGGCGCGTCAGCGCGCTGCGCCGCGGCTTCAAGGTCCTGACCTCCAGCCGCAACCTTTACACCGTCTCCGGCGAGCAGGGCATCACGAAGGAGGTCGCCCTTCTGAAGTCCCGCCGCTCCATTCGCGGCTTTATCCGCCGCTCGATCGAGCCGGACTACACCGCGGGCGTCTTCAAGTATCTGACGCCGCTGCTGCTCGCCGGCGCCGTCGTGCTCGGCGCGCTGGCCGCGCTTGTGCGCAAGACGCCCGGCGCGATCGTCCACGACATCGCGATGCTGCTCGCGGCCTCCGCCGCCTTCTCCGCGACCATCTGCTTCTCCCTGCCCTACGCCTTCGCCGCGCGCCGCTTTACGCAGACCGGCGCCGCCGTGGCCGGCTGGCCCGGCATCCGCGACATCGGGCGCAGCCGCAGCGTCGTCATCACCGACGCCGACGTGTTCCCCAAGGGCACGCTGGAGATGGGCGACATCCGGATCCTCGAGGGCGCCTTTGTCGACAAGGTCATCTCCGCCACCGCCAGCGTCATCGCCGCGAGCGGCAGCGGGCTGGCCGTCCCCTTCGCGGAGCTCATACGCCGCAACGGCTACTCGATCTCGCGCGTGGAGAACTTTGAGCCGCACGACGGCGGCGGCATGACCGCGATGGTGAACGGCGAGAACGTCGCCGTCGGCAACACGGGCTTTATGAACCTCATCGGCGTGCGCGTGCCGCGCAAGCTCAGCACCCACAACGCCGTGTGCACCGCGATGAACGGCTCGCTCGTCGGCATCTTCATGGTGAATTACCGCGCCACGGGCGGCGTGCAGGACGCGCTGGTGACGCTGCTGCACTCCAACCTTGAGCCGGTCTTCGCCCTGCGCGATTTCAACATCACGCCGCAGATGCTCAAGAACAAGTTCCGCCTGCCCGCGGACAACTTCAAGTTCCCCTCCTATTCCGAGCGCTTCCGCATCTCCGGCGCGGAGCCGGACGCCGCCAGCCGCGTCGCCGCGGCCATCGCCCGCGAGGGGATGGAGCCGCTGGTGGACGCCGCCGACCGCGGACGCCGCCTCTACAGTGCCATCCGCATCGGCACGCTCATCACCGCTGTCGGCTGCGTCTTCGGGCTGCTGATGATGTTCCTGATGAGCTGGACCGGCGGCTTTGCCGCGAACACCGCGGGCAACGTCATCACCTTTATGCTGCTGTGGCTGATCCCGTCGGTGGTGATCACGTGGGGCGTAAACCGATAGGACACCTCATCTGGCGCTTCGCGCCACCTCTTACCCGCCTTGCCGCAACGCCGTTGGCGGGCCGGCTTCGCATTCGGCCCGCCAACGGCGCGGCTGCGGAAATTCCGTGCCGCCTTCCTCTGCCACCGGCAGCGGCGGCGCGCAATTCCCTCAAGGGGAAGGCAAAGCGGTAAAAGATTTTTATTGCCAAGCGGTGGATTAGCGTGTATAATCAGTTTGTTTGGAATACTTTCACGGTAAAGAAACACAAAGTTACGATATAAGGAGAGAAGCCACATGAGCTACGAACCCAAGTTTATCCGCAACGTCGCCCTGCTGGGCCACGGCAACAGCGGCAAGACCACCCTCGCTGAGAGCATGCTCTACCTCACCGGCGCTGTCGACCGCCAGGGCAAGATCACGGACGGCAACACCGTCTGCGACTACGACCCCGAAGAGATCAAGCGCCAGATCACCATCTCCTCCGCCGTCGCCCCCGTGAACTTCGGCGGCTGCAAGATCAACGTGCTGGACTGCCCCGGCTACTTTGACTTTGCGGGCGAGGTCGCCGCGGCCATCCGCGTGGCCGAGGCCGGCATCATTTTGTGCACCGCGAAGGACGGCATCTCCGTCGGCGCGGAGCGCGCGTGGAAGACGCTGCGCGGCGCGGGCGTCCCCGTGATGTACGTCGTCAGCAAGACCGACGAGGAGCACGGCGACTTTGACGGCGTCGTGAACGCCCTCAAGGCCAAGCACGGCAGTCTCATCTGCGCGGTCACCTGCCCGACCGGCGACGGCAAGGGCGTCATCGACCTCGTGCACAACGTCTGCTACACCACCAATGGCAACAAGACCACCAAGGGCGCCATCCCCGCCGCCGACGCCGGCGAGGCCGAGACCCTGCGCGCCGAGCTCATGGAGGCCGCCGCGGGCGCCGACGAGGAGCTGATGGAGGTCTTCTTCGACTCCATGGAGCTTAGCGAGGAGCAGATCATCAAGGGCCTCAAGATCGGCCTCAAGGACGGCAGCGTCGTCCCCGTGTTCGCCTCCAGCGCCATCTCCGGCATCGGCACCGAGGCCCTGCTGCAGGCCATCGTGGACTACGTCCCCGCCCCGATCGACATGGACGGCATCGACCCCAACGGCCCGACCGCCGGCTTCGTGTTCAAGACCGTTTCCGACCAGTTCGGCAAGTACAGCTTCGTGAAGGTCATGAGCGGGAAAATCACCGCCGACATGTCCCTGCGCAACGTCCGCGCGGGCAGCACGGACAAGCTCGGCCGCCTTTACACCATGTGCGGCAAGAAGGCCACTGAGACCAAGGAGGCCTGCTGCGGCGACATCGTGGCCGTCGGCAAGATGGAGTGGAAGACCGGCGACACGGTCTGCGACCCGAAGAACGAGGTCGAGTTCCCCGCCATTGAGATCGCGGAGCCCTGCTACTCGATGGCCATCGCCCCCAAGACCAAGGGACAGGACGACAAGGTCAGCACCGGCCTTGCCCGCCTGAATGAGGAGGACATCTCCTTCACCGTCGTCAACAACGCCGAGACGCACCAGATGGTCATTTCCGGCGCCGGCGACATCCAGGTGGACGTGCTCTGCGCCAAGCTCAAGAGCCGCTTCGGCGTCGAGACCGAGCTTGCCCCCGCC
>CAMJPK010000015.1 GCA_946407675.1 uncultured Clostridia bacterium
GTGCTCCTATTCTACACCACTTCGGAGGTTTACACAATTTTCGGGATAGTCTCGCTACTTACTACTCCACCATCTCAAATACTTATAGCTGATAGCGCACACCTGCGCCCATTTGATGACATTCAGCTGCCTCGCCTTGTAAGCGGGATAGTGTTAGCGCAAAAAGAATAACCTAATTCTGCTTCAAAAACGTCCCCGGAATCTTTGCACAAGGAGATTTCGGGGGCTTAATTCAACGCCGCCGCAGCTTAAGTCAATGACATTGGACTCCCGTCCCCCCTCACACCCCCCATGCGAGCCATTTTGCAGCCGCATCGAGGTTTGCCTGCAATCTGACGGCCTGTGTTTCAGGTCCGCATGGCGTCGAAGCGGTCCGGCACCGAGCGCGTGTCGTCCGGCGGCGCGGGGATCGCGCCGTGCATCACTTATCTCTGCCCTTCGTTCATTTGCCGGCTGGATCGCCGCGCTTTTTGTAATCCGCCGCGATCGGCGCGGCCCAAGTGCGCTTGATGCCGTGCCCGCTCCGGAAGCCGCCGATGGCTTCGCTGACCACAGCGAAATTCAGGCTGGTGCCCGCGCTGTCGTTCTGGAAACGGACGGCGCGGTCAGAGCGGAAGCCGAAGCGCTCGGCCTCATGGATCGCATCCATGTTCGCGCCGAGGAACAGGAACTCCCAGCCGTGCTTCTCCTGCTCGTGCGCCACCATTTTCCGCACGTCCGCGTAGGTGTAGCGGCGGCTGGCGTTTTCCAGCCCGTCCGTCGTGATCACGAAGATGGTCTTGCCGGGGCGGTCCTCCTCGCGCGCGTACCTGTGGATGTTGGCGATGTGATGCACCGCGCCGCCGATGGCGTCCAGCAGCGCCGTGCAGCCGCCGACGCGGTACTGCCGGTCGGTCATCGGCTCGACCCCCCGAATGTCCGCACGGTCATAGACGACGACGCTCTCGTCGCTGAAGAGGACGGCGGAGAGAAACGCCTCGCCCGGCTCCTTCTTCTGCTTTTCCACCATGGCGTTGAAGCCGCCGATGGTGTCGTCCTCCAGCCCGGCCATGGAGCCGCTGCGGTCGAGGATGCATACGATCTCGGTCAGATTGTTGTTCATTGCATGGTCCCCTTTCAAGTTTGTACCTGCATTTTCGCATACCGGAAAGGGGAAAGGGTCAACCGGGCGTTGACCTTTTTATGATTTGAGCCCGGTCTTCAAAAGCGGCAGCCCACAGTCGTACAGCGCCTCGTTGATGAAGGTCACGGAGTAGATGCGCCGCTCGATGCAATACTGCACGACGAGATCCGCCTTGCTGCTGCGCGTCAGCGAATAGCCGGCCTTCTCCAGCAGCTTCTGCGTTCCGACAAGATCGAGCTCCAGCCCGATGGCAAGCTGGATCGCGGTGCTTTTCGTGGGCTGATAGTCCCGGTTGCACAGGATCTTGCTGAACAGCTGCTTGCTGACCTCGGCGCGCTTGTAGACCTCGGAATCCTTTCCGCCGCGCTCGATCAGCAGGTCGCGCAGATACTCCGAGAAGGTCGCCTCGCTCCGGCTGAGATAGTCGGAGAGACTGCCTGACGCAGACGGCGTCGCCGGCTGCGGCGCGGCCATGGACGCGCTGCCGCCGAGATCGGCGGCCTCGTTTGCGCCCAAGGCACCGGACGCCGCGTCTTCCCGCGCGAGATCCTGCGCGGGCCGGGGCTCCGCACGGCGCCGGCCGGCAAGGAAGGGATGCTCCCTGCGATGCTGCGCGTCGACATAGTGGTCGTCGACGTAGCTTTTCAGATCGTCGAACAGGGAAGCGGCCAGGCCGAAGGCCTTCCCGTCGAAGAGCACCAGACAGATCGTGAGCTCATGCTCCATCAGATAGTCCGTGAACGCCTGCACAGCGATCGACAGCGCCAGCGCGTGCGGGAAGGCGTAGCTGCCCGCGGCCAGCAGCGGAAAGGCGACGGAGCGGCAGTGCAGCCGGGAAGCGAGCGCAAGCGCGGAATCATACGCCCGTCGGAGAAGCTCCGCCTCGTGCGCCTGCCCGCCCTCCCAGCGCGGGCTGACGGTGTGCAGGACATACTTGGCGGGAAGACCGAATGCGGGCGTGGCGGCGCAGTCGCCGACAGCAATGGGGCCGATGCTCCGCCGCGCCTCCAGCAGCGCCGGGCCGACGGCCAAGTGGATCGCGCTGTCCGTACCGGCGCCGATCTGCGGCAGGGGATTGGCCGTGTTGACGATCGCGTCAGCGGCGACGTGGGTAATATCGTTTCGGACGATTTTCAGCGGCATGCGGCGGCCTCCTTTCTGTCAATGCGCGCGCGATACAATCAAATTATAGCACGGATTTCCCGTTTTCGCCATCATCCTTCTGCCGGAACGCAGGAAAGCCGCCGGACGCGCCTGCGCATGCGCCGAAAAAAGTTCTGCGATTTCAGGACCTTTTAAGAAGCGTATGCGATACTGCGCACAGAAGGGAGGGGAAACCCCATGAAAAAGAAACAAATCCTTGCCGCGCTCCTCGCCGCGCTTCTGGCCCTGTCGGCGCTGACGGCCTGCGGCAGCAGCAATACCGGCAGCACGCAAAGCGATACGACGGCAGCAACCGAACAAAGCGCCATGAACGGCGCGCCGCCCGACGCGCCGCCCGGCGGCTTCGGCGGCGGCCCCGGCGGCAGCAGCGCAGACATCGACTATACCGCGGCGACGGAAATCACCTCCGCCGACACGCAGGAAAACCAGAGCTACGCCAGCACCGCGGCGGACGAGAGCGCACTGCTGATCTCCACCTCCGGCGAGGTGACGGTCACGAATCCGACGGTCACCAAGACCGGCGACAGTGACGGCGGCGACAACTGCAACTTCTACGGCCTGAACGCGGCCGTGCTTGTCAAGGACGGCGCGACCGTGACGATCACGGGCGGCACGATCAGCTCCGACGCTTCCGGCGCCAACGGCGTGTTCTGCTACGGCGGCAACGGCGGGCAGAACGGAGCGAGCGGCGACGGCACGACGCTCATCATCCGCGACACGACGATCACCACCACCGGCAACGGCTCCGGCGGCATCATGACCACGGGCGGCGGCGTGACCTACGCCTATGACCTCACCGTGGAGACGAGCGGACAGTCCTCCGCGCCGATCCGCACCGACCGCGGCGGCGGCACCGTCGTCGTCGACGGCGGCACCTACACCTCCAACGGCCTCGGCTCGCCCGCCATCTACTCCACGGCGGACATCACGGTTTCCAACGCGACGCTGGTCTCGAATCTCTCCGAGGGCGTGTGCATCGAGGGCAAGAATTCCATCACGCTTGAAAACTGCGACCTCACCGCGAACAACACCAGCCGCAACAGCAACGCGCGCTTCCTCGACACGATCATGATTTACCAGTCCATGTCCGGCGACGCCGACAGCGGTACCTCGGCCTTCACGATGACCGGGGGCACGCTGACGAGCAAGAGCGGCCACGTTTTCCACGTCACGAACACCAACGCGGTTATCACCCTGTCCGGCGTGAAGATCGTCAATGAGGACGCCGCGGACATCCTGCTGTCCGTCTGCGACGACGGCTGGAGCGGCGCGGGCAATACCGCGACGCTCAAGGCGATCGGTCAGACGCTTAACGGCACGATCCTCGTCGGCGACAATTCCACGCTGACGCTGGAGCTGACCGACGGTTCGGCCTTCACCGGCTGCATCAGCGGCGCGATCACGAACGCCGCCGGCGAGACGGTCTCCACCGAGGTCGGCACCGTGAGCGTGACGCTCTCCGGCGCTTCCACATGGACGCTGACCGCCGACACGTATATCAGCGCCTTCACGGGCGACGCATCGAGCGTCATCTCCAACGGCCATACGCTCTATGTGAACGGCGTTGCGCTGCGCGGCACGAAGTAAATACAGCATAACAAAGCGGATCCCCGGCTCCAATCAGCCGGGGATCCCGTTTTTTCTATGCAGCCGGTCACAGCGGTCAGCTTGCCGGAGGGGTTCGTTGCGCCCGTGAGCACCTCCGCGGCGGCCTCGCCGCCCTCCTGGCCGCCCTGCCCCATGAGCAAGATGGCGTCCGGGTCCGCTTCCTCCAGATCGGCCACGCAGACCGGGCCGCCCACGTTCAAAAGCAGGATCAGGGTGCGAAAGCAGCTGCGCAGCAGCGCCAGATTCTCTTTTTCCGTCTGCGTGAGGTTGTAGTCGTCCTCCACAGCGCGGTCGGTGCCCTCGCCGGAATTGCGGGAGATGACGTAGATCGCCGTATCGGTCCCGGCGGCATAGGCGCGCGCCGCGGTCTCGCTCATCGCTTCCTCCGGAAGCGTGAAGGAGGACATGACGCGGTTTTCCGTGCGCCGCAGGCCCTCGTCAAAGCGTTCCCCGATGCGCAGAAGCATCTCCTCGGTCAGCACGGTGAAGCCCGCCTTTTGCATGGCGGGAAGCAGCTGGATGTGGTAGTGGGGAGACAAGTCCACATGGACGTCGCCGCCGCCGGACAGACCGCCGTTGAAGGGGTCGCCGGAGCCGGTCCCGCCGCGGACGGTCCGCACCGCGCCGTTGCCGAACAGGCAGATCGCCCCGGGCGTCAGGGGCAGGGCGTGGGCGCGGTTGCGCAGCAGGACCATGCCGTCCTTTGCCGCCTTCTTGGAGATGGCTGCGCCGTCGAGCTCCCGCCGGGAGAGGGGCGGATAGATGGTCGTGTGATCCATGGTGATCCGAGCGTCCTTTGCGCTCATTCCACGGCAATGTAGGGCGCGAGGCCCTCAAACTGCCGGCTGTAGCTGACGGCGTCCCGGTAGCCGGAGGTCTGGAAGATGATCTTCAGCATCCGCTCCACGCAGCGCTCCAGCGCGGCTCTGCCCAGCCGCCCGTCCGCCAGCGCGCCGCGTATGCTGTCAAAGTCGCTGTCGGCGCCGGGCATGATGAGGTCGTTCCCGACGTCGGCGCAGCGCCAGGCATCGCTGCCGCCGGCGTTGGTCGTCGTCCAGTCGGTCATGATGACGCCCTCGAAGCCCCATTCCGTGCGCGCGCACTGTATGCACAGGTCCCGGCAGTTCGCGGCGTGGACGCCGTTGATGCTGTTGTAGGAGGTCATGATGCACATGGGCTGCGCGGTCTTGATCGCGATCTCAAAGCCGCGGATGTAGATCTCCCGCAGCGCACGCTGCGTGAGGATGCTGTCGGAGCCCATGCGGTTGTCCTCTTGGTTGTTGCAGGCGAAGTGCTTGATGGTCGTGCCGACGCCCGGCACGGACTGGACGCCCCGGGTGATCGCCGCCGCGCTGACGCCGCTGACCAGCGGGTCCTCGGAGAAATACTCAAAGTTTCTGCCGCAAAGGGGGTTGCGGTGGATGTTCATGCCGGGCGCGAGCCACCAGGACACCCCGAAGGTGCGCATCTCCTCCGCGACGGCGGCGCCGACGCGCTCCAGAACGGCGGGGTTCCAGGTCTGGGCGAGCAGCGCGCCGACCGGGAAGCTTGTGCAGTACTGATAATAGGCGTCCGCGTCCGCATAGCGCCGCTCCGGCGCGAACAGGCCGCCCTCCAGCGCGGAGAGGAAGTCCACGTCCAGAATCTCCCCGGTTTCCCGGCTGACGTGGTATTCCTTGATGAGCCGCAGACCGGCGGGGCCGTCCGCCATGACGATCCCCGGCACCTGATACTTCTCCTCGAGGATGTTGGAGGTCTCGCCCGCGGAGCCGGGCACCGCGACGCCGGCGGAGCCGAGCGCGTTGCCCTGTCCCCGCTTGACGTTGCCGACGCACATGGAGATGAGCTCCTCGTCCGTCAGCTTCCCGACCAGCTCTTTGGCCGAGCGCGCGGCGGGCGACGGCGCGTAAACTCGCTTTTCCTCCGCCATGGGCGCGAGCGCGACGATGGGCGCCTTGCGCTGCACAAGCGCCGCGTGCCAGGCCGCGGTGAACGCCGCGGCATCCGGCGGCGTCAGGGTGTCGATGGGCGTTCGCGGGGGACAGATGCCCGCAACGCGCTCGATCACCGCGTCGGCTGCCACCTCCAGACCGCAGACCGGCGAAGCGCTGCCCAGCGAATTGCCGATCCACAGGCCGTAAAGCCCCTGCTCCATCACCCATGCGCTGTGCGCCTCGGAGAAGGAGGCCAGCGCCTTGACCGGGAACGTGATCGTCATTTGCCGGGTCTCGCCGGGGGCCAGCTCCGGCGTCTTGGCAAAGGCGCACAGCCGCCGGTGCTCCTTCGGCAGCTGCGCCTGCGGGAAGGATGCGTAGAGCTGCACCACTTCCTTGCCGGCAACGGCGCCCGTGTTGGCGACGGTGACCGCCACGCTGACCGACTTGCCGTCGGTCGTGAGGCGTAAAAAGTCGATCCGGAACTGCGTGTAGGACAGGCCGAAGCCGAAGGAGTACAGGGGCGTTACGCCGAAGGTGTCGAAATACCGATAGCCCACGTAGATGTCTTCCGTGTAGCGCTCATGCTGCACGTCGCCGTTCATGTGGCTGAAGCTGGCCGCGTTCGGATAATCCCAATAGCGCTGCGCCCAGGAATCCGTCAGCTTGCCGCTGAAATTCTGCTTGCCGGACAGCACGTCCGCAACGGCGTTGCCGCCCTCCATGCCGGGCTGGACCATGTAGACCACGGCCTTTACCTTCTGGTGCGCAAGGATCTCCGTCAGGTCGATCTGGGCGCCGGTGTTGATGAGCACGGCGACCTCGTCGCAAAGCGCGCAAACGGCGGCGAGATCCGCCTTCTCCGCGTCCGTCAGGTAATAGTCCCCGGGCTCCAGCTGCCGGTCAAAGCCCTCGCCCGCAAAGCGGCTGATCACATAGACGGCGGTCCTTGCGCCGCCCACGTCTTCTGCGGTGATCGGCCTTCCGTCGGGGAAGCGGAAGGGATTCGTGGCGTAGTGATGGAAAAAGTCCAACACCTGATCGGCGCCCTGGCACTTGCGGAGCAACGCATCGCGCCAGTCGCAGCGCGCTTGCTGATAGCGGCGGTCGTAATCCTCCAGCCACGCCCGGCTGGTGATCGGGAATCCCGCGTTTTCCAGGCCGCGCCAGACGGATACGATCTCCCGCTCGTTCACGTCGCCGGAGCCGGTGCCGCCCTTGACCGTCCTGCCCGCGCCGCCGCCGAGCAGCGCGATCGGGCAGCCGGCCGGAAGCGGCAGCATGCCCTCGTTTTTCAGCAGAACGAAGCCCTCTGCCGCGGCCTGCCTTGCCGTTTCCCGGTGGGCTTTTTCCTGCGGCGTCTCCAGGGGGCCCGGAAAGCCGCTGCGCTTTTTCGTTTCCATGATCATATGCAATGTCTTCCTTTCCTTGTCGTTGCGCCCGCGGTCAGGGCGCCTCTTCCAGATACCGGCGGTACACCGGATACAACAGGCCGACGGACGCAGCGCCCAGAACCGGCAGAATGAGGATCGCCGTAAGGGCAAACAGAAAGATGCCCTGCAGAAAGCTGTCCCGGAAGCTCCGGAAACAGGTGGCGATCACGGGGGTGCCCTTGCGCCGCCGGGGCGCAGCTAAACTGTGGCGCGGGCGCAAAACTTTGTGACGCGTTTACATTTCCCCGGCGGAGATTGTGGGCCGCAGCACAAGCTTCACAGCTTGCCCGCCTGCGGCAGCTTCCGATAGGCGAGCTCCAGCATGCCGAGATTCATCAGCGCGAAGGCCAGCAGGTAAACCGGCATGACGCCGATCCCGACCGCCTGCTGCACATGGCCGAAGACCATCGGCATGAAGGTGCTGCCGATGTAGGCGGACGCCATCTGCAGCCCGATGACCGCGGCGCTGTGGCGCGCCCCGAAGTGGACCGGCGCCATGTGCTGCACAGCCGGATAGACCGGCCCCATGCCCGTGCCGACGATGACAAAGCCGACCGCCGTCATGACATAGCCGCCCACGGGCACGACGACGAGGCAGATGCCGAGCAACTCCACGGCGATCCCGATGCGGATCAGCAGCCGGTCGCCCAGCCGGTTGGAGACGAAGCCGGAGATCAGCCGTCCCAGCATCAGCCCGCCGAACACCAGCGAGCCGAAGGCCGCGACCGTCTCCCCGGGCAGCCCCGCCTCGGTGCCGGCGAAATAGCTGGGCGTCCAGAGAAAGCAGGTGGCCTCCCCCGCGCAGTAGGAGAAGAAGGCGATGAGCGTCGGCACGACGCCCGGCACGCGCAGCGTCTCCCGGATGCCGGCGCTATCGCGCCGCGTTTCCTGCTCCGCTTTGCCGCCCGCCTTCCACAGCGGCAGCGAGAGGAGCACGACAAGCAAAATGCCCGCCTGGATATAGGAGGTCCAGCGATACCCCTCGTTCCACCGCGCCGTTTTCAGCGCCAGCGCCATGATCGCCGGACTGATGACGGCGCCCACGCCGTAGAAGCAGTGCAGGAAATTCATGACGGAGGCGGGGTAGTGGCTTGCAACATAGTGGTTCACCGACGCGTCGATGGAGCCCGCGCCGAGGCCGTAGGGAACCGCAAAGAGGAACAGCATCCAGTATTGCCCGCAGAACGAAAAGCCCAGCAGACCGAGCACGGTGAGAAAAATCGAAACGATCACGATCCACTTCGTGTGGAAGCGCCGGATCATGCGCGGGCTGCAAAGGGCGGAGATGATCGTCATAAAGGAGATCGTCATCGACACATAGCCCGCGCAGGCCGACGCAACGCCGAAGTCCGCCTGCATGGTCGGCCAGCCGGACCCGAGCAGGGAATCCGGCAGCCCGAGGCTGATAAAGATCAGATAAATGACCGCCAAAAGCAAAGACCCCATGGGATTTCACCTTCCACAGACTTGACGCCTATGATTATATCGCATAGAATGGCCATAAGTATAGGAAACAGTCGCCAATCTGCGGCTGATTTATAGGATTATATCGCCAAACGGGAGGAAGAGCCATGGCGCTTTCCGCTTCCATAGACCGGGTGGACGAAACCGGCAGGGAGCTGCTCACCTACGGCACGCCGCAGTTCCCCATCGCGTTTTTCGACGACGACCTGGCCGTTGTCAACGTGCCGTACCACTGGCACGAGGAGCTGGAGCTCGTCGTCGTCACCCAGGGGCGCGTCCGGGCGCATGTCGCCGGGACGGAATTCTCCCTGTCCGCCGGGGAGGGCTGCTTTACAAACAGCGGGGTTTTGCACGCGGAGTCGCTGGAGACGCAGACGGGGCGCCAGCACGCCATGGTGTTCAGTCCCGGCATCGTTGCCGCAAAGTCGGAGCTGGCGTGGAACACCTATGTGGAACCGATCGTCGGGAACCGCGGATTGCCCTTCGTCCGCCTGACCGCCGCCGTGCCATGGCAAAAGGAGCTTTTGCGCCTGGCCGAGCGCGCGTGGGAGGCGGGCGCCTATGAGCAAAAGGATTACCCGCTGGATGTCCGGCATTGCCTCGCGATGGCCTTCAGCCTGCTGGTCGAGCACGCGCAGAGCATGGAGGCGCTCTACACGGAGCAGGACCGCCGGGATGAGCTCCGCATCAAGAAGGCGCTGGCCATGATCGAGCGCAACTACCAGTCGGCTGTCACCATTGAGGATATCGCACACGGCGCCAACCTCGGCGTCAGCTCGTGCCTGCGGCTGTTCCACAGCGCCCTCGGTACGACGCCGATCCGGTATCTGGTGCAATACCGGCTCCAAAAGGCGGCGGAGGAGCTGAAGCACCGCGACGGAAGGACCGTGGCGGAGATCGCCTACGCATGCGGATTCTCGGACGCCAGCTACTTTAACCGCTGCTTCCGAAGGGAATTCGGAAAAACGCCCACAGAGTTTGCACAAACGCATCGACATATGTTATAATCAATCTATTATAATAAAATACAACGCTCCTGCGGCGGGGGGAGAAACCCCGCCGGGCGGCGGCTGCGCCGCAAAAACGCCGGAGATCGGACGGAGAGAAGCGGAATGAAGAAATTCAAAAACATCACAATCGGCGGGATCCAGAACAAGATCTTTAATCTGATCCTTGTCACGGTCCTTCTGATGATGGCGGTCAACATCGTGGTGGTCATCCACCAGTCCGGGCAGCTGGACGGCATGATGCGCGACACGAGCCAGGCGCAGAAGGCGGCGATCACCGAGACCTCCGAGTGGACGATGGCCGAGATCCTGGATGCCAACCTCACGCAGACCACGCAGATGGAGGCCGGCATCGCCGGGGCGCTGTTCGGCGACGCGGCGCACATCGTGGGCGTCGTGGCGGACTACACCGGCAAGCTCTTTGCCGATCCGGCGCGCTATCCGGCGCGGGAGGTCTTTCTGCCCGACAAGGCAAAGGACGGGCAGATCAGCGTGCAGCTTTTGACGGAGGCGCAGGTCGATCCGTCCGACCCGGCCATCGCCGGCAAGCTGGGGCTGCTCGGCAATCTGACCGATCTGCTGTGCGCCGTCTACGCCGACGCAAACGTGGATTCCTGCTATGTGGCGCTGCCGGAGGGCGTGATGCTGCTGGTGGACGACCACGCCGGCTCCAAATTTGACGAAAACGGGAACATCATCCCGATCCCCATGCGGGAGCGGCTGTGGTACACCGGGGCGGCCGAGACCGGAAAGCTGCACTATACGGATGTGACGACCGACCTGTTCACCGGCGAGATCAGTATTATGTGCTCGCTTCCCGTCTATCAGGACGGCGCGCTCGTCGCAGTCGTCGGGGCGGACCTCTTTCTGAACGACATGGCCGCGGCGGTGAACAGCGTATCGAGCGACGGCAGCTTTGCCTGCATCGTCAACCAGAACGGGCATGTGATCTTCTCGCCGCAGACCGAGGGCGTGTTTCAGGTCCGTCCGGCAGGCGAGGCGCAGGACCTGCGCCAGGCGGACGACATCAAGCTGGCCACCCTCGTGCAGGACGCGCTGGCGCTGGATACCGGACTGCGGCACTTCGAGACGGACGGGGAGATGCGCTATATGGTCGGCGCGCCCATCCGGAATGTGGGCTGGGCGATCATCAGTGTCGTCCCGAAATCCTATGCCGACCAGCCGGCCGCGCAGATGCTGGGGGAATATGACGCCATACAGAACGAAGCGCAGGAGACCTTCCGCGCGGGCCTGCGTCACTCAAAGGCGACGATCATCGTCCTGAGCGCCGCCGTGGCCGTCCTGGGCGTCGCCGCCGCCATCGTGCTGTCGAAGCGCATCGTCAAGCCGCTGGAGGCGATGACGAAGCGCGTGCGCGCGCTGGGCGGAGACGATCTGCAGTTCCATATGGACCCGGCGTACAAGACCGGCGACGAGATCGAGGTTTTGGCGGAGTCCTTCGCGATGCTGTCCGGGAAAACGGTGCAGTACATCTCCGAGGTGGAGCGCGTCACGGCGGAGAAGGAGCGCATCGGCGCGGAGCTGTCCCTCGCCACGCGCATCCAGGCCGACATGCTCCCGAACATCTTCCCCGCCTTCCCGGAGCGCGGCGAATTTGACATCTACGCCAGCATGAACCCGGCGAAGGAGGTCGGCGGAGACTTTTACGATTTCTTCCTCGTGGACGACGACCACCTGTGCATGGTCGTGGCGGACGTGTCCGGCAAGGGCGTGCCCGCGGCGCTGTTCATGATGGCCTCCAAGATCATTCTGGCGAACAACGCCAAGATGGGCAAGTCGCCGGCGCAGATCCTGACCGATACCAACGCGGCCGTCTGCGCCAACAACCGCGAGGAGATGTTCGTCACGGTCTGGCTGGGCATCCTGGAGCTCTCCACCGGAAAGCTGACCGCCGCCAACGCCGGACACGAATACCCGGCCCTGCGCGGCGCGGACGGACGCTTTGAACTGGTGAAGGACAAGCACGGCTTCGTCCTCGGCGGGATGGACGACATGCAGTATGCGGAATATGAGCTCCGGCTCACGCCCGGCGCAACGCTGTTTCTCTATACGGACGGCGTGCCGGAGGCGACGAATGCGGACAACGAGCTGTTCGGCACGGAGCGGATGCTCGAGGCGCTGAACGCCGCCCCCGGCGCGGCGCCGCAGACGATTTTGCACAACGTCCGCGGCGCGGTGGACGGCTTCGTCCGGGAGGCGGAGCAGTTTGACGACCTGACCATGCTCTGCGTGGCGTACAAAGGAAACGGCGCCTCCTGAACGCGCCCGATGGGATATAGGAGGAGCAATGGAACACAGCAAGGAAAGACAGCCGAATCCGGAACAGGCGAGCGTCATCAATGATTTGGAAAACAACATCATCCTCTTTGCCAGCGCCGGAACGGGGAAGACCTTTACGGTGGCCAAACGGATCCAGGGGATCCTCGCGAGCGGCCGCGCGGCGCCGGAGGAGATTTTGTGCCTGACCTTCACGAACAGAGCGTGCGAGGAAATGGTGGAGGATATCGGGCAGTATGTGGGCGAGGAAGCGCGGCGCATCTGCATCAAGACGATCCACGGCTTCTGCCTCTGGCTGGTCAAGCAGGAGGCAAAGCTCCGCAACGCGTCCTATACGGAGCCCGATATCTGCGACGACGCCGATGAAGAGGATCTCCTGTATGATCTTCTGCTGGACTGCGGCAACCGCTGGGAGATCGAGCGCGTTTTGACCGGGCACGGGAAAACGCTGAAGGACTATGAGAACGGGCAGACGATCTACGACAAGGACAGCGACACGCTGTTCGTCGCGGTGGACCGTCGGCTTTGCGTCAGCCCGACAGGAGAAGAAAGCACGCCGGATGCCATACGCGCGCGCAATGCGACGTACGATGCGCACGCCAAAAAGGAGAACGCGGCCCGGTATGCCTGCCCCGAATGCGGCCGTCTGCGCGAAGGGGAGGAGAACGTCTGCGCCGAATGCGGGTATGATTTCCGGACGATCCCGCCGTATAAGGAGGACAAGCTCGGGCTGTCCCGGCCTGCTCTGAGAGAATATGCCTCCGCGATGAAGCATGTGCGCTATCAGGAGCGCTTCTATTCCGGGGATGAGGCCGCCGACTATCAGGCGGCATATGAGAAGCTGCATGAAGCGCAGGAAAATGGGGATCCGAAGCTCCTGAAGGCGTACGCGGGGAAGTGGATGCACGAATATTGCAGCGCGCTGCGGCAGAGCAACCGGCTGGACTTCGACGATATGATCATCGAGGCGGCGCTGCTGCTTGACACCCCGGATGTGGAGCGGCGGTGGAGGACGAAGTTCCCTTTCATCACCGTCGACGAGATGCAGGACACGACCGTGCTGGAGTACTCCGTTCTTCGCAGGCTTTTCTACACGAACAATGTGATGCTGTGCGGGGACTTTTTCCAGACGATCTATGTCTGGCGGGGCTCGGATCCGGACCAGATCCTGAGCGGCTACATCAGCGATTATCACGCAAAGACCTATATGTTTGACCGCAACTATCGCGCGACGCAGATGCTTGCAAACGCGTCGTTTGGCTATCTGCAAAACACCTTCCCGGAGTATGTCGGAACGTACTGCCCGAAAACGCTGCACGTCAACAGCGCGGAGGCCGGAAGCAGGATCCGGATCAAGCTGTTTACCGGGGGATATGAAGAAGCGGAGAAAGCCGAAGCGATGCAGCTGTTTGCGGATCTCCGGGAGCTGACGCCGGACGACCCGACGAAGATCTGCGTGATGGCAAGGACGAATTATTATCTGGATCAGCTGTCCGAATACTTTGACAGCTTCAACAGCGCGCTTGCGCCGGAGGAGCGCCTGCGGTACTTTACCGTCAACAAAACGACGGCGCTTTTCAAAGCCGCCGCCGTGCGGGACCTGTTCGCGTTCCTGCGCCTTTTGATCAATCCGACCGACAATCTCAGCATGGAGCGGCTCACAAGCTATATCCGGGGCGTCGGAGCGCAGACCGTCAGGAAGATCCGGGAATCCAATCAGATCGGCGTTTCGATCACGTCCTTCCTCCACCGGGACACCTATGCGCACAACGACTGCTACCATTCCCTGATCGACGCGCTGGAGGAAGGCAACGTCGTCGTATACGATACGGAGACGACCGGCCTGGATCTGCTGAAGGATCAGGTCGTCCAGCTCGGCGCGATCCGGATCGACCGCAGCGGGAGAATCCTCGACACCTTCGAGGAGATCCTGATCCCGACCGTTGAGATCGCCTCCGGCGCGCGGGAGATCGTCCATTATGATATCGACGAAATGATCCGGACGCGCGGGATCGACGCTGCGGAGGGGTACCGGAGATTCAGCGAGTTTGTCAAGGGCGCCGTGCTCGTCGGGCATAACAGCGCCCGCTTCGATCACGCCGTCGTAAGCCGCCAGCTGCGGGAGCTTGGGCTGCCGCCGCTGGATGTCCGCGCCGAATATGACACATTGGAATTGGCAAAGCTGTTTCGGCCGTCGCTGAAAAACTATAAGCTGGCCACGATCATCGAATCCATCGGCGTCACCAACGAAGCGGCGCACGACGCGATGGGAGATATCAAGGCCACCGCGAGCGTGCTGGTCGATCTCGTCGAGCACGGCGTGATCCCGACCGGAGCGGAACGGGAAAAGCTCCTTGCAAAGCATAAGAATAAATTTGAAAAGTTCCGCGCGTTCCTTGCCGGGCTGTCCCAGATACTTGCAGACGGTGATGTGACGCAGCTTGTGGATGAAGTCATACATACCTGCAAGCTGGACAGCAAGGGGAAGGACGAGGCGACGCGCAGACACGCCCAAAAGGCGATCGCCGATGTGCGGGACATGATCGCCGGGGCGCAGTATGACGACGCAAGGGACTTTGTGCAATCCTTCCTCATCAACGCGTCGCTGTCGGGCAGCCAGATCAATTACCTGATCCGGAACCTGAACCAGATCCCGCTGATCACCGTGCATCAGTCGAAGGGCTGCGAATTCGATACGGTGCTGATCGCGGGCGCGGACAATAAAAGCTTTCCGACCAAGAGAGCGAAGACGCCCGAGCAGATCAACGAGGAAAAACGCGTGTTCTATGTGGCGATCTCGCGGGCGAAAAAGAGGCTGCTTCTGTATTGCGCGGTCAAGGCGTCGCCCTATAAGGTGTACAGCGCGCCGAGCCCGTACCTCTTCAAATTGCCGCCGGAGACGCTCGACTGGACGGAATATGTCGCGCCTGCGTCCGAGAGCTGCATTGAGCGCCTGCAAGCGCAAGATCCGGATGCCTTCCGGAACGCGACGATCCTGCCGATGGCGGAGATAGTAAGGAGATGACTTACCGCGCGTGCCAACCCAACGAAGCCGGGCTGCAATGCATTGCTGCATTTCGGCCCGGCTTATTTTTAACGGCGCGTATGCCGCCTTTTGGCAATGTGTGATTGCAACCGAAACGAAATTCTGCTATGATAAAAAAGGATGAAACGCAGGCCCATGAACGGAATCGGGGCAGGCCGGCGGTAGGAGGAATCCAATCAAATGAAACGCTGCATCAGCGGGCTGTTGGTGGTCTGCCTGCTCTGCTGCACGGCGGCGTTTGCCGCGGCGGCGGACATAGTAGAGACGGCCCGGCCCACGGCAAACGGGCGGCTGCGTGTCGAGGGAACGCAGCTTGTCGACGCCGCGGCGTCGGCCGGACGCATACGGCGGAGATCCTGGACTATGGCACGGACGAGCTGGAATACTGGGAGATCCTGTACGACCGCATCCCCACGCTGCCGCAGTCGCTGCACAGAGATTTCGGCGTGCTGCCGCACCTGTGGCAGAACATCGCCCAGCGCGTCGCCCGGACGACAAAGTGAGCACAGCCGGAGAGAATCACGGAAAATCATACCTGCAAGGAGGAACCTGAAATGAAACGTAGCATCAGTTTACTTTTGGCGCTTGTAATGATCGCTTCCCTCGCGATCGCGCTGCCCCACCCCGCCCGCGCGGCGGAACTGCCGTTTACGGACGTGCCCGCCGGGACCTGGTACACCGACGCGGTCTCCTACGTCTACGGGAAGGGGTGGATCGACGGGACGAGCCCCTCCACCTTTGAGCCGGAAACGAATCTGTCAAGGGCGCAGCTCGTCACGATCCTGTGGCGGATCGCCGGAAAGCCGGCGGTGAGCGGCGCTTTGCCCTATACCGACGTGGCAGCGGACACATGGTACACCGAGGCCGTGCGCTGGGCTGCGGCGGAGAAGCTCACGGACCGCGAAAACGGCGAGTTTCAGCCCGGTGACGCGCTGATGCGGGACGAAACGGCGCTGCTGCTGTGGAACGCGGCGAAGTATCTCGGCGCGGATGTCAGCGTCGGCGCGGGCACGAGCCTCCTCGGCTATGACGACGCGTCGATGATCCGCGCGGGCTATGCGCCCGCCATGCAGTGGGCGATCGGCGCCGGCGTGATCAACGGGATCGGCGACGGCCTGCTTGCCCCGACCTACTGGCTCAGCCGCGCGCAGGCGGCGGTCATGCTGCGGCGCTTCGCCGCGGCGCTGCACGCGGCCTCGCCGCTTTCCCTGTGGACGGAGGACGCCCCGGCCGCCGAGACGCTGAGTGCCTATATCAAGGCCGTGACGGATGAATCGGGCGCGGATTATATCCCGGTGAAGGACCGCATCGCCGTCTTTGACCTGGACGGCACGCTGTTCTGCGAGACCGACCCGAACTATTTTGACTATACGCTCCTCAAGTACCGCGTGCTGGAGGATCCGGACTACAAGGACAAGGCGTCGGAGTTTGAGCGCGAGGTCGCAAACAAGATCGCCGAGCAGAACGAAACCGGCAAGTCCTTCGCCGGACTGGAGGTGGACCACGGCAAAGCCGTCGCCTCCGCCTTCGCCGGCATGACGGTCGCGCAGTTCAACGCCTACATACAGAAGTTCAAGCAGCAATCCATGCCGAGCTACGCCGGCATGAAGCGCGGCGAGGGCTGGTACAAGCCGATGCTGCAGGTGGTGGACTATCTGCAGAAAAACGGCTTCACGGTCTATGTCGTCAGCGGCACCGACCGCCTCATCGTGCGCGGCATCGTGTATAATTCGCCGCTGCACATCCCCAACCGCCAGATCATCGGCTCCGACGAGACCATCATATCGAGCAACCAGGGCAACGCGGACGGGCTGAACTACGTCTTCGCCGACGGCGACGAGCTGATCCTCGGCGGCCAATTCCTCATCAAGAACCTCAAGATGAACAAGGTCTCCGTCATCATGCAGGAGATCGGCCAGCAGCCGGTGCTCTCCTTCGGCAACTCGACGGGCGACAGCAGCATGGCGGAGTATGTGACGAGCGGCAACCCCTACCGCAGTCTGGCCTTCATGCTGTGCTGCGACGATACCGTGCGGGAGCACGGCAGCCAGTCCAAGGCGGAGAAGATGCGCAAGCTGTGCGAGCAGTTCGACTGGGTGCCCATCTCCATGAAGGACGACTGGGAAACCATTTACGGCGACGGCGTGACCTACCTGCCCGGCATCGACGCGCTGGCCGCAGTCAAGGCGCGCGGCGTGCTGCGCGTGGGCACGACGGGGGATTACCGTCCCATGTCCTATCCCGACCCGAAGACCGGGGAATACTGGGGCTTTGACGCGGCGCTGGCGGAGGATCTCGCCAAGGCGCTGGGCGTGGAACTGGAGTATGTGCCGACCACGTGGCCGACACTGATGGCCGACACGCTGGCCGGGAAGTTCGACCTGGCGCTGTGCGGCATCACGATCACGGACGCGCGCAAGGCGGAGGCCCTCATGTCCGACGGCTATCTCGCCAACGGAAAGACCGTGCTGTGCCGCGCATCGGACGCGGGCAAGTATACCTCCCTGGAGGCGATCAACCGCCCGGAGGTCACGGTGATGGAGAATCCCGGCGGCCTGAATGAGAAATTCGCGCGCGAGAATCTGCCCAACGCGACGCTTGTGATCCACGACGTCAACGAGAACATCCCCGGCCTCATCGCCGCCGGGAAGGCGGATGTCATGATCACCGAGATCATGGAGGCGGGCTGGTACGTCGCGCAGGACAGCCGTCTGGCTGCGCCGCTGCTGGATCACCCCTTCACGCACGGCGAGCTCGGCGCCCTGCTGCCGAAGGGCAGCGAAACGCTTTTGGCCTACGTCAACGAGTTCCTCGCAAAGGAGAAGGCGAGCGGGCGGATCGACGCGCTGGCGGATACCTACATTTACGGGGCTGCACACGGCGGCGCAACGCTGCAAAACGCCGCCTGAGCGATTCGACGCATGAAGCTGTAGTTTGACACGAGAGATACCAAGCCGAAGCTGCGGGCGCTGGCGACGCTGACGGCGCTTGCGGCGGGCGCGGTCTTTATCTTCCTCTTTGACTACGCGGTGTCCGGCAGCCAGAGGGAGGTCATGCTCCATGACCTGATCACGAACCTGTTCGCCGCGATGTATCTCTATTTTGAGTGCATGCTGCTCGGCGTCATCGTCGCGGACGCGATCGCGGCGAAGCACGAGCCGCACAAGGACAAGGACTGCATCATCATCCTCGGCTGCGCGCTCAAGCCCGACGGCACGCCCACGCCCCTGCTGCGGGGGCGGCTCGACCGCGCGCTGGCCTTTGCGCAGGCGCAGACGGCGCAGACGGGGAAGGCGCTGATCCTCGGCTGCATGATCGCGATTTATGTTGGGCTGACGCTTCTGGCTTACCGCATCTGACTTTTCCACGGCAGCATCCAAGAGGATTTGAAACAGAAGGGAGAGGGCGCAGATGAGAACGACATACAGAAACGACCCGGCGATGGACCCGTCCGGGTTCGTGCTGCTGGCGGATTACGTGCCGCATATCGTACAGGAGATCCGCTACTATTCCACCTATAATTTCATCGGCGAGCGCATCGACGGCTATGAGGAGCCCTGCGCGATCCTGACGGTGGAGGCGGCGCGGGCGCTGAAGTCGGTCAGCAGCGAGCTGATCGTACAGGGCTACCGCCTGAAGGTGTTCGACGCCTACCGCCCGGCGTGCGCGGTCAAGCACTTTGTGCTTTGGGGCATTGAGGATCAGGACATCCGGATGAAGCCCTATTTCTACCCGGCGCTGGAGAAGCAGGAGCTGTTTGCAAAGGGCTATATCGCCAAGCAGTCCAGCCACAGCCGCGGCAGCGCGGTGGACCTGACGCTGCTCGACATGCGCACGGGGAAGGAGCTGGATATGGGCAGCCCCTTCGACCTGTTCAGCGAGGTGTCGCATCCCGACTGTAAGGACATCACCGCGGAGCAGTATGAAAACCGCATGCGCCTGCGCCGCGTGATGCTGCGCAACGGCTTCCGGCCGATCGACTGCGAATGGTGGCATTTTTCGCTGGAAAACGAGCCGTATCCGGACACATACTTTGAGTTTCCGGTCTCCTCGGCGTATCTGAAGCGCTGAGCGCCGGTCAAGCGAGACAATATGAGAAATTGCGAAATCACAGCCAGAGCCCCTCGCCGGATTCTGCGATCCGGCGAGGGGCTCTTTTTTCCGAAAAGGTTGTACGTCACGGCCGCTTGGGTTTGCCGCAGCGCCGGACGGTTACAGAAGAAGAATTCTACATTATCTTGTGTTTATTCTAGGGATAAACGGAATGGAAAACAAGAGGGTGTTCCAGAATGTCACAAGAGGAATTGCCTGAAATCCGTTGCGATTTGACGGCCGGTCAGATATGATAGTTCCATGAAGATGACCCCCTTTGTCTAGATGGGATCGCGTCATGCGTTTTGAATCGGCCCGGGAGCGTGAAACATGTATTATTCTTCGGTCGGCCTGCTGGCCGCGCTGGTGCTTGTCATCATCAATCAGGATGTACTGCTGCAGCGCAAAGACAGGCAAAGCAATCGAACGATGCGCCTGTACAGGAACTTTCTGTACAGTGTTTTGGCATATTATTTGACGGACATCCTGTGGGGAATCCTTGACGACAACCACCTGATCCGGCTGCTGTTTATCGACACGACGGCATATTATATGGCGATGGCGTTCGGCGTGTTCTTCTGGACGCAGTATGTCATTGCCTATCTGGACGGCAAGGGCTTTTTCGCAAAGCTCCTCTCCTATACCGGCTTCGCGTTTTTGGCGGCCGTCGCATTGGCGGATATGGTGAATGTGTTCTGCCCGGTCCTGTTCTGGCTGGATGCGCAAGGCGCTTATCACGCGTGCCCTGCCAGGCATATCCTCCTGATCGTTCAGATCCTGCTGTTTCTCCTGACGTCGGCGTATGCGTTTTCCGTCATCGCAAGGTCGAAAAACCACGCGGGGAAGCGGTATCGGGCCATCGCCCTGTGCGCGCTGGCGATGGCGCTGCTTCTGACGATCCAGCTGGGGTATCCGCTGCTTCCGCTTTACAGCGCAGGCTATCTGCTGGGGACCTGCCTGCTTCACACCTTCGTCTTCGTCGATGAAAAGGAGGCGTATCAGAAAGAGCTGGAGCGCTCGATCGAAAGAGAAAAGCGCCAGCGGGAGGACCTGATCTCCGCGCAGAAGCTCGCGCACACCGACGCGATGACAGGCGTCAAGAACAAGCTGGCGTTTTCGGAGCTGCAGGCGCGAAAGGACCAGCGGATCGAAGAGGGCAAAGAAACGGAGTTTGCGATCGCGGTGTTTGACCTGAACGATCTCAAGGCCATCAACGACCGCCTCGGCCACGAGGTGGGAGACCAGCACATCATCAACGCCTGCCGTATGATCTGCGACAGCTTCAAGCACAGCCCGGTCTTCCGGATCGGCGGCGACGAATTTGCCGTCTTTCTGGAAAACACGGATTACTGGGTCCGGGAGCGGATCATGCACCAGTTCGATACCCGTATGGAGGAAAACGCAGCGACCGGCGGTTTGGTCATCGCGGCGGGGATCTCGGATTTCGTCAAGGGAAAGGACACTTCCTGTATCGAGGTATTTGAACGCGCAGACCAGCAGATGTACTTACGAAAGCGAGAATTGAAAGCGCAGCCGGCTACCTGATGCACAGGCAGCCGGCTGTTTCTTTTTTTATCTGTAGGGTTCGCGGGCGGCGCTGTCCGGGACCGTCACCGTCACCACGGTCCCGTCGCCGGGCCGCGGCGCGATGGTCAGCGAGCCGGAGCACATGATCTCCAGCCGCTGCCGGATGTTGTTCAGCGCGAGATGCCCCTCGCTGTCGGCGGCGGAATCGAAGCCGCGCCCGTCGTCCTCCACAACGATCTCGCTGCCGGTATCTGTCTTCCGCGTCCGGATGGAAATGTGAAACGTTCCGGCAAAGGGGTCCCTGCTGTGCTTGACGGCGTTTTCCACAATGGGCTGGAGCGTCAGCGGCGGCACGCGGAACATGGTGTGCGGCGTGTCGTACGCGACAGACAGGCCGTCTTCATACTGCGCCTGCTCCACGGCGAGGTAGGCGCGGGTGTGCTCCAGCTCCGAGGTAAAGGGGATCGGGTCGGCGCTGGCGACGGCGGTAAAGTTCCTGCGCAGATAGTCGGTGAAATCCATCGTAACCTGCCGGGCCTTCTTCGGGTCCAGATTGCAAAGACTGTAAATGCTCATCAGGGTGTTGTAGATGAAGTGCGGGCGCATCTGCAGCACCATAATGCTGTTGCGCTGATTGGCGATCTCCCGCTGCTGCGCGGTATAGCGGTCCTGCTGGTCGCGGAGGTGGAAGAGAAACATAAAGAACGCGGCGGCGCAGCTTCCGATGACGATCATCAGCAGACCGTAGGAGAGCATCTGCACGAGCATACAGCCCATCGGGATCAGCAGATACAGCGCAAACGCCAGCTTTTGCCGCCGGGTGAGCTTTGGACGCCTGCGCCAGAGCGCCAGCAAATTCAGCAGCATCAGCAGGACCGGCGGGATCAGCAGCACGGGATACCACGGCCCGCGCCGGTAGACGTTGTCCGGCGTGACCGTATAGAAAACCGTCGTGAACTGCGTCACGGTCAGCAGCGCGAAATAGACCAGCCACAGCAGGCATACAGCGGTCAGGAGCGGGCTTTGACGCCAGTTCTCCCCAGTGCAGCGGAGCAGATAGACCGTCAGCATCGGCATGAGCAGGGAAGAGAAGAAGGACTCGCCGAAAACGGCGAGCTTGCTGAGCGGCGCGGCGGGCGGGCCGAGCAGGAGCAGCGTGATCTGACCGAGCAGGTCGCAGCCGACATAGGCGATCAGGAGAGAGAAGAGGATGATAAAGAACCGCCGGCTCCACTTCTCCTGATAGCGGCTGAAAATGCTCATGAGCAGGCCCAAAAGCACGACCATCAGGCCGGCGACGGCGATGCCGTAATTGGTGAGGTCGATCCAGCCGCTCATGTCTCCGCGCCTCCCGCCTGAAAGGGCCAGCGCAGCTTTTTCAGCTCTTCCTTGACATTCTCCGCCGTCAGCGGCTTGACCAGAAAGCCGCTGGCCGCGGTTTTCCACGCGTCCAGGGCATAGTCGGGATAGGCGGTCAGATAGACCACATTGGTGCGGGGATTGATCTCCTGCAGCGTGCGGCAGAGGTTCAGGCCGCTGGCCGCGCCCAATTCAATATCCAGAATGGCCAGCGCAACGCGGTTCGCCTTCGCGTAGTCGATGGCCTCCTGCGGCCAGATGAAGCCCGTGATCGTGGCGTTCGGCAGGACCTCCTCCAGCACGGCCAGGCCGTCGGAAAGGATGACCTTGCTGTCGTCCACCAGGATGACGTTGGGCGATTCGTCGCTCTCGGCTGCGAGCCGGAACAGCGTGTTGGCGTCCACCCCGAGGCATTTGGCGAGGCGGAGCATCATCGCGGCGTCCGGCAGGCGGGTGCCGTTTTCCCAGCGGGCGATGGTGGAGTGGTTGACAAAGAGCTGGTTTCCGAGCTGCGTCTGGGAAAGCCCGCGTTCCGCCCGGAGCTTCCGCAGGGTCTCCGCGAATATGGCATTCATGCATACACCTCCCCATTCTATCGTTCCATCATATGATAATCCAACGCGGCGGCAAAAGCAAGGACGCAGGAAAATGCCAGGTGTGACATTCTGGAACAATCCCTTGAAGCGGGAGGAAGAAAACGCCAAAGTAATACGGATCGGCACACCTTGCCTTCTCCTTTGAAAGGAGAATCGACTGCGCGTTGCCGCTTGTCCCGAAATCCTTGCTTTTTGCGGTTCGCTGCTGTATCATAAACTAGTTACCATGATATTGATTGCCCGCTGCCGGATCCGAGCAGCGCAAGGAGGAACCGAAATGAAGAAAACGATCGCTGTGCTGCTTTCCGCGCTGCTGCTTTTCGGCATGCTGGCCGGCTGCGGCGCAAAGAAGGAAGAACCCGCGCCGACGCCCACCCCCGTGCCGACGGAGGCGCCGAAGCCCATAGCGGCCCCCACGCCGGAGCCCACGCCGGCGCCGGATCTCAGCGATGCGCCCGTCACCGGCACGCCGGAGGGCAGCGTCATCTTTGAGAAGGACGGCGTGAAGGTCACCACCGCGGGGCTGGACAATGATCCCACCTACTGGGATGCGAGGCCCATCGTGTGGGTCGATATTGAAAACGCCGGGAGCAAGGACGTCTATCTCGGCATCACGGAAGGGTCCGTCAACGGCGTCATGGCGGGCGTTACGCTGACCGAGTACTACGAGGAGGACGGCGAATACTCCGGCAGCAGCGAACAGTTCGGAGCGTTCGTTCCCGCCGGGGAGACCGTCCGGCGCTCGCTCGGCTATTCCGCGCCGGATGTGCCCGGCATCCGTTTGGACACGCTCGGCGAGATGGAGCTTCGCTTCACGCTGGCGGAGGACGATTGGACGGAGCCCTGGTACACCTCCGCGCCCGTGGTCATCGCCACCGGCGAGGGCTTTGCGCCGGTGGACGTCGCCGTGCTCGGCAAGGTCGTGCTCGACAACGACACGATGACGCTGGTGCTCGGCGAGCAGGACTACTTAGACTGGTTCGGCCCCGTGGTGTATGCATACGTTTTTAACAAGTCCGACCGCTGCATCGGCCTTTACCCGGATACCGCCGAGGCGGACGGCGTTTTCTGCGATTATCTGTTCGGCGGATTGCAGACGCTGCCCGGAAAGATCGACGCCGGCATGCTCGCGTTCGACGGCGAAGCGAGGGAGCTCAAGGGCTTTGAGCAGCTCAGCATGACCTTCGCCCTGGTCGAGGCGGAGACGTACAACGGTCTGAGCGGTGGGGACAGCGCCACGCTCGATCCGGTCAGCGTCACCTACCCGCCGCAGGTCTGGGGCGAATTTGAAAACGGCGGCCTCAGCATGGAGATCACGCCGAAATACAATGCGTTTATCACCGTGGAGACGCCGGAGAACGACGAAAACGGCATCCTCTTCACCGTGTCCGAGACGGCGTCGCTGGAAGCCGGCGGCTACGAGGGCGCGGGCTGGCTGTTCTCCATCGGCAAGGTCAGCGAGAAGCGGCTCCACGAAATGCTCTGCTATGATATGTCCGGCGAGGAGGTCTTTGCCAGGGATGCCGACGGAAATTATTACATCTATTACCGCCCCACCGACGTGCGCTATGAGCGCGCCACGGTCGAGGAGATGCAGCGCGACGCGGAACAGTGGAGCATGCTCAACGCGTGGGCGGTTGACATGAAGGATCGTGTGAGGGACGCCAACGGACTGGAAGATGCGTTCTTCGGCAACTCCGAGGTGGATATGCTCATCTCCCGCGCGGCCTGGGAGAAGGGCGCGGACTGCTACCTCGCCACGCTGGAATACATGGACGTGGACCCGAAGGTCGCGGACGGCACGCCCTATGCCGAATTCGTCATGGAGGGCGGGTTCTGGCAGATCGAGCCGGAGGACCTGCCGGATCCGGACTATCTGTCGGGTGAAAACCTCGTCGTCGGCTTTATGGGCGAGGATACCTTCCTGCATTTCTACCCCATGGACGGCGGCTATGTCATCCTCCAGCGCGGCGAGGAGAATACGATCTATCAGGCGAACTGGGAGGACGACGCCATCTCCAATTACGAAGCCATGCGCGGCTGGTACTACGCCTGCGCCGAGAAGACCGGCCGAAAGGCCCCGGATCACAGCATGGATTCCTTCCTCGGCGCCTGGCATGAGCAGATCGCAGGCCGCGGCACGCTCGACATCGAAAAATCCGTCGCCCCCGGCAAGCTGGTCATCACCGGGCGCTGGCCCGGCAGCGCTTTCGACGCGGCGGAGTGGCAGCTGGTCGGCGCGCTCGATGACGACGGGAACCTCGCCTATGAAAACGGGCACTGGGAGACCGTGGAGTTTGACGAGGATGGCGCGGAATGGACCACGGATGAGAGCTGGGAGGAGAGCGGGTACTTCACGCTCGGCGCTGGCGGCGAGCTGACGTGGCACGACGACAATCTGCGCGTCGCCGAGGACAGCGTGTTCGTCCGCTGAACCGCAGCGGGCGGCACCTGTATATGGATGTGAACGACCGCTGCGGCCCGCCCTACACCGTTGTGTTTGACGACGAATATGCGCAGCTTTGCCCCTGGGCGCATATCGTCGGCGGCGGGCACGTGTGGCCGAAGGAGCTGACGGACGCGGCCGTGGCGCTGCTGGAATCGGAGAAGCCCAACCGGGAATACAGGAGAAAGCACCGCAAGGAAAACGAGTGAATTAATGGAGAGGATCGAGAACTCATATTATTCAAATTCTGAAAGAAACAGCATGGGCGGCATGGTTCGATGACCATGCCGCCCATGCTGTTTTGATTTGCAAGTGTCAGTGGATTGTGATTGTTGGATGCGCTTATTTGCTGCCGGCGGGAAGCTTCGACGCGATCTCTCCGATCAGGTTCGACATCGGCATGGT
>CAMJPK010000016.1 GCA_946407675.1 uncultured Clostridia bacterium
GTGCTCCTATTCTACACCACTTCGGAGGTTTACACAATTTTCGGGATAGTCTCCAGGGATTGCAACCCTGTCTCCGCTCATCTGCTAAGAGTTCAGACCATTATTGATGGTTTGCCTGTCTATGTCGACCACAAGTCGTTCATGATGACCTCCGTTACCCGCGCTCGGATACCGTTCATCAATCGCACCCACTCCATTTGATCCTGAGCCTTCAATTCCTCCGTCACGCCCTCGCGCTCGGCGTACTGCTGGATCAGTAGATCGAACATCTCACTGGCTGAGCGGTCGATCTCTTCCAAATGGGCGTTCAGTTTCCCGCTGAGAAGCAGCCCGGTATAAAGGCCATCGTGATGCTTCCGCAGGTGCTCCCGGCATCTAATGCCCCAGACGCCGATCCTCGGCGGCGTGGGGGGAATGAGATCCGGAAGCAGGTAGTCACCCTCCTGGTGATAGGTAATCGTATTCACAGTATTCATAAAACCGTCTCCTCCATTTTTGGCCTCTTGGCCTGACCACTTATTTGACCACTTACAGAATGAAACAGAATGGACGGCTTGGATTGACTTGTACGAAATTCCTCTGATTTTTAATCAAAATGGCATGTATTAGACCTAAAAAGTTAAATCATTCTCCGGATTTTGACTTCGAATCCCTCCTTCTCCGCCGCGAGAAATGCCTGATTTGTCAATCTGGACAAGTCAGGCATTTCTCAACGAAATCCGCCCTTGCGGACGGGTGAAATCGCTGCGCGGTGAACTCCCGCCTCGCGGGTGCGGACTTGTCCGCGGGGAAAACAACGGCATGGGGATTGCCAAACGGGAGAAAAACATATAAAATATGTAGATATAAACTGCTCCGGACGGGGAGGGTCATACATGAAAGGAAAATACAGCCTGAAGCTGAGCAAGATCGTGGAAAGCCACAATCTCGGCGTCATCTACAAATCGACGGACTATGACAGCGTGGAGATCTGGAACTACAACATCTCCCGGCCCTCGCTGCAGTTCGTGGATTTCTACGACTACTTTGACCGGGAGCGCATCCAGATCACCGGCAAGGCGGAGGCCGCCTACCTCCGCACCCTGCTGCCGACCGAGCGGGAGCGGGTCATCGACACGCTCTTTGCCCAGAAGATCCCGGCGCTGGTGGTCTGCCACCGGGTGGTGCCGGATCAGCTCTTTGTGGAGGCGGCCCGCCGCCATGACGTGACGCTTTTGACCACCGATCTGGAGACCAGCGAGTTCATCGCGCAGGTTATCGGCACGCT
Organism: uncultured Clostridia bacterium; assembly: GCA_946407675.1. Lineage (GTDB taxonomy): Bacteria > Bacillota > Clostridia > Oscillospirales > Oscillospiraceae > SVKR01. The sequence continues at coordinate 1,268 of CAMJPK010000016.1, forward strand.
GCGCACCCATCTGGCCGACCGCCGGACGGAGCACGGCGTTCTGGTGCAGGTCCACGGCGAGGGTCTGCTCATCCAGGGCGAGAGCGGCATCGGCAAGAGCGAGGTGGCGCTGGAGCTCGTCAAGCGCGGCCACCGCCTCGTGGCGGACGACGCCGTGGAGCTGCGCCGCATGGGGCGCAGCCGGCTCATGGGCTCCGCGCCCCCGATGATCCGCTATCTTATGGAGCTGCGCGGCCTTGGCATCATCGACGTCCGCCGCATCTACGGCGTCGGCGCGGTGCTGCCGGTCTGCGACGTGGACCTCGTGGTGAAGTTCGTCCGCTGGGAGGAGGGCTACGACTACGACCGGCTGGGCCTCACGGAGGAGACCACCTCGTTCCTCGGCGTCACGGTGCCGATGGTGACGATCCCCGTCGCCCCGGCGCGCAACCTTGCGATCATTCTCGAGGTCGCCGCCATGAACCACCGCGAGAAGAAGCTCGGCCACAACGCGGCCAAGGATCTGATGGAGCGTCACGACGCGAACATTGATCAGGGCTGGGGCGGTTTCGTATAATCAAATGCGAAACCCGTTTCGCATTTGATTTGCTCGCGCATATCGCCCTCGGCTTTGCAAGATCGGGACGCAGCCCAACAAAGTGGGTGCGTTCCGAAGAGGAGGAGCCGCCGAACGCAACGAGCTTTCCCGCTGTGCGGGGAAGCGAAGACGTGAGGCGCACGACGACGACGGCGCGAGGGCTCGCTCCCGCTTCGCCTTGTAAGTGTTTTTAACGGGGCGGAGCCCCGTCAAAAACCAGTGATTCCCTGCGGGGCAATCGACCGTGTTTTCAGTGCATGGGAGGTATCGTTATGATGCAATCCGCTCTTGCAAATGATCTGCGCCGCGCCTTTCCGGCGCTCGCGCTGCGGGAAAACGAACCGATGAAGGCGCACTGCTCCTTTCGCATCGGCGGCCCGGCGGACGTGTTTGCGGAGCCGGGCAGCGCGGAGGAGTTGCGCGCGCTCTGTGGGTATCTTCGCGCGCATGGCGTAGCGGCCACGGTGATCGGCAACGGCACCAACCTGCTTGTGCACGATGAGGGCATCCGCGGCGTTGTGGTGCATCTTGGCGAGCGCTTCGCGGCGATCCGTCGCGAAGGCGACACGCTCATTGCGGACGCCGGCGTGACGCTGGCGCGCCTGGCGACGGCGGCGAAGGACGCGCAGCTCGCCGGGCTGGAATTCGCCCACGGCATCCCCGGCTCGCTCGGCGGCGCCGTGATGATGAACGCGGGCGCCTACGGCGGCGAGATGAAGGACGTTGTGGCCTTTGTGCGCTATCTGAACGCGGACGGGGAGATCGCGGAGACGGCGGAGCCAGGCTTTGGCTACCGGCACAGCCGCTTTGCCGACAGCGGCGAGCTGATCCTCGGCGCGACGGTGCACCTTGTGCCGGACGACGGCGCCGCGATTCACGCGCGCATGATGGAGCTGTGGGCAAAGCGCAGCGCCAGCCAGCCGCTCGACCGCCCCTCCGCGGGCAGTACCTTCAAGCGCCCGGCGACGGGCTACGCCGCCGCGATGATCGACGGTGCGGGGCTGAAGGGCGCGCGCGTCGGCGGCGCGCAGGTCAGCGAGAAGCACGCGGGCTTCGTCATCAACACCGGCGACGCCACCTTCGCGGACGTGACGGCGCTGATGGCGCGGATACAGGAGACCGTACAGGCCAAATACGGCGTATGGCTGGAACCGGAGGTCAGGATCCTATGAAATTTCTGATCATCTCCGGCATGTCCGGCGCGGGCAAGACCCGGGCGGCGGACGTTCTGGAGGATATGGACTATTACTGCGTGGACAACATGCCGGCGGCGCTGCTGCCGAAGCTCGCGGAGTTCTGCATGGGCATGGGCGGCCGCTATGAGAAGGTCGCGCTTGTCACCGACATCCGCGACAAGGATGGCGTCGATGCGATCTTCCAGTCGCTCGACCAGCTTTGGTCGCTGGGCTGCAATTACCAGATCCTGTTCATGGAGGCCGATCTGCCGACCATCGTCAACCGCTACAAGGAATCCCGGCGCCCCCACCCGCTGCAGGCGGAGACCGGGAGCCTGGAGGCCGCGGTGAATCTGGAGTCGCGCCGCCTCGACCGGCTGCGCACCAACGCGGATTTCGTCATCGACACCAGCAACCTGACGCTGGGCATGCTGCAATCGGAGATCTACAAGCGCTTCATGGGCGACGCGGCAAAGCGGATGCTGGACGTGACCGTGATGAGCTTCGGCTTCAAGTACGGCATCCCCCTCGAGGCGGACATGGTGCTCGACGCGCGCTTTCTCCCCAATCCCTATTACGTGGAGGCGCTGCGGGAGAAAACCGGCATGGATCGAGAGGTATATGATTTCGTCTTTCAGAACGATACGTCGAAGGAGTTCCTGAAGCATCTGAACCGGCTGATCGCCTTCCTGCTGCCGCAGTATGTGGAGGAGGGCAAGAGCAGCTTTACCGTCGCCGTCGGCTGCACCGGCGGGCGGCACCGCAGCGTCGCCGTCGCCCGCGCGCTGGCCGAGACGATCCGCACGCTGGGCCACGGCGCGGAGCTTGTCAATCGCGACATTGAGAAATAACCGGGAAGCATCATACCGCACAGAAGGGAGGGCGAACCGATGTCATTTTCCGGCGATGCAAAGGCGGAGCTGTGCCGTGTGCCGCTCAGCCGGTCGTGCTGCGCGGTCGCTGAGGCCTACGGCGCGCTGCTGTTCGCCTACCAGTTTTCTGCGCGGGAGATCCGCGTGATCACCGGCTGCGCTCCCTTTGCCAAGCGGCTGCCCAAGCTGATGAAAAAGGCGTTTGACATCGAATTCGACCTGTGCTCCGGCGGGAAAAAGCCGACCTTCGTCGTCACGGACGCCGACAAGATACGGCGCGTGTTCAGCGCCTTCGGCTATGACGCCGACAGCGCGCTCGTCAGCCATGTCAATCTCAGCGTGCTGGAGGAGGACTGCTGCAAGGCGGCCTTTCTCCGCGGCGCCTTCCTCGCCGGCGGCAGCGTCACCGACCCCAGCAAGCGCTGCCATCTGGAGCTGGTGACCGACCACAAAAATGTCGCGGGCGAGACGGTGTCCCTCCTGCAGGAGATGGGCTTCAACCCCCGCGTGACCGCGCGCGCCGGGCATCAGGTCCTCTATTTCAAGCAGTCGGAGGCCGCGGAGGACTTTTTCACGACGATCGGCGCCTCCGGCGCGGCCATGGAGCTGATGAGCGCCAAGGTGGAAAAGGAGATGCGCAACGCCATCAACCGGCAGATCAACTGCGACAGCGCCAACGCGGACAAGACCGTGTCCGCGGCGCAGGCGCAGCTGGACCGGATCCGGGAGCTCGAGCGGGAGATCGGGCTGGAGAACCTGCCGCGCGACCTCGCGGAGACGGCGCTGCTGCGCATCGCAAATCCGGCGGTGAGCTTAGCCGATCTGGCGCTGCTGGCTGACCCGCCGGTCACGAAGAGCTGTATCAACCACAGAATGCGAAAGCTCATGCGTCTGACGCCGGACATGATCGAATGAGCGTTTGATCCATTGCTTCAGATTATTCTAGAAGGAGGGCCGCTGCGTGGCCTTTGTTCATCTGCACAACCACAGCGAATACTCTTTGCTTGACGGCGCATGCCGTATCGACGCACTGCCCGCGCGGGCCAGGGAGCTCGGGCAGACGGCGCTGGCGATCACCGACCACGGCGTTATGTACGGCGCGGTGGCCTTTTATAAAGCCTGCAAGGCGGCGCAGATCAAGCCCATCATCGGCTGCGAGGTCTATGTCGCGCCGCGCAAGCGCACGGACAAGGAGCACGGGCTCGACAGCGAGTACACGCACCTGATCCTGCTTTGCAAGAACGAAACGGGCTACAAAAACCTCTGCTATCTCGTCAGCATGGGCTTCATCGAGGGCTTCTATATCAAGCCGCGCATCGACTGGGAGCTGCTGTACGCCCACGCGGAGGGGCTCGTCTGCCTCTCCGGCTGCCTCGCCGGGGACATCCCGCGAAAGATTGTCGCGGGCGACTACGCCGCGGCGAAGACAAAGGCGCTGGAGCTGCGCGGCATGTTCGGCGACGACTTCTATCTGGAGCTGCAGGACCACGGCATCCTCGATGAAAAGCGCGCGATGAACGGCCTGCTGCGCATCGCCGAGGAGACCGGCATCCCCACCGTGCTGACCAACGACGCGCATTACCTCACGAAGGAAGACGCGCCGAATCAGGACGTGCTGCTGTGCATCCAGACCGGCAGGACCATCGACGAGCCGAACCGCATGCGCTTTGAGGGACAGGAGTTTTATCTCAAGAGCGAAGCGGAGATGGCCGCGCTGTTGCCGGAGCACCCGGAGGCGCTGGCGCACACCGCGGAGATCGCGGAAAAATGCAACTTCGATTTCGTCTTCGGGCACTACCATCTGCCCGAATTCCAGCTCCCCGCCGGGGAGACGGACAGCGCGACATATCTGCGCAAGCTGTGTGAGGCGGGCTTTGCGCGGCGCTACCCCGACCGCCCGGAGGTACACGCGCAGCTCGAGTACGAGCTGCAGATGATCGAGCGCATGGGCTTTGTGGATTACTTCCTCATCGTCTCGGACTTTGTCGGCTACGCCAAGCGGAAGCACATCCCCGTCGGCCCCGGCCGCGGCAGCGCCGCCGGCAGCGTCGTCAGCTACTGCCTCGACATCACGGACGTCGACCCGATCCAGTACAGCTTGTATTTTGAGCGCTTCCTCAACCCGGAGCGCGTCACCATGCCGGATATCGACATGGATTTCTGCATCCGCCGCCGCGGCGAGGTCATCGACTACGTCGCGCGCAAGTACGGCGCCGACCACGTTGCGCAGATTGTCACCTTCGGCACGATGGCGGCAAAAAACGCGATCCGCGACGTCGGGCGCGTCATGGGCGTCTCCTACGCCGACACGGACGCCTGCGCCAAGCAGGTGCCCAACGCGCTGCACATCACCATCGACGAGTCGCTGCGGCTTTCAAAGCCGCTGAAGGAGCTCTACGACGGCGATGAGACCATGCATCGCCTGATCGACACGGCCCGCGCGCTGGAGGGCCTGCCGCGCCACGCCTCCACCCACGCCGCCGGCGTGGTCATCACGAAAAATCCGGTCTATACCTACGTCCCGCTCGCGATGAACGACGAGAGCGTCGTCACGCAGTACCAGATGACGACGCTGGAGGAGCTGGGCCTGCTGAAGATGGACTTTCTCGGGCTGCGCAACCTCACGGTGCTCGACGACGCGGTACAGCTCGTGCGGCGGCGCGAGCCGGACTTTGCCATCGAAACGGTCCCGGAGGATGACAAGGCGGTTTTCGCCATGCTGCAGGCGGGTAAGACCAGCGGCGTGTTCCAGCTGGAGAGCAGCGGCATGACCGGCGTGTGCACCGGCCTGAAGCCAAAGAGCATCGAGGACATCACGGCCATCATCGCGCTCTACCGCCCCGGTCCGATGGACTCCATCCCCCGCTTCATCGAGTGCTCGGCGCACCCGGAGAAGATCTCGTACAAGCACCCGCTGTTGGAGCCCATCCTTTCCGTCACCTACGGCTGCATCGTCTATCAGGAGCAGGTCATCGAGATTTGCCGCCGTCTCGCGGGCTTCTCGCTGGGGCAGGCGGACATGATCCGCCGCGCGATGAGCAAGAAGAAGGAAAAGGAGATCGTCCGCGAGCGCAAGACCTTCATCTACGGCGATCCGGCGCGCGGCATCCCCGGCGCCATCGCCAACGGCGTCCCCGAGGACGTGGCCGGCAGCATCTACGATGAGATCCTCGATTTCGCAAACTACGCATTTAATAAGGCGCATGCCGTGAGCTATGCCATCGTGGCCTACCGCACGGCCTATATGAAGTGCCACTACCCGCGCGAGTACATGGCGGCGCTCATCACCAGCGTGCTGGATTCCAGCGGCAAGGTGGCGGAGTACATCGCCGAGTGCCGCGACATGGGCATCCGCCTGCTGCCCCCGGACGTCAACGAATCCGACGCGGACTTCACCGTCGTCGGGGACAACCTGCGCTTCGGCATGGCGGCGGTCAAGAACGTCGGGCGCGGCTTTGTGAAGACGCTGATGGCCGAGCGGGAGCGCGGCGGCCGCTTTACGGCCTTCGACGAATTCTGCCGCCGCATGTACGGACAGGATCTGAACCGCCGCGCCATTGAAAGCCTGATCCGCGCCGGCGCCTTCGACTCCATGGGCTGCAAGCGCAAGGCGCTGCTGCAGGTCCTCGATACGGTGCTCGACAGCGTGAACAGCGCGGGGCGCAAAAACGTCGCCGGACAGCTCGACCTCTTTGGCATGGAGGCCGACGACGGCGGCGTGGCCGACGCGCCGCTGAAGCTACCGGATGTGGAGGAGTTCAGTGCCGCCGAGCTTATGAGCATGGAGCGCGAGATGACCGGGCTGTATCTGAGCGGCCACCCGATGGACGGCTACCGCGAGACCGCGCGACGCCTCGGCGCGACGCCCATCGGCAGCATCCTCGCGGACTTCTCCGGCGAGGACGGCCCGGAGCGCTTTTCCGACGGACAGGCCATCACCGTCGCCGGCATCATGGGCAGCTACAAGACGCGCGCGACGAAAAACAACTCCATGATGGCCTATGTCAATCTGGAGGACGACAGCGGCACCATGGAGCTGATCATGTTCCAGCGCGCGCTGGACACGGGGCGGCAGTATCTGAAGGAAAACAATGCGATCGTCGTGCGGGGGCGCATCTCCGTGCGCGACGAGAAGGAACCGCAGATCATGGTCGACACGATCCGCCCGCTCACCGACCTTGGCGCAGCGCAGCCGGACGCGGATACCCACAGAGCGCTTCCGGCGAAGCAGAAGCTCTATGTGCGCTTAAGCAGCACCGACGCAAAGCACCTGCGCAAGATCGAGCTGCTTCTGGAGATGTTCCCGGGCGACGAGCAGATGGTACTCTTCTTTGCGGACAGCGGGAAACGGCTGGGCGCAACGTGTGTCATCCACAAGGCCCTGCTGCGCGAGCTGCGGGAAATGCTCGGCGAGGAAAACGTCGTGGTAAAATAACCGTGAATACATACAGCAACAAGGCGGGGAAATCTTCCCCGCCTTGTAATTATATGTATATTTGTTCAGTGCGCGGCAGCCGTGCTCTGCGGCGCGGCGACCGGATGGTAGGTGTTGACCATGCGCCGGACAAGGCTTCGGATGTCCTTGTCATTGTTGTACGCCGCGATCATCAGCCCTTCGACCTGCTGCAGGAACTCATCGGTATCGAAGGGGATCGGGCAGCCGATGTGGATCAGGTCGTTGTCGGTCTTCTTCAGGCCCTCCTCCGCCATCAGCTTTTCCTCATACAGCTTTTCGCCCGGACGCAGGCCGGTGTAGACGATCTTGATATCCACATCCGGCTTGAAGCCGGAGAGCTTGATCATGTTGCGGGCCAGCGTATCGATCTTGACCGGATCTCCCATGTCGAGCACGAAGATCTCCCCACCGTGCGCATACGTTCCGGCCAGCATGACGAGGCTGACCGCCTCCTTGATCGTCATGAAATAGCGGATCACGTCGGGATGCGTCACGGTCACGGGGCCGCCCTCCTCGATCTGCTTTTTGAAGATCGGAATCACGGAGCCGTTGGAGCCGAGGACGTTGCCGAAGCGCACCGCGACAAAGTCCGTCCGGATCGGGTCCGGCACAGCGGGATCGTTCCACTCCGCGGCGTCGCGCTCCTCGTGCGTGAACAGGGGCGGGATCTCGTCCGCCTTGCCGGCCTTGATCTTGCTGTCAAAGGACTGAATGACCATCTCGCACAGGCGCTTGGACGCGCCCATGATGTTCGTGGGGTTCACCGCCTTGTCCGTGCTGATCAAAACGAAGCGCTCGCAGCCGTGCATCATCGCGGCGTAGGCCGTCTTGTATGTACCGATGGCGTTGTTCTTGATCGCCTCGCAGGGGCTGTCCTCCATCAGCGGGACGTGCTTGTGCGCGGCGGCGTGATACACGATCTGCGGCCGGTACTCGCCAAAGACCTCATACAGTCTGCGGCTGTCGCGGACGGAGCCGATCAGCGTGACAAGATCGAGTTCTGGAAAATTGTGGCGCAGCTCCAGCTGGATGGCATAGGCGTTGTTCTCGTAGATGTCGAAGATGATCAGCTGCTTGGGATGGTGCGCCGCCACCTGCCGGCACAGCTCGGAGCCGATGCTGCCGCCGCCGCCGGTGACCATGACGACCTTGCCGTTGATGAATTCAAACACCTCGTGCAGATCCGCCTTGATCGGCTCGCGGCCCAAAAGATCCTCGACGGAGACGTTCTTCATGTCGCTGACGGTGACCTGCCCCAGCACCAGCTGGAACATGCCGGGCAGCAGCTTCAGCTCGCAGCCCGATTCATTGCAGATGGTCAGGATCTCGCGCTTTTCCTCCGCGCTCGCGGAGGGGACGGCGACAAAGATCTTCGTGATATGGTACTTCTCCACGTTTGCGAGGATGTCGTCGCGGCCGCCGACGATCGGCACGCCCTCGATGAAACGCCCCCACTTGTTCGGGTTGTCGTCGATGAAGCAGACCGCCCGGTCGGTGATCTCCTTGGATACGCTCATGTCGCGCAGCAGCATCTGCCCGGCAGAGCCCGCGCCGACGATCATGACCCTGCCGGCCGTCTCGTCCGAGCGCCGGAAAAAGTTGTTCCGGAAAAACAGCAGCAGGCGGTAGGCAAAGCGCGGAAGGATCAGGAAGATCAGCTGGAACAGCGCGCCCCAGATATAGTACGACAGCGGCATCCGATGCAAAACGACCGGGATCAGGACCGCGTGCAGCACGGACGCCGTGACAGAGCCCAAAAACGTCTTGACCAGCTCGCCGTAGCTGGCGAAGCGCCACATGGCCCGGTACATGCGAAACAGGCTGAAGAGCAAAATCGCGCCCACCGCATAGGCGGTGATGAAATGGAAATACGAATTCAGATACTCCGCCGGAATGTCCGAATACCGGCAGTCAAAGCGGATCCACAGCGCGAAAAAGTAAGAAAAGTGCAGCGTGATAAAGTCGCAGATAATCAGACAGATCGCCATGATCTGCCAGTGCTCCAGCGTTCTTTTGCTTTTCGGTTTGGGATTTTCGTTCATAGCTTTTGTTCCGCCACAATACTTCCAAATAATTGCTAATGTATCATATCACTCCGATAGAGAAAATGCAATATGAAAGATTCGACCATCCGCGACCGGTCCGGCGGCGCGCCGCGGCGTTTCCCCGCAGCATGTCTCGTCGGATCACACGTAAATGATGATCAGGCCCATCAGGATCCCGAGGATCACCAGCGCAGCCGGCAGCTTGGATTTCCACATCAGAATGGATTCGGGCAGCAGCTCGCCGAACACCACGTACAGCATGGCGCCGGAGGCGAAGCTCAGGGAGACCACCAGCGCGGTCGGCCCGATCGTGCCGATGAGGAAGCCCAGCACCGCGCCGAGGATGGTGGGCGCGCCGGACAGCGCCGTGACCGCCACGGACTTGCCCCTGCGCATGCCGCCAGAGATCAGCGGCACGGCGACGGCCATGCCCTCCGGGATGTTGTGCAGGCCGATCACGAGCGCCATGGTGAGCCCGCCGCGGTTGGCGAGGACCTGGTCCGCCGTCCGGGCAAAGGACGCGCCGATCACCATGCCCTCGGGCACGTTGTGCAGCGCGATCGCCGCCGCCATCACCAGTCCGGCCAGAAACAGCCCGCTGCGGGGCTGGCGGCCCGACATATGCTCCTGCAAATGGTTGGCGTGGGTCAGCTCCTCCAGCGCGTCCGCGGTCCGCGGGTGATCCTTGTCGATGTGCGCCACCTCGTGGTTGGTCGCCTTGTCGATCAGCGCGTTGAGCAGCGCGATCACCACGAACCCGGCGATCACCCCGATCTCCACCAGCCAGACGTTGACATCGGGCCCGTCGGCGTGCAGCGCTTCCGTCAGCAGATCGAAGCAGACCACGGCCGTCATGATGCCCGCCGCAAAGGAAAGCAAAAGGCTGACGGTTTTATCGGAGTCCTTGCGGAACATGCAGGCGATCGCGCCGCCCAACCCCGTCCCGCCGACGCCGGCGATGGCCGTAATTCCCACCAAAAGCCAAATCGGATCCAAATCATTTCCCCCCAAGTTACCTCCGCGTCCGCCGGCATGCGTCGAACGCGGACCGTCATCGTTTCTTCCCCGCCGGTCAACGGGCCAGATGTGCAAGCGCGTCGTAATGTGCCGGGCAGATCCTCCGCAGCTCGTCTTTCCCGACAAGCCGGCATCCGGCTTCCTCAAACTGCGGCGTCGTCATACAGGAGACCAGGGTGTACCCGTCGTCCTTCCGGTTTTCCGCGGCGAAGATGCAGCCCTTCGGGAGTATGACGCACGCGCGCTCGCCGGCCTGCGTGTTCCCGCCCAGGAGACAGTCCCGCTTTTCGCCTCCGGCAAGGACGGTGATTTTCATGCCGCAGCCTTCATGGTAGTAGTATATCTCGTCGCAGTCGAGCTGATGAAACACGCACACGTCCCTCGCGTCCAGCAGATAATAGATGCTCCCGGCCGACGGCCTGTCCCCGGGCGCGGCGGGCGCCGTGTACACCTCGGAAAAGTACCCGCCTTCCACGTGCTTTTTCATATGATAGATCTCGATCAGCTTTTCTGCTGCTTGGCTCATTTTCCGCGCCGCCTTTCTTTCTGTCGGTGTTTGCGCCTTAGTTACGGAATTATAACGATTATCGGATAGCGAGAAGAATCGAATCTTCGATTCTTCTCGCTACCAAACAACATGTTTGGCAGCGAATGATTCAAGGAATCATTCGCCCGATACTCCTTTCAATGAATATATGGCAAAACAGCCATGCTGTTTTGCTGTGCCGCAAAGCGGCACGGCGAAAAGCTTTGTGGCTTTTCGCCATCATATAATCATTATAGCATAAACGGCAGCACAAGGCAATGCGTTACGGCGCCTTCCACGCGGAGTTTGTGATCAGGACTTCTTCCGTTCTGGCCTGCCGATCCTTGAAATGATAGCTGCAGTTCGCGTAGGTTTTGTCGATGTGCAGCACGTTGTATTGCTTGCTCCATTCGATCAGCGCGTCGTTGGTCTGCCCCTTGTGGGAGAGCACATTGGACAGCGTAAAGCAGATCCCCTGCCCGTTGAGCCGGTCCAGCAGGGAAAACAGATCGGCATCCTCTGCCTGCGTCCAATCCCGAAAGCCGCGTTTCCCGTCGTTGTAGGACCCGGTCGTGATCCGGTACGGAGGATCGCAATAGACCACGTCCCCCTGGGAGAGATGAGAGAAGTCAAATTCACGAAAATCGCCCGTTGAAAGAAGGATGTTCTTTTTTTGCAGCGCATCGCAAAACCGGATCAGGTTTTGCTCGATCGAGCCGTTGAACGAGCTGCGCTCCCTGCCGAACGGCGTATTGAATTCATGCGCGCTGTTGAAGCGGATCTGATGATTGAAGGAATAGCAGGTCAGCACGAACAGGTCCAAAAGCGACCGGGATCTGTTATACTCCGTCCGCAGCTTGTAGTACCCGTCCGCGTTGGTCTGCGACAGATCATAATACGCGATCCGGTCTTTGATCGCCTGCAGCAGCGACTGCGTCGGGGTCTCCTGAAAAAGCCTGTAAAGCTCGATCAAGTAGGTGATCTGATCGTTTGCATAGATGGCGGCGGCCTCGACATTGATCCCGACATTGAGCCCGCCGGCAAACAGATCGACGAAGTTGCTGATGTTTGCGGGAAAGCGCGGGAGAATATGCTTCAGGAGTTGATACTTTCCTCCGGTATAGTTCATGGGGCTTTTGATATAGCCTGGCATCGTCATACCTCTTTCCGGATATAGACCAGCAGTTCCTTGAGGTCTTCTGTTCGGGTGGCGACGCTTTTGCTTTTGAAGCGGCGGTAGGGAATGAAGCTGACTTCAAAGCTGGAAGCGATCCCGTGCTTTTTCATGATCGCCTCGATCTCATCGAGCGTCATGATCCCGTCGGTGTTATAGCTCAGGATGATGTGCCGGAACCGCGCGCTGCCAAGCAAGGCGTCAAACGCCTTTCCGGCCGTTTTTTCCGAGCAGAACGCCGAGCGCTGCTGCGCATACGGCCGCTGTCCGGTTTTCCCTCTCAGTACCGGGAAATCGTACCTTGCCGCGGTCTCCAGGACATGAAAGTTTGGCAGATACTGCCTTTCGTTGTAGGGCGGATCGATATACAGGATATCGCCCGAAATGCGCTGCAGCAGCGCCGTCCCATCCTCGTTGTACGACTTGTTCTCAAAGCCGTTGGATACAACGGGCAGGTCGATCAGCGTGAACAGCTTGCCGGCTCTGCGGTCCCATGTCTTGCTGAATGCCCCGTACGTGCCCGCGATGTTCGATACAAACGGGATCCCTTCGACAACGCTTGCGACAAGATAGTAGTACGCATCCGGCGACAGCAGGCCTTCGCGGTTCCACGCCTCGATGGTGTTTCGGGCAAAGTCGATGCGCAGCGCGTTGGAATCCGTCACGTACATGCGTCCGCCGGCCGGGGCGTAGTTGTTTTGAAAGAAGCGCTTTGCAACGGGCAGGGACTCCATGCGCTGCGTGTCCATTTCGTTGAAATACGCAATGGGATCGCGTATGCCCAGGGCCGCGGCAAGGCGATCAAACGTCGGCTTGGCGGGCGCCTCGATCGTCGCCCGCTGGAGGCAATAGGAGAAGTACAGAAGATCGTTGGAATACACCGCATACCACTGCTTGAAAAACCGCGCCACCGAAGCCGTTCCCGAAAAGATATCGCAGAAGGACCGGGAGCCCGCAGCGTGTCGGTCCACAACCTCTTTGATGTTGCCCAGCAGTTGGGTTTTGTTGCCGATAAAGCGCATCGTTCACTTGTCCTCCGGGTCGTTGTTCAGGCGCAAAATGAGCTCCTTGCTCCCGGCGCCGAGGTACACGTCGAATTTGCTGACGCCTTTCTCGGCTCCGAGGTTTGCCAGAATGGATTTGGGGAGCCGGATCCGCATGTCCTGCTGCAGGACATAGGTATCCAGATATACCATGCGGTTTTCCATGGTCGGCCTCCTTCCGGACTAAATACAGTCTAATATTAGCACAAAATTAGTCTGGATTCAAGGGCTTTCCGCGCCGTTTGACAAAGCGTCAGCGCCGCTTTGCCCGCTGTGACCGGGCAGATACGCGTGCGCTGTGCCGAATGCCGGCTTCCATGCGGGCACTAAATCTTGTGGTGCCGCCCGCCGCCGGACCGCAAGCGCGCGGTGCTTTTGGCTGGAAATGAAAAAAGTGCTGAAAATGCGAAAGTTTTTCTTGCATTTTCATTTTTCGTTTGGTATATTAAATAAGCTGTTTATCAGCGATACGAACGAGCGAGGAGGTGCAGCAGAAGATGGCAAAGTGTGAATTTTGCGATAAGGGTGTTGCTTTCGGCATCCAGGTGAGCCATTCTCACAGACGTTCCAACCGCACGTGGAAGCCCAACGTCAAGCGCGTGAAGGTGATCGTGGACGGTACCCCCAAGCATGCCTACGCATGCACCCGTTGTCTGCGCAGCGGTAAGGTTACCCGCGCGATCTGATCGGAATGTGTGAAACAAGGCTCGCCGCATCCGGCGGGCCTTTTGTTTTGCACCTTTGCGGGCAAAGCCGCGCCATGCGGCGTTGGCGTCCTTGCCCGGGCAGCAAGCCCGCGCTGCGGACGCCGCCTTGCCTGACGCGGCTTTGCCTCGCAAAGCAAAGCGGAGCCATGCGGCGTTGGCGTCCTTGTCCGTGCAGAAAGCCCGCGCTGCGGACGCCTTTGACCTGCGCATTGCATGATTGACTGCGCGGGAAAACCATGATATGATTCCCTATACTATATATTTGCTTTTTGGAGTGTGATCTTCCCATATGGATGGCGACAGTAGCAGTTTATACTTATCTGCCATTATCATCCTGTTGTTGCTGTTTTTTGCCGCGTACTTTGCCGTGTGCGAGACGGCCTTTGCCTCTGTCAGCCGCATCCGGCTGAAGGTGGAGGCGGACCGCGGCGACCGCCGCGCAAAGCGCGCCATGTTCGTCACCGAGCACTTTGACAAGGCCATCACCACGATCCTCATCGGCACCAATATCGTCCACCTCGCCGCGGCGGCTTACGTCACGGTGCTGGTTACGCGCCGCTGGGGTGTCAACGCCGTGACGCTCAGCACGATCATCACGACCGTGGTGGTCTTCTTTGTGGGGGAGATGCTGCCGAAGAGCATCGCCAAGAAGTACAGTGAACGCTGTTCCCTCGGAACGGCGGGGTCACTGTGCTTTTTCATGCGCATTTTTACCCCGATCTCCTTCGTCCTGACCGCGATCGGCAACGCCGCGGCCAAGCTGACGCGCGGCGACGCCGAGGTCTCCGTGACGGAGGACGAGCTTTACGACATCATTGAGAACATGACCGACGAGGGCGAGCTGGACGCCGAGCAGGGCGAGCTGGTGACGAGCGCGCTTTCCTTCGGCGACGTCACCGTTGAGAGCATCCTCACCGCCCGCGTGGACGTCACCGCGCTGGACGTGGACTGGCCGCCGGAGAAGATCATGGACATATTGCGCGACCTGCACCACTCCCGCATCCCGGTCTATGAGAACACCATTGACAATATCATCGGCGTGCTGCAGATCCGCAAGTACATGAAAGCGTGGCTGTCCGACCGGGCGCACATCTCCCTGCGGGCGCTGCTGGACGAGCCGTACTTCATCCATCAATCCATGAAGATCGCCGAGCTCCTGCCCGTCATGTCCGGCAAAAAGCTGAACATGGCCGTCGTGACCGACAACTACGGCGGCACGCTGGGCATCGTCACCGTCGAGGACATCCTCGAGGAGCTCGTCGGCGAGATCTGGGACGAGGAGGACGTCGTCGTCGAGACGTGCAAGCGCAATGACGACGGCAGCTTTACCTTCGACGCCGAGGTCGACATCGAGGACGCGTTCCAGTTCATGGACTACGAGGACCCGGACGAGTTCGATTTTGCACACAAGCTGCTGGGCGAGTGGACCTATGAGCAGTTCGACCGTCTCCCCGAGGCCGGCGACAGCTTCACCTACAACGGTCTGCGCGTCACGGTGCAGGATGTGGAGCACCGCCGCGTCCGG
The DNA here is from genome assembly GCA_946407675.1 of uncultured Clostridia bacterium. Classification (GTDB taxonomy): domain Bacteria; phylum Bacillota; class Clostridia; order Oscillospirales; family Oscillospiraceae; genus SVKR01. The sequence goes on from CAMJPK010000016.1 coordinate 16,385, forward strand.
AAGCTGCGCATCGAGCGATTCCCCGAGGAAGCAGCCGAAGGGGGTGACGCACAGTGACGTTCTACATCATCGCCGCCGTTGCGTGCATCCTTCTCTCCGCGTTCTTCTCCGGCGCGGAGATGGCCATGAGCTCGGCCAACCGCATCCGTCTGGAGAACCTCGCGGACGACGGCAGCCGCGCCGCCGCGCTGGCGGTAAAGACCCTCGACCGATTTGACGACGCGCTGAGCGCGATCCTGATCGGCAACAACTTCGTCAACATCGCGCTCAGCTCGCTGGGCAGCGTCATCGCCATCGTCGCCTTCGGCGAAACCTACGCATGGCTTTCGACGGTGATCGTCACCGTGGCGGTCATCATCTTCGGCGAAACCGTCCCGAAGATCGTCGCGAAGAAAAACGCCAACCGCATGTCGCTGGCCGTCGCGCCCGCGGTGCGCGCGCTGAGCGTGGTATTGAAGCCCCTGACGCTGCTGGTCGTTTCCCTGGTCCACCTCATCACCGGGCCGATGCGCGGCGAGGAGACGGACGACGAGGGCGACGCTGCGGTGGAGGAGTTGCAAAGCATCATCGAGACCGCCGAGGATGAGGACGTGCTCGACGAGGATCGCAGCGAGCTGCTGCAAGCCGCGCTGGACTTTGACGAGATCAGCGTCAGCGAGGTCATGACCGCGCGCGTGGACATCGTCGCGGTGGACATCAAGGACGGCTGGGAGGAGGTCTATGACGTCGCCTGCGCGTCCAACTATTCCCGCATCCCGGTCTACGAGGGCAGCATCGACAACATTGTCGGCGTGCTGTTTCTCAACCGCTTCTTCCGCGCGATGGTCGGCAAGCGCCGCCCGAGCCTGCGCAGCATGCTGATGCCGCCCTGCTACGTCTACAAGACCACAAAGCTGCCCGATGTGCTGCAGGCGCTGCGCAAGGCGAAGCAGCATCTGGCCGTCGTCACCGACGAATACGGCGGCGTGTGCGGCATCGTCACGATGGAGGACGTGCTGGAGCAGATCGTCGGTGAGATCTGGGACGAGACCGACGAGGTGGAGGAGGAGGTCATCGAGCGCGCCGACGGCGTCTGGGAGATGGACGGCGACATGAGCATCGGCGACTTCACCGAGCTGCTGGGCGTCAGTGAAGATGCCTTTGACAGCGAAAGCGCCACCGTCGGCGGCTGGACGATCGAGCGTTTCGGCAGCTTCCCCGCTGCCGGGGACCACTTCGACTGGGAGGATCTCTCGGTCACGGTCCTGAAGACGGACGGCCTGCGCGTCGAGCGCGTCCTTGTGGAGCGCAAGGCGCCGGAGGACGGGGAAACCGAATCTGACTGAACAAAAACACTCCCTCTGTCCTAAAAAACGGACAGAGGGAGTGTTATGCTGTCAATGCAACAGGAAAAAGGGAGGGAGCGCCGTGCTGAAGCTGATCCTCGGCCGGGCGAAAACCGGCAAGACCACCGCCGTTATGGAGGAGATCCGCAGCCGCCTGAACGAAGGCGGAAGCGTGCTGCTCGTGCCGGAGCAATACAGCCACGAGGCGGAGACGGAGCTTTTGCGCGTCTGCGGAGACGGGCTGTGCCTCGGCGCGGAGGTGCTGTCGTTCACGCGGCTGTGGGCGCGCGTGGAGGCGGAAACGGGCGCTCGGCGCGTTCCGGCGCTCGATCCCGGCGGGCGGCTGCTTTGCCTCACCCGCGCGGTGGATGCGGTCGGCGCGCATCTGCGCGTATTCTCCGCGGCGCGGCGGCTCCCGCCGCTGCAGCGGCAGCTTTTGCGCGCCATCGACGAGTGCGGCGCCTGCCGCATCAGCCCGGAGCTCCTGGCCGATTACGCCGCCGGCCACGGCGGTGACGCTCACTTGGAGGAGGCCGCCGCCCTGCGGGACAAGCTGGCCGATCTGTCGCTGATCTACGGCGCTTACGAAGCGATCGCCGCGCGCAGCGGACTGGACCCGCTGCGCCGGCTCGAATCGCTCGCCGCCCGCCTGCCGGAAAGCCGCTACGCGGCGTGCCGGTATTATATCGACGGGTTTACGGATTTCACAGCACAGGAGATGCAGGTGATCGAAACGCTCCTGCGCTGCGGCGCCGAGGTGACGGTCTGCCTGACGGCGGAGGGGCTGGAGGAAGGCCGCGCGGTCTTCGAGCCGAGCCGCCGCGCTGCGCTCGCGCTGCTGCGCTGCGCCGACGACTTGGGCTGCGCGACGCGCACGCGCACGCAGACAAAGGCCGCCGCGGCGGGGGACGATCCGATGGACGTGCTGGAGCGCGAGCTGTCCGCCTTTACCACGCGGGAATACGACGCGCGCGGCCGCGTGCACGTTGTCTGTACGCCGGACATCACGGAGGAATGTGAAGCGGCGGCGGCGCGCTGCCTCGCGCTCGTGCGCGAGACGGGCTGCCGCTGGCGGGACATTGCGATCGCCGCCCGCGACTATGATGTCTACCGCGCCGCGCTGGAGAGCATCTTCCCTTACTATGGGATTCCGCTCTATTCGGCGCGGAAAAGCGACCTCAGCGAAAAGCCGCTGATCGCGCTGATCGGCGCGGCCTACGATGTCGTGACCGGCGGCTGGGACTACGATGACGTTTTCAGCTATCTCAAGACCGGACTGGCGGGGCTGGAGCGCGCGGAGTGCGACGAGCTGGAGAACTATGCCTTCCTGTGGTCGCTGCACGGCAGCGCATGGACAAAGCCGGAGGACTGGTCGCTGCACCCGGACGGCTTTTCCGGGAAGTATGACGACAACGCCCGCGCGCGTCTGGCGCACGTCAACGCGCTGCGCCGCCGGGCGGCCGCGCCGCTGCTGGCGCTATCCGCGTCCGGCGCACAGGCACAGACCGCCGCGCAGCAGGCGGCGGCGCTCGGCGCGTTCTTTGACGCGCTGCGCCTCCCCGCGCAGCTCGACGCACACGCAGCGCGCCTGCGCGAGCGCGGCATGCCGCAGGCGGCGGCGGAGTCCGCGCAGCTCTGGGAGCTGGTCGCGGGCGCGCTGGAGCAGGCGGCGGCCATCCTCGGCGATACGCCGATGGATATGGAGACCTTCGGCGCGCTCTTTTGCCAAATGCTCACGGCCTATGACGTCGGCAGCATCCCGCTGACGCTCGACCGCGTCTCCGCCGGCGGCATGGACCGCATGCGCCGCCGCCACATCCGCCATCTGATCGTGCTCGGCTGCGACAGCGACACGCTGCCCCGCGTGAGCGACGACGGCGGCATCTTCTCCGACGACGACCGCGAGACGCTGCAAAGCGCGCGTTTGCCCCTCGGCGGAATGGCGGGGGAGCGGCTGGACCGCGAATTTGCCCTGCTCTACAACTGCCTGACCCTGCCCTCCGACACGCTGACGCTCTCATGGTGCGCCGCCGGCCGGGAGGGGGCGCGGGCAATGCCCGCCTTTGTCGTGAACCGCGTCATGGCGATCTTCGGCCTGCGCCCGGAGCGCCCGTCGGCGGATGAGAGCCGCGCAAGCGCGCCCACGCCGGCCTTCGAGCTGGCGGCGGCGGCCATCGGCGGCGACCGGACGCCGCTGCGCGACGCGGCGCTGGAATACTGCCAAGCCCAAGGCCGAACGGCGGAGCTGGACAAGCTGGCGGAAGCGGCGCACCTGACACGGGGCCGGCTTTCCCGCAGCGCGGTGCGCGCGCTCTACGGCGATACGCTGCACCTCTCCGCCTCCCACATCGAAAAGCTTTCCAGCTGCCGCTTTGCCTACTTTCTCCAGTACGGGCTGAATGCCAAGCCCCGCCAGAGCGCGGAGTTCAACCCGCCGGAGATGGGCACGTTTCTCCACTTCGTGCTGGAGAACGTCGCGCGCGACGTCACCACGGCGGGCGGCTTTGCCAAGGCGGACGAAACGCAGGTGGATGCGCTGTGCGACAAATATGTCAAGCAGTACATCCACGAAACCCTGAATGATTTCCGGGAGAAGTCCCCGCGCTTCACCTACCTGTTCCGCCGCCTCATCAAATCGGTCCGGGCCGTGGTGGGGGACATGGCGGCGGAACTGCGGCGCAGCGACTTCGTCCCGCTCGACTTTGAGCTGGACTTCGGCGACCGGACGGCGTTCCCGCCGATCCGCATCGGAGAGGGCGAGGCCTCGCTCACGCTGACGGGCGTGGCCGACCGCGTGGACGGCTGGGTGCACGACGGGAAGCTCTACCTGCGCGTCGTGGATTACAAGACCGGGAAAAAGGCCTTCTCCCTGTCCGATGTGTGGTATGGGCTCGGCATGCAGATGCTGCTGTATCTCTTTGCGCTGCAGCGCAGCGGCGAAGCGCGCTACGGGCAGGAGATCGTGCCCGCCGGCGTGCTCTACGTCCCGGCGCGCAGCGTGCTGTTGTCGTCCTCCGCCGCGCTTTCGCCGGAGGAGATCCTCGCGGAAAAGGCAAAGGCAACGCGCCGCAGCGGTCTGCTGCTGAACGATGCGGAGATTCTGCAGGCCATGGAGCACGGCACGCCGCAGTATCTCCCGGTGACGTTCCGGGGCGGGGAATACAGCGGCGACGCGCTGGCCAGCGCCGAGCAGCTCGGCGTGCTCTCCCGCCACATCGACGAAACGCTGAAGGCCATGGCAAAGGAACTGCGCGCCGGCTCCTTGATCGCCGATCCCTGGTACCGCAGCCAGACCGACACGGCCTGCCGCTACTGCGATTATGCCGGGGCCTGCCATTTTGACGACGAAAACGATCCCATACGCTATGTCACGCGCCTGCGCCCGCAGGAGGCATGGGCGCTGATGCGCGCGGAAAAGGAGGCGGAGAAGAAATGAGCGTCCAGTTCACCGAAAACCAACGCCGCGCCGTCGAATACCGCGGCGGCACGCTGCTCGTTTCCGCCGCTGCCGGCAGCGGAAAAACGCGCGTGCTGACCGAGCGGCTCGTGCGCTATGTCGCCGATAGCGTCGCGCCGGTCGACGTTGACCGCTTCCTTGTCATCACCTTTACCCGCGCAGCGGCGGCCGAGCTGCGCAGCCGCATCATGGCCGCGCTCTCCGCGCTTGCAGCGCAGCGGCCGGGGGATGCGCGCATCCGGCGCCAGCAGTCGCTTTGCTGCCGCGCGCCCATCGGCACAATCCACAGCTTCTGCACCGGCCTGATCCGCGAATACAGCCAGCTCCTCGGCATCTCGCCGGCCTTCTCCGTGCTCGACGAGGACCGCGCGGAGCAGATGAAGCAGTCGATCGCCTCCCGGCTGCTCGACCGCCGGTATGAACGCATCGACGCCGACGACGGCTTCCGTCTGCTGGTGGACAGCGTCGGCGCGGGGCGGGACGACAGCCGCCTGGTCGCAACGCTTTTGGCGCTCTATGACAAGCTCCAGAGCCAGCCCTTCCCGGAGGACTGGACGGCGGCGCAGCGCGCGGCCTTTGCGCTGGAGGACGTGACCGACGCGGGAACGACCGTGTGGGGGGCCTATCTGCTCGCCGCGGCGCAGCGCGCGGCGCGCTTCTGGTCGGCGGAGATGGACGCCGCCTGCGCGTCGATCGCCGGCGCGGACGCGAAGCTCCAAAAGGCCTACGGCGGCGCCTTTGACGACGCGGCGGCACAACTGCGCGACTTCTGCCGCGCCGCCGCAGAGAGCTGGGACCGCGCCTGCGCGTTTTCCCAGATCCGCTTCATGGGGCTCGGCGCCCTTCGCGGCTATGACGATAAGCCACAGCAGGAGCGGTTGAAGGCCGTTTGGAACGGCTGTAAAAAGGCCGCGGCCTCCTTTGCGGAGACCTTCTCCGCCCCCTCGGCGGCGCTTTTGGAGGATCTGCGCGCCGTTGCGCCCGCGATGGACGCGCTTCTGGCGCTCACCGAGGACTTCGACCGGGCCTATGCCGCGGAGAAGACCCGCCGCGGCGTGCTGGACTATTCCGACCTGGAGCATCTGGCGGCGCGGCTGTTGACCGACCGCGCCACCGGCGCGCCGACGGATGTTGCCTTGGAGATCAGCCGCCGCTATCAGGAGATCATGGTGGACGAGTATCAGGACGTCAACGCCGTGCAGGAGCGCATTTTCCGCGCGGTCTCCCGGAACGGGGACAATCTGTTTCTGGTGGGCGACGTGAAGCAGTCCATTTACCGCTTCCGGCTGGCAGACCCCGGGCTGTTCCTTGAAAAGTATCAGGCATGGCCGGACCTAGACGATCAGGGCGACGGTGCGCCGCGGCGCATCATGCTGCAGGAGAATTTCCGCTCGCGCCGCGGCGTGCTGGACGCGACCAACCTTGTCTTCGGCGGGATCATGTCCCGCGCGCTCGGCGAGCTGGACTATGATGACGCGGCCGCACTGCGTTTTGGCGCGCCGGACTACGACCCCGCGCTGGACAGCCCGGCGGAGCTGCACCTGATCGACCCGGGCGACGGCGGCGACGAGGACAGCCCGGCATCCGACGAGCTGGAGGCGCGCTTCGTCGCGCAGCGCATCCTCGCCATGAAGCGCGCCGGGACGCCCGTCACGGAGGACGGCGCACAGCGCCCGTGCGACTGGGGCGATTTCGCGCTGCTGATGCGCGCTCCGGGCGGGAAGGGGCGCACCTTCCACCGCGTGCTGGCCGAGGCGGGCATCCCGGTGGAGAGCGGGCTGGGCGGCGGCTTTTTCACAAGCTTAGAGGTGGCGGTCACCGTCGATCTGCTGGCCGTCATCGACAACCCGCACGCCGACGTTCCGCTGATCTCCGTCCTGCGCTCGCCGGCCTTCCATTTCACCGGCGACGAGCTCAGCGCCATCCGCACCGCGGACCGCGCCAGCGACTATTACGGCGCGCTGTGCGCCGCTGCCGCCGCGGGCGACGAAAAGGCCGCCGCCTTCCTGCGACGGCTGGACGATTGGCGCGCCGCCGCGTCCGAGACGGAGCTCGGCGCGCTGGTCTGGCGGCTGTGCACCGAGACGGGGCTGCTGGCCATCTGCGCCGCGATGCGCGACGGCGATGCGCGCCGCCGCAACCTGATGCACCTGTTCGAATACGCCCGCGTTTTCAGCGAAAGCGGCTACCGCGGCGTCTACCGCTTTGTACAGTGGCTGCGCCGTATGGCCGAGCGCGGGGAGGAGCCCGACAGCGGCGGCAGCGGACAGGCCGTGCGCATCCTCAGCATCCACAAGAGCAAGGGGCTGGAGTTCCCCTTCGTCTTCCTCTGCGACCTGGCACACCGCTTCAATCAGAACGATGCGCGCGAGTGCGTGCTGCTGCACAGCGCGCTCGGCCTCGGGCCGAAGCGTGTGGATACCGCGCAGGGGATCGAATACCCGACGCTGGCGCGCCGCGCCATCGCGCAGCGCTTAAACGACGAGATGCTCAGCGAGGAAATGCGCGTGCTGTACGTCGGCATGACGCGCGCGCGGGAGAAGCTGATCATGAGCGGCGTGCGCAAAAACGCCGCGGTTGCGCTGGATGCGCTGCGTTTGACGGCGCGCTGGCCGATGCCGGCGGAAAAGCTGCGCGCTGCCAGCTCCTTCGTGCCGTGGATCGCCGCGGCTGCGCTGGCAAAGCCGGAGATCCTTCCGATCAGCGTCCACACCGGCGCCGAGATCACGTGCAGCGCGCAGACGGAGGACCTCCATGCGCCCGCGGCCGCGGCTGCGATGGAAAGTGCGCGCAAAACGCTGCGGGCGAAGCTGGACTTCGTCTATCCCTGGGCCGGCGCGGAGGCGCTGCCCTCGAAGCTCACGGCGACGGAGCTGAAGCAGCCGCTGTCGCAGGACGCCGACGCCGACGCCGCGCCGATCGCGGCGGAATACCCGGCGCCGACCTTCCGCCGCGCGCTGCCGGGCCAGAAGCAGGCGCTGACCGCGGCACAGCGCGGCACCGCGACGCACACCTTCCTGCAATATGTGGACTTTGCCCGCGCCGGCTCGCTTGCGGCGCTGGAGGCGGAGGCCGACCGCCTGCTGGCGGAGGGGCGCATGGACGCTGCCGAGCGCGCCGCGCTCGATCTGAAGGCGGTGGAGCGGCTGTTCGCTTCGCCGCTGGGACGGCGGATGCGCCAGGCGCAAACGCTGCGCAGGGAGTTTCGCTTCCAGCTGCTGTGCCGTGCCGCGCAGTTTTTCCCCGACGCGCCGCCGGACGACGAGCTTGTGCTGCAAGGCGTGGTGGACTGCTGCTTCCTCGAACCCGACGGCAGCATCACCGTCTTGGACTACAAGACCGACCGCGTGACGCGCGCCGACGTGCCTGCGCGCGCCGCGCATTACCGCGGGCAGCTTCTGGCTTATGCCGGGGCGCTGCAGCGCATCTTCTCCCGCCCGGTCGGGCAGTGCGTCCTCTGGTTCCTGCACACGGGCACGCAGTATGAGATACCGCTATCGTAGGGCGCGGCGGCCCGGCGCGCCGTATTTCCGGATCGAATCCCCCGGAAAACACAAGAAATAGTGCTTGCATTTCGGGAGACGCTCTGTTATAATACACGGTGCGTCTTGTAACGGCGCCGTGTGCGGCGCACTCAAGACAGCTTTGATTGAGGAGTTATTCAAATGAAAGACGGCATCCATCCCGATTACAAGCCCACCACCATCCGCTGCGCCTGCGGCAACGTGATCGAAACCGGCAGCACCAAGCAGAACATCACCGTTGAAATCTGCTCCAAGTGCCACCCCTTCTTCACCGGCAAGCAGAAGCTGGTCGACACCAGCGGCCGCGTGGATAAGTTCAACAAG
>CAMJPK010000017.1 GCA_946407675.1 uncultured Clostridia bacterium
GCGCCCGTCCGGCTCCGGCAGCCCGCCGACGATGCCGAGGCGCGCGTCGGGCCGGTAGTCCAGCGAAACGCCGCACTGCTCCACCGCGGCTGCCTTGCCTTCGTCGAGCCGCGTGATGAGCACGCGCGCCTGCCCGCCGTCGCGCAGCGCGCCGACGATCCCGGCGATCTGCTCCGCGGTCTTGCCCGCGCCGTAAATGACCTCGCCCGCGCCGGTCCGCTTTGCGCGCAGCAGGTCGGGCCTTGCGTAGCCGAGCGTGCCCGCGCCCAGCGCCGCGCAGGCGTCCTCCACGCTGATTGCGCCGTCGCGCACCCGTTCCAGTAGCTCTCTCGTCGCGTCCACCTCGCACCTCCGTGGGAAAAATCTGATAGGGACATTTTACAGGAAAACTCCGAAAAAGACAAGAGCGGCTTGCACTTGCAAAGCGTGTCAAAACCCGTTATACTGGTTTGTTAGAAAGAACCACATGAGGGGGTAAGCTTCATGGCGATCTATATGGTAAAATGCCCGGCGTGCGGCAGCGCGACCGAGCTGAACGACGAAAAGGATTTCGGCTTTTGTACCGAGTGCGGCACGAAGATCCTGACGGCGGACGCCGAGCTTTGGACGGAGCCCGACGCGCCCGCGTCCGACGACATAGCCGACACATCCGACTCCGTAGGGCACGATGCCCACATCGTGCCGCAGCCCGACGCACCGGAACCCGCGCCGGAACCCGAACCCGCGGTCGAAGCGCCCGTGGCGGTCTACGCCGGCCCGCCGCTGACGAACGCGGAGCATCTCGACTACCTGATCCTCCACCAGCCCCAGCCGCTCGACAGCATGGTGTTCCACTCCAGCGACGAGTGCGCCGCCTACGCCAACGACCTGCACGCGCTGGTGCTGGAGCTGCGCGGGCGCTACGCGGCCATGAACCACGCGGAGGAGGCCACCTGCCTCGACTTTCTGGAGCGCGGCATCGGCTACTGCGAGTACCTCGACACGCGGCGGCTGAAGTTCCTGGCCGGGACGCACGAGGAGAAGGGCCGCACCGTGGAGGACTACGGCACCTACCCGGTCTCGAAGTCGCTGCTCAAGGAGATCAAGGACACGCGCGAGCAGTTCGTCGCGGCGTACAACGGCTTCTTCCAGCCGAAGATCGCCGGCGCGAAGGCCGCCCTGGAGGACACCAAGACAAAGATCAAAAACCTGCCCGGCGCGCTGCGCTTTTACCACAGCTTCTGCACGCCGCTCATGGGCATTTTGACGCTGGCGCTCTTCGCCATCGGCCTTGTGCCGATTTTGATGAAGCTGGAAAACCTCGATCTGCGCATCAACATCCCGATCGCGGTCGTCGGCGGGGCGCTGTTCATCGCCTGGGCGGTCACGACGGTCATGTGGGTGGTCAAGGGCGGCAGCGCGCGCCAGCTCTACAAGGCCGCAGACCGGCAGGTCAGCGAGGTGCGCACCTACCGGGCGAAGCTGAAAAGCTAGGCGCACGCCTTTATAGGAAATATAGAAAAACGCGCAAACTCCCGCGGAGAACAGCTCCGCGGGAGTTTTTGTATTTGATTCTGGAAACGCCGTCATTGCGAGGCCGCGCAAGCGGCCGCGGCAATCCGTCCCCCCGCGCGCACAGGCGCGGATTCCCACGTCGCTTCGCTCCTCGGAATGACGGAAATCCCCCGTCATTGCGAGGCCGCGCGAGCGGCCGTGGCAATCCGTCCCCCCGCGCGCCCGCGCACGATTAGCCGAGCTTCACCTCAATGAGCTTGCGCGCAAAGCGGTCGCAGACCGTCAGCACGTTGCCGCGCAGCGCCAGCCCCACCGGCGCAAGCAGGCCGTCCTCGCCGGCCATATCGCGCTGCGCCTTCTCGACCGTCGTCACCGTGCCCGCGCGGATGCAGCGCACGGCGGCGTTGGCCGTGTCCGCGACATACACCGCGCCGTCCGCGCCGACCGCGAGCCCCTGCGGGGCGGCAAAGCTCGCCTCCGCCGCCGCGCCGTCGGCGTCGCCCTGCGCGCCGGAGCCGGCCAGCACGCTCACCGCGCCGTCGCGCAGCATGAGGATGCGCTCGCCGTCCGTCTCCGCGATGTACAGCGTGCCGTCGGCCCAGGCAAGGCCGGTCGGGCCCTCAAGCCCCTCCGCGACGACCGTCGACGCGCCGTTCGGCGTCACGCGCAGGACCGTGCCCGCGCCGGTGTTGGCGACGTACAAAACGCCGTCCTCGCCCGCGGCCAGGCCGTGCGGCGCGTTGAACTCGATGCCGTTGAGCGTGACCACTCTGCCGCCGCGCAGCAGGCGGACGGCGTTGTTGTCCGGATCGGAGATCGCCCAGCCGCCGACGAAGGGCGCGATGCCCCACGGGGAGGCGAAAAGCGCCGTCGTCGCGCTGCCGTCGAGGTAGCCGCCGATGGGCTCGCCGTGGATGTCCCCGACGCTGACCGCGCCCGCGACGCGCGTGCTGCCCTCGGCCGTGACGCGCCAGATCGCCTTGTTGTAGATGTCGGTCACGTACAGCGCGCCGTCGGCGTCGTAGGCGGCGCCGCAGGGCTGCATATTCTCGTCGGCCTCGTCGCCGAGGGGCGGCACCGTGCCGACGTTCTCCTTATACTGCATCAGCACCTGCGCCAGCTCGCAGCGCTTGGCGTTGTCCGCCGGCACGAAGGCGTCCGCGCCGCGGCCCTTGACCAGCCCGGCGCCGCGCGCCCACTTGGCGGCGCTGCGCGCCCAGTCGGGGATCTCGGACTGGTCGGCAAAGTCCGCGCCCTCTGCCGCGGGCAGCAGGGCAAAGCGGTGGAAGAAGGTCACGAGCTGCGCGCGCGACACCGGCCCGTCCGGGGCGAAGGTGCCGTCGCCCATGCCGTCCGTGACGCCGACGCGCACGGCCCAGCGCACCGCCGCGTCAAACCAGACGCCCTCGGGCACGTCGGAAAAGCCGCTGCGCGCGCCGACGGCGGGCTTGCCCGCCATGCGCCACAGCGTCGTCACCAGCGCGGCGCGCGTCACCGGGCCCTCCGGGTCAAAGCGCCCGTCGCCGGGGCCGTTCATAAGCCCCTGCGCGGTGCAGTAGTCCACCGCCGCGGCGTACCACGCGTCGTCCGCGACGTCGGTATAGGCCGCCGCCGCGGGGACGCACAGCGCCAGCGCCAAAAGGGCGCACAGCGTAAGAGAGATGAGCTTTTTCATGGAGCGTTCCTCCTTGTGATTTCCTTGCCGCCGCTGCGGCCTTGGCTCCCCCTTGAGGGGGAGCTGTCACGGCGCGTCGCGCCGTGAATGAGAGGGTGTCCGCGCGCACCGCGGCGTTTTCCCCTCTCCGCCCCTTCGGGGCACCTGTCTCGCTGTGGCTCGGTCACCCCGCGGCTTTTATATGCCCCCGGCATGTCATTCACTCCCGCGGGGCCGCTTCGCTACCCCAAGGGGCGAGGCAAGTACGTTGGATTTGCCCGCGCCGCGTCAGCCGGCCGTGAAGGTCAGGATCAGACTCGAAAGCGGGTTGTCGGTGCCCTCCACCACTTCCGGCAGCGACATGACGAACACGCCATCTTCCGACGTCGACGTGATGTAGCTCGACCAGTCGGCGCTGAAGCTGGGATCGCAGTAGACCGTCGCGGTCACGTTCAGCCCGGCGATGCCGTTGCCGTTTGCATCCCGCAGCTCGATCTGGAGCATGTCGCCCAGCCCGACGCCGAAGAGGAGGTATCCCTCCGTTGACAGGTCGGTATACGCCATGTCATCGTTGGTGACCGCAACGGTCATACCCGCGTAATCCGACTGCTTCACCAGCTCGCTCACATCGACGCTGCCATGCAGATCTTCGCTGATGCCCCACATCGCTGTAAAGACCACGGAAGCGACGTTGGCGTCGATCGTGTAAGTGCTTCCCGCGGCGTAGAATTTGTCGGAGTAGCCGTCGCTCCATCCGGCGAAGGCCATCCCGTCCTCCGGCGGCGTGAACGTGCACGCGGGCAGGATATAACCTGCGCCCGCCGCGGCCACGTCTCCATACCCCGTGCCGTTGCCGTCGCCGGGGTCAAAGGTCAGCTCGCAGACCGTGGCGAACTGCGCCGACACCATGACGTTGCCCGCCGGCATCACGAAGGTATAGGTCGCCGCATAGCCGGTCCCCGTCAACTCAACGGGGTCGGTCGTGCCGTACTCATAGGTATATTCATAGGTCGTCCGCGTGCCCGACAGCGTCGCCGTGACCGGCGTTTCGTCCTCGCACTGCACCTCCAGGCCCGCGTCGATGTACTGCGGCGGCGCGGAAGGCGGCGCGGGCGGATCGTCCGCTCTGCCGCGCAGCGTCAGCGTGACGGTGTCGCCCACCTGCGCCTGCGGCGTGGCATTCGGCTCGTGCGTCAAGCCGTTCACGGACCATTCGATGGTGCCGTTGGCGACGTCGTCCAGTCCGCTGATCGCATACGTCGTCTTGACGAACGCCGCGTAGACGGTCGCGTCGCCCTCGGGCATCGTGAAGGTCCACGTCGCCGCGTTGCCCTGCGCCTGCGTCGCGTCGACGGAGGCGTTTTCATTGGCCTGCGTGTTGAAGTACTGCGCACGGACGGCGTGCTGCGCGGACGAGACCTCCCAGCCCTCGCTCGGCGAGACCGTGAGCGTGACGGTCTCGCCGGCGGCGGCGATCTCCCTGTCCGCCGTCACCGTACCGCCGGTGATCGTAGCGTCGACCGTGACGGTGTAGAGCTGCGTCCAGTGCGCCCAGTATTCCTTCGCGCCGGTCTCGGCCGTGCCGATGGCGGTCACGCGGCTGCCGCCGCTGGCGGCGTCGTACCAGCCGTCGAAACGGAAGCCCTCGCGCGTTAAGTCGTCGGGCAGCGTCGCGCCGACGCCGTAGGTGTAGTTCTGCACGTGGCTCTGGCCGAACGTGCCGCCGTTTTCATTCAGCTTGACGGGATAGACCGCCGGCGCAAACGCCGCGGAGACGGTCGCGTCGCCCGCGGGCATTGCGAAGCTCCACTTCGTATCGTCGTCGCTGTCCTGCGTCGGCTCGACCGTGAGGTCGTTTCCGTATGTCGCCGTCAGCGCATCGAGCTCATAGCCCGTCGCCGGCGTCACCGTCAGCGTGACGGTCTCGCCCGCGGCAGCGGTGGCCTTGTCCGCCGTCACCGTGCCGTTTTGCGGCTGCGTGACCGTGACGGTGTAGAGCTGCGTCCAGTGCGCCCAGTATTCCTTCGCGCCGGTCTCGGCCGTGCCGATGGCGGTCACGCGGCTGCCGCCGCTGGCGGCGTCGTACCAGCCGTCGAAACGGAAGCCCTCGCGCGTCACGTCGGTCGGCAGCGTCGCCCCGGTGCCGTAGGTGTAGCCCGTGACGTTTCCGGCGTTGATCGTGCCCTCATTGGGATTCAGCGTGACGGTGTAGGTCGCCGCCTTGAACGTCGCCGCGACCGTGACGGCCTGCGCGGGCATCGTGAAGGTGTTGTTGCCGCTCACCGTGACCGTGCTGCTGTCCGCAGCCGTCACCGTCAGCGTGTCGAGCACATAATCCGTCGCCGGCGTCACCGTCAGCGTGACGGTCTCGCCCGCCGCGGCGGTCGTCTTATCGGCGCTCAGCGTGCCGTTTTGCGGCTGCGTGACCGTGACGCCGTAAAGCTGCGTCCAGTAGGCCCAGTATTCCTGCGCCCCGGAAGCCCCGGCGGCGATGATGCCGATACTGGTCGTCCCGCCGCTGGCGGCGTCGTACCAGCCGTCGAAGCGGAAGCCGTCGCGCGTCACGTCCGTCGGCAAAAGCGCATCGACGTTGTAGGTGTAGCTCGTGACGTTGCCCGTGTTGATCGTGCCGCCCTCGGTGTGCAGCGTGACGTTGTAGGTGCGCGGCGTGAAGTTCGCGTAGACCGTGACCGGCTTGGCCGGCATCGTAAAGGTGCAGCCGTTATCGCTGATCGCCGAGGTCTCGACCTCGCCGCCGCCGTCGGGGACGACGCTCACCGCGATGCACTCGTAGCCCTCGTCGGGCGTGAAGCCGAGGATCACGCTCTTGCCCGCCTCGGCGCCCGTCACCGGGTGTTCGCCGTCCATCGTCGCGGTCACCGTGCCGTGCGCGACCGAGGAATCGATTGTAATGTCATAGATCTGCGTCTGCGTGCTCTGCTCCGCGACGGCGCTCACGATGAAGCTCTCCAGCACGTCGCTGTCGCCGATCGTCGGGACGGTGATCGTGCGGGTATTGCCCGTGCCCTCCACCGCCGCCGTGATCCCTTCCTCCGGGCCGCCCGTGATCCACATGGCGGCGGATACGGTCCACTCCCAGCCGTCGGGCAGCGTGCCGAGCGCGAGCGTCAGCGTCTCGCCCGACAGTACCGTGTAGGTCGCGGATTCGCTGCCTTCCACGTATTGCGAGATCACGGTCGCGCCCCGCTTCAATGCCACGTCGACCGACTGGCCGACGCCCGTCGGAATGATGACGCTCAGATAGCCGTGCTTCTCCCCGTCCGGCGTCGTGCCGCCGCCGGAGCCGCTGTCGCCGCCGGAGCCGCCGGTCGTCGCGCCGCTGTCGTCTGTGGTCGTCGCGCCGGCGTTAACGTCGGTCTCCCCGGTACCGGCGATGTCATGGCCCGCAGCGTCCCAGAGGTCGAGGACCTTGCCTCCCGCCTCCGTTCCGACCGCGTCGCCGACAGCCGCGCCGCCGCCGACGGTCGCGTCGCCGCCCTCGGGGACGGTGAGCGACGCACCGGCTTCCGCCGCGACCCGCAGTTCCTGCGCCGCCGCCGCGGCGTCCGCCCCGGCCTGCGCGGCCTCCGCCGCCGCGGCCTCCGCCGCCAGCTTCTCGGGCAGCGTGTCAGTCAGCACCTGCAGGTCCAGCGAGGGCACATCGGCCATCTGCAGCTGCTTCGCGGGGTCGGCGAGGATCTCCTGCACCATAGCGGCCGGGACGTCCTCGTTTCTCATCCTGCGCGTTTCAAAGCCGATGCTGTTGAGCGCCGGATCCATGCCGTTGGTGTGCGCTTCGTCGCCGACGTAGGACAGAAGCGTTCCGGTGTCTATAAACTTCACGACTACTTTGCCGGTCAGCGGGTCGGTGCAGGTCACTTTCGTTTTGCCGTGGAGGAGGCCGATCGCATCCGAATCGACCCAGCCGAAGGAGCCGATGATGCCGCAGACCGCGTTCTGGGTGATGACGTTGTAGTTCTTCCCCGCGCCCACCGGGCCGTCGGAGCTGAAGTTGAGCTCCCCGGCGTTGAGCAGCACGTCGATCTTGCCGCCGCTGCTGCGCACCTCCACGCTGCTCGAGGCGTTGAGCGTGATGGTCTTCGACCCGTCCAGCGCGATCCACGCCCTGCCGCCGGCCCCGGTCGTGACCGTGTAGCCGTTGTACAGGCTCATGCCCTTGCGCACGGTCTTCGACGTGCCGGAGGAGGCCTTGACCGTGACGTTCTTCTCGCCCTCCCAGTCCATAAGGGACATGGTGGTCGCGCTGGTGTTCGCCGCCAGTGCCGCGCCGGGCAGCAGCGTCAGGCACAGCAGCAGCACCATCACGAAGGCGAGGATGCGCCGGTTGCTCTTCCGCACAGTTTCGATGCTTGTCATGTTTCACCGCTCCTTTCGGAGTATACTTTATTACAGTATAGCATTATAGCACGCCCGCCGCCTCCGGGCAAGAGAAAACTCTTGTTTTTATGAGCGTGTCATTGCGAGCCGGTGCGCACACCGGCGTGGCAATCCGTCTCTCCTCCCCTGTCCCCCCTTGACATTCCCCCGCTTCGCTGTTACAATTTAACGCAGTAAAAAAACGACTGGAGGTTCCCCGCTTATGTACGTCACCTGTTTGGACTTAGAGGGCGTCCTCGTGCCCGAGATCTGGATCGCCTTTGCCGAGGCCAGCGGCATCCCGGCGCTGCGCCGCACCACGCGCGACGAGCCGGATTACGACAAGCTCATGCACTACCGCATGGACATTCTGCGCTCTCACGGGCTCGGGCTCAAGGAGATCCAGGCCACCATCGCGAAGATCGACCCGATGCCCGGCGCGAAGGAGTTCCTCGACGCGCTGCGCTCGTTCACGCAGGTCCTCATTTTGAGCGACACCTTCACCCAGTTCGCCCAGCCGCTCATGGAGAAGCTCGGCCGCCCGACCATCTTCTGCAACGAGCTTCTGCCGGACGAGACCGGCATGATCACGGGCTACCGCCTGCGCTGCCCGCAGACCAAGCTGACCACCGTGAAGGCGCTGCAATCCTGCGGCTTTGACACGATCGCCAGCGGCGACAGCTTCAACGACCTGGCGATGATCCGCGCGAGCAAGGCGGGCTTCCTCTTCCGCGCGCCGGAGAAGATCCGGCAGGACAACCCGGACATCCCGGCCTGCGAGGAATACGACGACCTGCTCGCCCTCATCCGCGGCGCGATGGCATAAGGTTTCTTATAAAAAACAAAGCGAAGCTGCCGGCTTTCCAGCCGGCAGCTTCGCTTTTCTCTTTTCCCCGCGCAGCGTTGAAGAGGTGTCATTGCGAGGCGGTGCGCACACCGGCGTGGCAATCCGTTTCCTTTCCGCAGGAGACGCGGATTCCCACGTCGGCCTTCGGCCTCCTCGGAATGACGTAACCCCCCGTCATTGCGAGGCCCCGCAGGGGCCGTGGCAATCCGTCCCCCGCGCAGCGGCCTTTGGCATGCCCGCCCGCCTTGCTCACTCCGCCTTCCGCTTGCGGTACAGATACTCGTCCAGCTCGGTCTTGACCTTCTCCGGGATCTCCCGCGCGACGGGGCAGACCGCGGCGCAGGCCATCCGCCGGACAAACTCCGTGATGAACGCGATATCCCGCTGCAGCTGCTCCATGCTCAGCACGTCGGCGGTGTCGTAGCGGCAATGGATCGGCGCCGCGTCCTTCGAGGCGATGCGCGCCAGCGACAGCGCGGGCACGCCCTTGTCCGCGAAGGGCGTGGAATCGCTGGAGTAAACGCCGGTCTTCGCCCGCACCGGGAAGCCGAGCTCCGCGCCCATGTACGTGAGGTAGTGCGCCAGCTTCTCCTCCGCGGAGACGACGGCGATGAACTTGCCGAGGATCGTCCCGATCATGTCGAGGTTGACGTTCAGCACGGTGTCAGTCAGCGCCTCGGCGTGCTGCTCCACGTAGGCGCGCGAGCCCAGCAGCCCGCGCTCCTCGCTGCCGCAGAAGACGAAGCGCAGCCCGTAGGTGCGCGGCACGTCGCGCAGCGCCTCCATGACGCCCAGCAGCCCGACGCAGCCGCTCATGTTGTCGTAGGCCCCGCGGGACAGCGCCGTGGAATCGTAGTGCGCGCTCATGGTGATCCACTCGCCGCGCGCGCCCGGCAGCTCGGCCACGACGTTGTGGGAAACGCCCTCATACTCCGTCTGCACGATCTCGATGGACACGCGCGCCGGCGCGCTTTTGACCAGCTTCACCGCGTCGGCGGTGTGCACCATCGCGCACAGCACGCGCTTCTCCCCGCCGACGACGACCGCGCGCAGATCGCGCTCGTCGATGTCGCGGTTGGGGTAGTGGACGTTGCCGTACTGCAGCAGCAGCCCGCGCGCCCCGGCGCGCATCAGGTCCTGATACACCCAGTGCGTGACGCCCTGCGTATCCAGCAGCACGATCTTGTCCCTCGCCCCGGCGATGGAGACCGGATCGGTGCCGGGCATGTAGTAAAACTCGCCCTCTACCCTGCCGCTGCCGCAGCAGGCAAAGCCCTTGCAGGGGATCTCCCTGCCGTCGGCGCGCACGCTGGCGGCGTGCACGTCGCCCATCGGCACGGGAAATGCCTCCAGCCACGCCTTCGCGCCGAGGTCGGCACAGCGGTTGCGCAGGTACTCCGCCGCCTGCCACTCCTCGCGCGTGCCGCTGCGGCGGACGTAATCCGTGTCCTTGAAGATCTGCTTGAGCACCTGGTTTTTCATTTCGTCATTCTCCTTGCTTCGGTCGATAGGTATACTGTTCCGCATAGTCCGGATAGGCCGCCGTCAAAACCGCCGACAGCGCGTGCTTCTCCGCGTCCGTCACCGCGCGCACGCGCTCATATACGCGCACCGTGACGCCGGCGCGCAGCGCGAAGGTCTCCGGCAGCGCGCGGTAGGCCGTGCCGAGCCCCGTGCCGGACAGAACGTCATGCGCCGGGCAGGCGATCATGCGCTGGTTCTCCTCGCCGAGGTGCGCCTGCACCGGGTCCGCGACGATCAGATAGTCCGCGTCGAAGATGCCCCAGTT
Organism: uncultured Clostridia bacterium; assembly: GCA_946407675.1. Taxonomy (GTDB): domain Bacteria; phylum Bacillota; class Clostridia; order Oscillospirales; family Oscillospiraceae; genus SVKR01. Next base: position 10,162 of record CAMJPK010000017.1, read on the forward strand.
CATCGCGTCCACCCGGTCCACCGGGCCCTGATGCAAAATAAGCGTGGACGGCTCCGGCGCCGGGATGTTCAGCGACACCCACAAATTCGTCAGCGTCTCGCTGTTGAACACCATCGACGACGAGAGCACCGCCGCCGTCTTTTGGCTTTGCGCGCTCAGGCCGTCCACATACCGCCCGAGCGCCACGAGCGCGTCGGCGTCCTCGCGCACCGGCCCGTAAAAGGTAAACGACGGCAGCGCGGAGGGGTACGGGATCTCCTGTATGCTCGCCGGCTGCGCCTTGGGCACGAGACACCACGCCGTCAGCACCGCCGCGGCCGCGCCCGGCGCCCAGCGCGCCTTCTCCCCCGCGGTCACGGCGCACACAAGCAGCGCCAGCGCCGGGACGTACATCAAAAGATGCTGCTGCCCGTGCGTCTGCACCGTGACAAAGGCGAGATAGCAGGCCGCGCCGAGCGCCGCGCCGAACAGCAGCTCGCCCCGCGCTTCCTTTTTCCGCACGGCGGCGATCACGGCAAGCACAAGCAGCGCCGCAAGCGCCGCAAGGCCGAAGTAGCGGCAGGTCAGCAGCACGTCGTAGCGCAGCCCGAGGGCGTAGGCGCTGTACAGGTCGCGGAAGCCGCCGCCGACCACCTTGTCCGCAAGAAAGTTCGGCGCGGCGTACAGCGTGAAGCAGGCGACGGAGCCATACAGCGCCAGCAGCCGCCGCCCTTGCTTCCGCTCAACCACAAGCCAGGTCAGCCCCGCCGCAAGCCCAAAGGCGCAGGCGTAGAAAAAGAAATAGCGCCGCAGCACGAAGGTCAGCGTCAGCATCGCCCCGGCGAGCACGGCGGAGGACAGCGTTTTTCCGCCCCGCCGCCAGAACACCGCCGCCCAGACCGCGCAGGCGCAGGCCGCGACGTCCACGAAGCCGACCAGCCCGATGTACGCCGCCATCGGCAGACAGCCGGCCAGCGCCAGCCCGCCCCAGCGCCGCTCCCGCCGCAGGGCGCACAGCCCCCAGCCCAGCGGCAGCGTGTAGAGGTTCGTGATGCACAGCAGGAAAACCGCGCGGCTTTCGCCGCAAAGCCGCATCACCAGCGAGATCGGGAAGGCCAGCAGGTAGTTGTAATCCTGCGTCACCGTGCTCTCCAGCACATCGCGCAGCTGCGCCCGCCCGAGGTGCTGCGCACACAGGGAGCGCGCCACCGCCCAGTAGCCCGCGTTGTCCCAGACGTAGACCGTCCGGGACGTGCAGATATAGAGCACCGCCAGGGCGTTGAGCGCGAGGAAGAGCACGAGCATCTGCCCCCGGCCGACGCGCCCGAGCGCGCGCTCGCGCGAAAGGCAGCGCGCGAGGACGTACGCCGCCGCGGCGGTCAGCGCCGCCGAGAGCGCGTGCAGCGCCCAGCGCGCCGCGCCCGTGCCGACGGGCAGACCGAGCGCGCCGAGGCGGAAGGGCAAAAGGTCGAAGCCCAGCCCCGCGAGAAAGCCGAGCGCCGCCGCGACATATGGCCACACGGGCTTTTTTTGTTCGCCGCGCCGCGGCTCCATCGTCCTTCCCCCTTCCGCTCATACCGCGTCATTACGAGCCGTAGGGCGCGATGCCCACATCGCGCCGCCGGTTTTTACTCCGCGCTGCCGGCCACCGTCACCAGGTCGATGGCCCCGGCCATGCCCTGCGAGCCGATGATCTGCGCCTTGCCGGGCGCAAACTCCATCGCGTGGTAGCCGTGGACGTGCCCGCACAAAATGGCGCGCACAGCGTCGCTTTGCACGCATAGTTCGACAAAGGCGCGGGCATTTTCGTCCTCGCTCTTTTCGTCGATATAGAAATACTCGATGCGCTTTGCCATCTCCGCGCGGCACGCCGCCGTCGCGATCGGGACATGGCACAGCACGATGACCGGCACGCCCTCGGCGCATATGGCGCGCAGCGCGTCGAGGTCTGCGAGGGCGACGGTGCGCTGCCCGTTGTCCACGGCGCAGATGCGAAAGCCGCCGAAGTCCATCGTGCGCACGCCGCGGCTCCACACGCCTTCACATTCCGGGTCCTCGTGGTTGCCCGGCACGCACAGGAAGGGCCTGCCGTACTCCCGCAGCCGCCGCGCCAGGTAGCGCGCCCCGGCCGGGTGCATGCGCTCTAAGTTGTCGCCGCTCAGCAGCAGCGCCTCCGGCTCCAGCTCCTGCGCCAGCGCCAGGATCTTCTCAAAGGCCGCCACGGTGGAGATGCGCTGCGCGTCGCCGTAGGGCTCGTCGTTGCCCTTGGCGAAGTCCAGCAGCCCGCGCGCGAAGCGTTCCTTGTAGCTTTCCCACATGGCTTCCTTTTTCTCGGTCTCCTCGCGCTCCTCCGGCGTGCTTTGTTCGTCAAAGGTGGAGATGTGCGTGTCCGTGACGTGCAGGAAGCGGTGCTCCCCCGCCACGCCGGGGATCACGATGCGGTTGCGCCTGAACCAGAAAAACTCGTCGTCGATCATGCGTTTCATATCCGTCCGTCCTCTCTGCCGTATCGATACGGTCATTGTATTTCAGCATCGCGCGAAAGTCAATGCGCAGTTCCCGCCGCGCGCGCGGGGGATCTCGCCCAAAACGCGGGCGCGGAAATCGTCGGTTTTGGACATATCCCCTTACTTTTCATATTATGGCATTGAACTTCCGCGGCGGAAATGATAGAATCAGCACGGCAGATTGCGGGCATGCGCGCTGCGCGCCAACGTATGGAAAAGGAAGTTGCAACATGAAAAGGGCATTGAGCTTTCTCGCGCACATCCTCGGCTTTGAAACGCTGAGCAAATATGAGACCGACTACCTGCACGACGCGAACATCCGTTCCAGCAGCTACATGGGCTTCATCGTCGTGCTGCTGGAGATCTGGATGCTCGCCCGGCAGACGCGCTCGAAGATCATCCCGAAGCTCGAGGCGGGCGGCGACCTGTTCCAGCTGGTCGTGAAGTACACCTCGAAATACTGGCTCTTCCTGCTCATCGGCCTGGCCCTGATGCTGTTCTGCCTGTTCCGTACGCGCGACAAAAAGCTGACGAAGGGCCGCTTCACCGCGCTGCTCATCGTCGGCATCGCCTGCATGCTCTATACCGCGGTGCTGTCGCTGGAATCCTTCACAAAGACGAGCGAGGCGGTCACCCCGGTCATGGCGGGCGTCATGAACGCCATGCTGGTGACGGTCTACGTCTTCCTCTTCGTCATCGGCGCGACCGTCACGGCCTACGCGCTTTGCAAATACCGGAACAACCGAAACGTCGTGGTCCTGGAGCATGTGGCGATCATCGCCTTCACGCTGATCTGCCTCGCCTTCGGCATCTTCGTCTCTTACAGCGACTTCTGGGGCGGCAAGGGGATCATCTGCTTCCTCACGATGGTGCTCTACGTCGGCTGCCTGCTGATCTACCGCCCGTATATCTCCGTGCTGATCCTCGGCGCCAGCTTCTACGGCTTCTACCGCATTTTGCTGACCTACCAGGGCGGCCTCTCCTTCCAGGACACGGAGGTCGTCATCCACGGCGTCGCGCAGAAGATCATCTCCGGCGACAGCGTGAACTACGTCACCTTCTTCATCTCCCTCACGACGATCTGCTTCGCCATCTACCACGGGCGCCTGACGGAGGCCCGCAAATCCAAGGCGCTGGAGAAGAGCGCGCAGGAGGACGTGCTCACCGGCCTTTACAATTACGGCTACTTCACCGCGCTGGCGCAGGAACGCATCCGGGAGCTCAGCGCGCAGGAGCTCGGCGATCACGTCCTGCTGTTCCTCGACGTGCACAACTTCAAGGCCTTCAACGACCAGCGCGGCTTTGAGGCGGGCGACCGCTTCCTCATCGCGATCGCGCGCGACATCGCGGACATCTTCGGCGATTCGCTCTACGGCCGCCAGGCGGACGACCACTTCGTCGTCCTCACAAAGACGGCGGGGCTGCAGGAGAAGCTGGAAAAGCTCAATCGCCTCGTCCATGACTACGACGATGAGATCCTGCTGGGCATCAACTGCGGCGCCTACCACCTTTCCGGCAACAGCGAGGACCCGCGCGCATCCATCGACCGCGCGCGCTACGCCGCCCACCTCATCAAAAACCGCTTCCAGACCATCTACATCGAGTACGACCAGACGATGAGCGAGGCCTACCACAAGCGCCTGTACATCATCAACAACATCGACAACGCCGTGAAGAACGGCTGGATCGTCCCCTTCTACCAGCCCGTCGTGTGGTCGGACAGCAAGGAGCTGTGCGGCTGCGAGGTGCTGGCCCGCTGGATCGACCCGGTCTACGGCCGCCTCTCCCCCGCGGAGTTCATCCCGGTGCTGGAGGAGTACCGCCTGATCCACAAGCTCGACCGCTCGATCTTCGAATCCGCCTGCCGCGACCTGCGGGAGGCGCTGGACGCCGGGCGGAAGGTCGTGCCCGTGTCGCTGAACTTCTCGCGGCTGGACTTCGAGCTGATGGACGCGGTCTCGGAGCTGGACGCGCTGTGCGAGAAGTACGGCGTGGCGCGGGATCTGGTGCACGTCGAGGTCACCGAGAGCGCCCTGACCGACAACTTTGCGCTGCTCGTCACCGCGATGGACCGCATCAAGGCGCTGGGCTACGCCCTGTGGCTGGACGACTTCGGCAGCGGCTATTCCTCGCTGAACGTCCTGAAGGATTACCAGTTCGACGTCATCAAGATCGACATGCGCTTCCTCTCCAACCTCGAAAGCAGCGAGAAGGCGCGCACGCTGATCGACTGCATCATTCAGATGGCCAACCGCATCCACATGCTCACCCTGACCGAGGGCGTGGAAACCAAGGTGCAGGCGGACTTCCTCAACGCCGTCGGCTGCAACCGTCTGCAGGGCTACCTGTTCGGCAAGCCGATCACGAAGGACGCTTTGTACGAGCGCATCGACGCGGGCGAGCTGGTCGTGTCCGAAAAGTGCCTGTAAGGCCTGATTTGTCAAACCGCGCAAAAGCCGGAACATTGCATTGAAGTGAAAGGGAAGCTTCCTCTATTGTCCCATAGATTGTTTGCCTCATTTCGCGAAGAAACAATGGGCGCCGATTGCTCGGCGCCCATAAAGCTTTGGACACATCCTTTGCTTGACGCAAGAAAGCGCGATCTTCCTAACCGGGTTCAATCTTATCTCAATGTTGACTTGCTATCCTAATCCACAAGGTGGGAGGTGTCAGAATGAAGCTTCTTCTTGCAGAAGATGAAAAACGCATGGCGTCGGCGCTGGTAGAGCTGCTGCGCCTTGAAAAATATGATGTGGATCACTTTGCGGACGGAGCATCTGCTCTCATGGCACTGGAAAGCGGTGTCTACGATGCAGCCATTATTGACGTCATGATGCCCCAAATGAACGGCTTTGATGTCGTGCGCTCCGCCCGGAGGAAAGGTGTCAAAACACCGATTCTCTTGCTGACCGCAAAGAGCGGGTTGGATGATAAAGTCACCGGTCTCGACAGCGGCGCAGACGACTATTTGACAAAGCCTTTTCAGACACGGGAACTGCTTGCCCGTGTCAGAGTCCTCTGCCGCCGCAATATCCATTCTCAGGATGGAAGCCTGCGCTTCGGCGATCTGTCTCTGGACACAGCAACGGCAACACTGACCTGTAGCCGCACCGGGCAAAGCGTCCGTCTGGGTGAGAAGGAGCTGCGGATCATGGAGTACATGCTTGCCAATCAGGGGCAAATTCTGAGCCGAGAGCAGCTTGCCGTAAAGATCTGGGGCTATGAAAACGACGCCGAATACAACAATGTGGAGGTCTATATGTCCTTCACCCGCAAAAAGCTCGCATTTGTCGGGTCAAAGACAGAGATCAAAGCCGTGCGTGGGATCGGCTATGAATTGAGGTGCGATAATGTTTCGTAAATCAAGAAAGAAGATCGTCGCCTCGATCATGGGTACGTTGATCCTTCTGCTTGCTGTTACACTGACAGCTATCGTTCTTTCCGAGTATTATGAGAATCGAAAGCAGAGCTCAGAGATGCTGGAGCGCTATGTATCGCTGTATTCTCTGGATAATCCTCCAAATGAAGAACCCGGTATCCCGCGCGATCCTGACCGGATAGGCCCGCCGGATGAGTCATCGGTATTCCGGCTCTCCACCTTCTACTCTGCCGCAATTTCAAAACAAGGTGAAGTTCTGTCCGTTGACGCCGGTCAAAACGGTCTCTACAGCGAAAGTGAGCTCATTGAAATTGCGGAAGACATTCTGACAACAGGCGGCAGCTCCGGGAAGAACGGGAATCTCCTGTACCGGGTGGAAATCAGAGACGGCTATACACTGGTTGCCTTTATGGACAACACGGTTATCAGCGAAAGCCTTTTGTCCCTTACCCGTCACACACTGATTGCGGGCGGGATCGCGCTGATCGTGCTGTTCTTTGTCGCTGTTTTCTTATCCCGAAGGATTATAAAGCCTTTGGAGGAAAACGATCAGCGGCAGAAGCAGTTTGTCTCCGACGCGGGACATGAGCTGAAAACGCCTGTTTCCGTAATTTTCACCAATGCCGAGCTCTTGTCCCGGCAGCTGGGAACCAATGAATGGCTGGATAACATCCGCTATGAAAATGAACGCATGGGGGATCTGGTCACGCAGCTTCTCGATCTGTCGCGTGCGGAAAACGCGCAGGTACAGATGGAAGAGCTGGATTTTTCCCGTCTCGTTACCGGCGAAGCACTGCCCTTTGAAAGTGTGGCTTTCGAGAACGGCATGTCCCTCCGGAGCGAAATCGAAGAAGATATCACGCTTCAGGGAAACCGGACGCAGCTGTCTCAGCTCATATCCATCCTTCTGGACAATGCCATCCGCCATACTGACGGCGGCAATGAGATCGGTCTTTCCCTTCGCAAGCACGGACGGCATGCTGTGCTTGCGGTAGAGAACAGCGGGAAGGAAATCCCACAGGAACAGCAGGCACGGTTGTTTGAACGGTTTTATCGGCTCGACGAAGTGCGCAACAGTGAGGGCAATCATTACGGGCTCGGGCTTGCCATTGCCAAGGCAATTTCGGAAGCGCACGGCGGAAGCATAGCTGTCGCCAGCCGAGATGGAAAAGTCGTATTTACGGTTTCGCTTCCCTTGAAAAATATTTAGGATTCTTCAATGTAGTTTCAATCATCCTCCCGTACAATGATGCCATCATCCGTACGGGAGGTTTTTCTGCATGAAGAAATCAGGTAAGCTGCTTGCGCTTCTTTTGGCTATGACGCTCGTTCTCAGCCTCTGCGCCTGCGGCAATAACACATCGAACGATACGAGCAATACTTCAGGGAACCCGGAGGGAACTGCTCAGTCCGAGAACTCCGGGACAACGGTCATCACTGCCGACAGCGCTGATAAGGCGGATATCGAAACGGCACTGAATCTGGCCAACATCAAGCCCGAATGGACGTATTCCGAAAATGCGGACGCTTGGACGATGGCCATCGTTACGGCAGTAACGAATGCCGAACTGCCGGATTATCAGGGCGTTTCCGTCTGCGTTCCCGGCGCTTACGTGCATGGCGTGGATACGGACGCTGACGGCACGGCGGACGTTACCAGCGGCACAGCCTCCGGCAATCTGGTCATTGACTATGATGCCAAGGTCACCAGCACCAACGGTCAGGTCTATACGGCAGCTACCGCTCCCGTGATCGTGAACACCGGCGCTGCTGGGTATTCCTCTCAGTCCAATCAGTCTGCAGGAACGACGTATGCTGCCGACGGTTATATCAACGTGGTCTGCGGCAACAGAGGCAAGCAGAGCGCGCTCTCTGACGGCACATATACCGGCGATGCGCCATCTTGCCTTGTGGATCAAAAGAATGCAGTTCGCTTTGTCAAGTTCAACATCCTGCTGGGCAATCTTCCCGGCAGCGTGGATTACTTCGTCTCCACCGGCGGTTCCGGCGGCGGCGCCCATGCGACCATGCTTGCGGCAACCTCTGACAACCCCGATTTTTATGATTATGAAATTGCGCAGGGGGCTGTGGGTGTTTATAAAAACTCCGACGGGAGCTATTCTACCACCGTTACCATCGACGGCAGCGAAGTCGCCCTCTCCGACGGCATGTGGGGCTGCATGGCCTATTCGGCGATCACCTCTCTTGCGGAGGCGGATATGGCGCTTGCCTTCGAGTATTACCTTGATCCTACCTACAGCTTTAATACGGATTTCCAGAAGCAGATGGCAGCCTATCTTGCCGCTGAGTATATGGAATATATCAACAATAAGAATCTCTCTGTGAAGGAAGCAGACGTAGGCTTTGACCTGAACGGCGACGGCGATACCGATGATACCGTCGCGCTGACCATCGAGTACGATGCAAGCGTCCACAGCGTTACCAACGGCTATTACGGTTCCTACGTGGATCTGTATCTGTCCGAGCTTGAGCAGAGTCTTGGAGATTATATTGCCCGTCTCGCTTATGCGGAGGATTGGACGTGGTTTGACGCAAGCGGAAATGCGCTGTCTGACAGCGAAGTCGCTGCCATGACCGACGCAGACAGAACAGAGGCGTTCATCTCCGGTGCCTACGCCAAGGGCAGCACCGGCAGCACCTCCGGTGGTATGCAGGGCGGCCCCGGCGGAGATTCTACCGGCGGTCCCCCTGATATGAACGGCGACTCAGCGGGTAGGCCTCCCGACATGGGAAGTGGCGGTCCCGGCGGCGACAATGCAGGTGGGCCTCCCGATATGAACGGCGGCTCCACAGAAGAGGTCGGTACGCCGGATTCAGGCACCACACAGTCTGCCAGCAGCAAAACCGACTCCGCCAATTATGCGTCCTTTGACGAAATGCTTGCGGCATATCAAGCCGATATCGCCGAGATCGAGGCGGGCGACGCTTACGGCAACAATATCGTCGAGCTGTACAATCCGATCAACTATATCGGCGCTGACGGCACGAATAATCCCACTTGGGCGAGGATCCTGATGGGCGCTTCCGAGGGTGACATCTCCATGTTCAACTCTCTCAATCTGCAGATCGCGTGGCTGAACGCCGGTACCGATGCGGAGATTGAATGGCAGTGGAACGGCGGGCATGTTCCTTCCGAGATTTTCGGAGATTCGCTGGCATTGTACGTGGATACCATGTACGGCAAATATGTAGACGGGGCTGTACAGGTAAGCAAGGCTGCGGCCACTGGGCAGACTGCTAACGGAACCGCAACCGAAGCAACTGGTACCGATTTGTTAGGTTGGGTAAGCTATGACAGTGCAAGCGGTATTACAATGACTCTTGCAGGAGCGGCGAACTACCGTACCTCCGGCGCAAGCAAAGCCATCCCGGGCTTTGATGTTATGGACTACGGTCAGGAGGATTACGTCTTCGGCAGCAGCACCGCCGACGCACGGCATTGGAACAAATATGTGCTGAAGGTGTTTGAGGAAAACAAAGATACGCTGTCCTCTCTGTTCAACGCCGGATAATTCAAAGGTCAATAGAGCCTGTGAGGGATGACATTTTCCCTCACAGGCTTTGTTTATAGAATGAGAGACATACGATGAAATATGCGGCGGCCACCCGTCTCCCAAAACCGGAGCCCAGCGCAGCGGATCCGGTTTTGAAAGGAGGAGCAGCAGAATGAGCGCGAGATGACTTTTGATGCAAAGCATAAAAAGTCGTCGCAAGCGATATGCAGCTTGCGACGACGTGGTGGAGCATAGGGGGTTCGAACCCCTGACCTCCAGATTGCGAACCTGGCGCTCTACCAACTGAGCTAATACCCCGTGATTCAAATGCTCCATCAGTATACCACAAAAATCGGATTTGTAAAGAACTTTTTTTGATGCGGAAGCGCCGGGGGCGATCGCCCCCGGCGCTATGGCAGTTTGCGCCGTTTGGCGCGTTCAGGCGGCCTTCGCCGACGCGGCGGCGGTGGTGACGAGCATGGTGTTCGCGGCCTCGTCGCAGTCCACATCAAAGCCGAGTGCGCGTCCGAGGTCGCGCAGACGGAAGAAGTTGTTGCCCTCCAGGTTGAACGCGGTGAGGTGCGCCGCCGCGCCGTCCACGGTCAGCGTCTGCGGGCTGGCGACGATGGACGCGGAGCGGTCGGCGTGCGGCTCCAGCTCGCCGCCGACGGGCGTGTAGGCCTTGCCGGTCTCTACGGTGATGGCGTCGGTCTCCGGATCGTAGACCACCTCGAACTGCGCGTCGGTACCATTGAGCAGCATGGCGATGTCGCGCAGCTTGAAGTAGTTCTCATCGTTGATGTTGTAGATCTCGGCGGTCTTCTCCGCGCCGTCGATCTTCAGCCCCTGCGCGGTGGGCTCGATGTGCGTATTGTCGAGCGTGATCTTGGTGACGTCCCCGCGCGGCGCGGCGTACTTGCTGCCGATGACGCCGTTGAGCTCGGTCTCGATGTAGGCCATGACCGCCTCATCCATCGGGATTCCGGTGTCGAACTGGCTGCTGGCGGCTTTGAAGGCGTAGTAGGTGTCGCCGCCGGCGGTGCAGAAGTTGTTGGTGACGACGGCGTAGGTCGCGGTCTCGTCAAAGGGCTTGCCGTTGACGGTCTGGATGCTGACGCGCTGGATCGTGGCCGGGCCGTAGTAGGTGGAGCCGGGGTAGGTCTCCGGATTGGCGTCATAGACCTTGGTGGTGTTCAGCGTCCATTGCAGTCCGGTGGTCTGCGGATAGCCGCCGGCGGGCAGCGAGGCGGTGGACGCCTCGAGTACCTCCAGCAGCTCCGCGCCGGTGACGTAGACGACCGCGACGGTGTTGCCGAAGGGCAGGACGGTGTTGATGTCCTTCATGGTGACGTCGCCGACCTTGACGGCCGCGCGGATGCCGCCGCCGTTGGTGATGGCCACGACGTTCTCATCCGCGACCTCCAGCGCGCCCTCCTTGAGGACGCTCCAGCGCATGGCCTCGGTGATCAGATCGCCGTTGTTGCTCTCGCCGTCGCGGTTGCCGTTGGGGGCCTTCGCGCCGTTGAGCTCCACCTCGCTCCTGGCGAACGCGGCGCCGAACTTCGCGTCGACGTCGGCCTTGATCTGCGCGGCCTTCGCAGCGACGTCCGCGTCCTCCGCGAGGTCGGCGGTGGGCACCAGGAAGCGGTCCTCGATCGTCTTGGTCGCGTTGTCGATGACGACGACGCCGATGTTGGCCAGCTTTATGCCGGTGGAGATGACGGTCTCCTCGGTCATCTCGGTGTGGCTGTGGCCGTCGATGACGAGGTCGACGCCCTCGATCTTGCCGAGCACGTCGATGCTGCGGTGGCCGTCGGCGGCGGACTCGTTGTCCACGCCGAGGTGCCACAGGCCGATGACGAGATCGACGCCCTTCGCCTTCAGCGCGGCGGCCTGCGCGGCGGCGCAGTCGTTGAGCTCGGTCTTGCCGTTGGAGTTGCTCAGGAAGGTGAGGCCCTGGATGTGGCCGGGGTTCACCTTGGTCAGCGTCTCGGGCGTCTCCAGGCCGAAGAAGCCGAGCTTGAGGCCGCCCTTGGTCTCGATCACGGTGTTGGCGTCAAAAAGCGCCGCGCCGTCCTTGAAAACGTCCGCGCACAGGATCTGGAACTTCGCCTGCGCGAGGTTGGCCTTGAGCTTCTCCGTGCCGTAGTCGAACTCGTGGTTGCCGAGCGTCGCCAGGTCGTAGCCCGCGGCGTTCATGAGCGTCACGGCGCTTGCGCCCTGGGACAGACTGACATAGGGCGTGCCCTGGCTGAAGTCGCCGGCGTCGACGAGCAGGACGTCGGCGCCCTTGGCCGCGACGTCTTTCTTGAGCTGCGCGACCTTGGCGTAGTCCTCTATGGCGCCGTGGACGTCGTTGGTGCAAAGGATCACGGTCTTGCCCGTGTAGTCCGCGGCGAGCGCGCCGGTCTTCGGCTCGTAGGCCATGGCCGGCAGCGCCAGTACGAGGACGAGCGCGAGCAGCAGCGCGATCAGCTTGTTGGTTTTCTTCATGGTTCTTGTTTCTCTCCTTCCATTTGGCGGTTTCCCCCCGCCTAATCTCTCTCCGAGCATAGCACCGTTTCCGCCCGAATTCAAGCGCGGCGATTTTATGTCAAACGCAAAAAACTCCCCCGGCCGGGGCCGGGGGAGGACCGTGCGTTTTTCAGTTTTTCAGGCTCTGCATCGGGGCGGGGATGCGCCCGCCGCGGGCGATGAACTCCGCCGCACTCTCTCGGTGGAGCGGGATCACCGGCGCGCTGCCCAGCAGCCCGCCGAACTCCACGCGGTCGCCCACGGTCTTGCCCGGGGCGGGGATCAGGCGGACGGCGGTGGTCTTGCTGTTGACCATGCCGATGGCGGCCTCGTCCGCGATGATCGCGGAGATCGTCTCGGCCGGGGTGTCGCCGGGGACGGCGATCATGTCGAGCCCGACGGAGCACACGCAGGTCATGGCCTCCAGCTTGTCAAGCGTGAGCGTCCCGCGCTCGGCCGCGGCGATCATGCCCTCGTCCTCGCTGACGGGGATAAACGCGCCGGACAGGCCCCCGACGTGGCTGGACGCCATGATGCCGCCCTTCTTGACCGCGTCGTTGAGCAGGGCGAGCGCCGCCGTGGTGCCGTGGGTGCCGCAGGTTTCGAGCCCCATCTCCTCAAGGATGCGGGCCACGCTGTCCCCGACGGCGGGGGTGGGCGCGAGGGACAGGTCGACGACGCCGAAGGGCACGCCGAGCCGCGCGCTGGCGGCCTGCGCCACCATCTGGCCCATGCGCGTCACGCGGAAGGCGGTGCGCTTGATCGTGTCGGCCACGACGTCAAAGGGCTGGCCGTGCACGTCCTTGAGCGCGAAGTGGACGACGCCCGGGCCGGACACGCCGACGTTGATGACGCACTCCGGCTCGCCCACGCCGTGGAAGGCGCCGGCCATGAAGGGGTTGTCCTCCACGGCGTTGGCGAACACGACGAGCTTGGCGCAGCCGATGCCGTCCGCGTCCGCGGTGCGGCGGGCGGTCTCCTTGATGACGCGCCCCATCTCGGCCACGGCGTCCATGTTGATGCCGGCCTTCGTGGTGGCGACGTTGACGCTGGAGCAGACGAGGTCCGTCGTGCTCAGCGCCTCGGGGATCGAGGCGATCAGTCGGCTGTCGCCGGGGGTGCAGCCCTTGTGCACAAGGGCGCTGTAGCCGCCGATGAAGTTGACGCCGCACTCCTTCGCGGCGCGGTCGAGCGCGCGGGCGAGGATGGCGTAGTCGGCGCTTTCGCAGCTCTCGGCCACGAGGGACACGGGCGTCACGGAGATGCGCTTGTTGACGATGGGGATGCCGTACTCGCTTTCGATGGCGTTGCCGGTGGCGACGAGGTTGCCGGCCTTGCGGCAGATCTGGTCGTAGATCTTCCGGGCGCACACGCGCACGTCCGGGTCGGCGCAGGCGCGCAGGGAAATGCCCATCGTGACGGTGCGGATGTCGAGGTGCTGCTGGTCGATCATGTCCAGCGTCTGGAGGATGTCGGATTGATTCAGCATGGTGCCGTCCCCTCCCCGCTTCAGATGCGGTGCATGGCGGTGAAGGTGTCCTCCCGCTGGATCCGGATGTTCAGATTCTGCGCGTCGCCGTGCTCCTTGAGCGCGGTGCGGATCTCGTCAAAGGGGCGGTTGGCCTCCGCGGTGTCCACCAGCAGCGTCATCGTGAAGATGCCGCCCATGATGGTCTGGCTCAAATCGAGAATGTTGATGTTCAGCGCCGCCAGAAGCGTCGTGACGCCGGCGACGATGCCCACGCGGTCCGGTCCGACGACCGTCATAATAGCTCTCATGTTTTCTTTCCTCCGGATATGATTTGAGATAAACAGCGGGGATTCCCGCCTCAGCCGTTGAAGATCTTCGCGATCGGGCTGTCCGGGCTGAGGATCAGCGTCTTTTGCTCGCCGGTCATGGAATTGCCCAGCGCGTCCAGCGCGATCATAAAGGTGTAGAACTCCGCCTCGTCGTCGCTGTCGTAGACGCCGGAGAGGATGCGCATATACTCCGCGTCGCCGGCGGCCTTGACGGTCTCGGCCTCGCTCTTGGCCTTCGAC
>CAMJPK010000018.1 GCA_946407675.1 uncultured Clostridia bacterium
GCGTGGTCGAACAGCCAAAGTCCGACCGGACGCGCGTGATCTATCTCTCCCCGCAGGGACAGACCTTCCGGCAGGAGACGGCGAAGCGGCTTGCGCGCGACTATGACCATCTCGTGCTGGTCTGCGGCCATTATGAGGGCGTGGACGAGCGCTTCATCGAGCAGTGCGTGGACGAGGAGATCTCCCTCGGCGACTTTGTGCTGACCGGCGGCGAGCTGGCGGCCATGGCTGTGACGGACGCCGTCTGCCGCCTCGTGCCGGGCGTGCTGTCCGACGCGGCGTGCTACACCGGCGAAAGCCACTGGGACGGGCTGCTGGAGTATCCGCAGTACACCCGCCCCGACGTCTGGGAGGGCAGGGAGGTGCCCGCGGTGCTGCGCGGCGGCAACCAGGCGGAGATCGACCGCTGGCGGCGCAAGCAGATGCTTGCGCGCACGATGGACAAACGCCCGGACCTCTTCGACGAGGAAGCGCTGTCCCCCGAGGATGCCGCGCTGTTGGCCGAAGTGCGCAAGGAGCGCGGCCGCCGGAAGCTGACCGAGCCCATCGTCTGCCGGCGCATGCGCGCGGAGGACATGGAGACGGTGCTGCTCATCATGCGCCAGGCGCGCAACTATCTGCGCCGCCACCGCGTGGACCAGTGGCAGGACGGCTATCCCGACGAGCGCGCGATCCGCGTCGACATGGAGCGGGGGGAGGCCTACGTCCTGACCTATGGGGAGGCCGTCTGCGCCTATTTCTGCCTCTCCGACCGCCCGGAGCCGGCCTACGATGCGCTGACCGACGGCAAATGGCGCTCCGAGGCGCCGTACTGTGTGATCCACAGAAACGCGGTCGAGGCGTCGTTCCGCGGAACGGGGCTTTCGGACCGGCTCATTGCGGAGGCCGAGCGTATCGCCCGCGCAACGGGCGCGGCGGCGCTGCGCGTGGATACCCACCGACACAACGAGGCCATGAAGAAGCTGCTGGGGCGCACCGGCTTCACCTACCGCGGCAACATCCTTGTTTCCATCGGCGAGGGGCACGATCCGCGGCGGCAGGCCTTTGAAAAGCTGCTGAAGTGATATGGAACACCTGACCGATCTGCATACAATCAAACCGCTGCTGGAGCGCCACGGCTTTCGCTTTTCGAAGGCGCTGGGGCAGAATTTCCTCTGCGCGGCGTGGGTGCCGGAGCGCATCGCGGACGCGGCCGGACTGGACGCGGAGACCGGCGTGCTGGAGGTCGGGCCGGGGATCGGCTGCCTCACGGTGGAGCTGGCGAAGCGGGCGAAGAAGGTCGTCTGCATCGAGCTGGACCGGACGCTCGAACCCGTTCTGGCCGAGACGCTGGCGGGACTGAACAACGTCGAGGTCGTCTTTGCGGACGTGATGAAAACCGACCTGCGCGCGCTCATCGCCGAGCGCTTTGCCGGGTGCGCGCGGACCGTCGTCTGCGCGAATCTGCCCTATCAGATCACGACGCCGGCGCTGACCGCGTTTGTGCAGGCCGGGTGCTTCGCGCGCATCACGGTGATGATCCAGCGCGAGGTGGCGCGGCGCATCTGCGCGCGCGAGGATACCGCTGATTACGGCGCGTTCAGCGTGTTGATGCAGTGGTACACCGCACCGGAGGCGCTCTTTGACGTGCCGCCCGGCTGCTTTATCCCCACGCCGAAGGTGACGAGCGCCGTCGTGACGATGCCGCGCCGCAGCACGCCGCCCGCTGCGGCGCGCAGCCCGGAGTGGATGTTCGCCGTCGTGCGCGCGGCCTTCAACCAGCGCCGGAAAACGCTCTGCAACGCGCTTTCCGCCGGCCTGGGACTGCCGAAGGAGGCCGTCGCAGCGGCCATTGCCGCCGCCGGACTGCCCGAGTATGTCCGGGGCGAGGCGCTGTCAATCGCACAATTTGCGGCGCTCAGCAACGAATTAAACCGTTAAAATCACGATTGATTTCCCGCGCGCTTTGGAATACAATAACGAAGTTAAGAGTATCACCGCATTTTGAACGGAGGGAATACCATGGCTCTGACCAACAACCGCTATATCACCGACTGGGTGGAGGAGCAGGCCAAGCTCTGCAAGCCGGATCAGATCGTCTGGATCGACGGCAGCGAGGAGCAGCTGGCCGAAATCCGCGCCGAGGGCTTTGCCACGGGCGAGCTCATCAAGCTCAACGAGGAGCTTTTGCCCGGCTGCGTCTACCACCGCAGCGCGCTCAATGACGTCGCCCGCGTGGAGGCGCGCACCTTTATCTGCTGCGAGAAGCAGGAGGACGCCGGCCCGACCAACAACTGGATGGACCCGCAGGAGATGCGCGCGCTTTTGCGCGGCATCTATGACGGCTGCATGCGCGGCCGCACGATGTATGTCATCCCCTACGCGATGGGCATTGTCGGCTCGCCCTTCGCCAAGTACGGCATTGAGCTGACCGACAGCATCTATGTCGTGGTCTCCATGGCGATCATGACGCGCGTCGGCACAAACGTCTACGATGCGATCCAGGGCGACGATTACATCAAGGGCCTGCACGCGAAGGCCGAGCTGGACGAGAAAAAGCGCTACATCGTCCACTTCCCGCAGGACAACACGATCATGTCCGTCAACTCCGGCTACGGCGGGAACGTCCTGCTGGGCAAGAAGTGCTTTGCCCTGCGCATCGCCTCCTGCCTCGGCCGCGACGAGGGCTGGCTGGCCGAGCACATGCTGATCCTCGGCGTTGAGAACCCGCAGGGCGAGGTCCGCTATGTCTGCGGCGCCTTCCCCTCCGCCTGCGGCAAGACCAACCTGGCCATGCTGATTCCCCCGCAGGTCTACCGCGAGAAGGGCTGGAAGTGCTGGTGCGTCGGCGACGACATCGCGTGGCTGCGCCCCGGTCCGGACGGGCGCCTGTGGGCGGTCAACCCGGAGAACGGCTTCTTCGGCGTCGCCCCCGGCACGAGCGAGAAGACCAACCCCAATGCCCTGCACAGCACGATGAAGAACTCCATCTTCACCAACGTCGTCCTCAAGCCGGACGGCACGGTCTGGTGGGAGGGGCTTGACAAGAACCCGCCGCACGGCGCGCTGAACTGGAAGGGCGAGCCCTGGGACCCCGAGAGCGGCGAGCCCGGCGCGCACCCCAACAGCCGCTTCACCGCCCCGGCGAAGAACTGCCCGTGCATCAGCAAGGAATTCGACAACCCCGCCGGCGTTCCCATCTCCGCCATCGTCTTCGGCGGCCGCCGCGCGAAGACCGCGCCGCTGGTGTACCAGTCCCGCGACTGGGCGCACGGCGTGTTCGTCGGCTCTATCATGGCCTCCGAGAAGACCGCCGCCGCCGAGGGCAAGGTCGGCGAGACCCGCCGCGACCCGATGGCGATGCTGCCGTTCTGCGGCTATCACATGGCCGACTACTGGCAGCACTGGCTGGATATGGAGGAGAAGATCACCAACCCGCCGGTCATCTGCAACGTCAACTGGTTCCGCACCGACGACGCGGGCCACTTCATCTGGCCCGGCTTCGGCGACAACCTGCGCGTCATCGAGTGGGTGCTCAAGCGCGCCTTCGGCGAGGCCGACGCGGTGGAGACGCCGATCGGCTACGTGCCCAGGCCCGAGGACATCAATCTGGACGGCTCCGGCGTGGACGCCGAGACGCTCAAGGGCCTGCTCTCCGTCGATCCCGCGCTGTGGAAGCAGGAGGTCGCGGGCATCCGCGAATTCTACGCCAAGTTCGGCGACAAGCTCCCGCAGGAGCTGCGCGACGAGCTGGACGCGCTGGAAAAGCGCCTGTAAATCGGAACAGGGGAGGGCGGCGGCCGGACGGCTGCCGCCCCCTTTTTCGCATTTCGAAAATTTGTGTTGACATTTTCCCGCGCCGATGCTATTATGACGGAGCATTCCAAATGCGCGAGTGGTGGAATTGGTAGACTCGCTGGCTTCAGGTGCCAGTGCTCATTCCGGGCGTGCGGGTTCGACTCCCGCCTCGCGCACCAAAAAGGGAAAACCGTGTAATCGTTGAGATTGCACGGTTTTTCTTTGCTATCAGGCGATTCCGGGTTTTTTACAGGCGCAAAATTCTGCGCCCAGCCGCAGGATTTTGCGGTTGGGCGCAGGGTCTTGCGTTCAAAATGTCAATGAAAAACGTCAATGAAAATCTTCGGGATTCTCCGGGGGCGTTTTTTTATCGTCAGCAAAGGGCGGAGGGAGAGATCCGTCGACGCCGAAGGCGGCGTAAGGATCCGCGGAGAGATCCTCCGGGAGCATTGTGTCGGGATCCAACTCCGTCGGTGCTGCGTGATGCTCACCGGCCTGCTCCGTCGATTTCTTCAGCTTCTTCACGATTGCGATCAGAAAGCCGGGGAGGGGGACGCCGATCTCGGCGAGGTTTTCCAGGATGCTGATGCACTCATTCAATATCAGCCAGACCGTCACCAGCAGGCCGAAGATGTGGAAGCCGAGCTCCGCGCCGACATTCTCGGCCGCGAATGTGATGATGTAGTCCACAACAATGGCGACGCCCACGGCGAAAATGTAACCGATCTTCTTGACGACGCCGAGGACGCCCGTGCGCGAGCTGAGCGTGCCGGTCACCCAGGCGGCCGCCATGCCGGTGATGTAGTCGGCGACCATGACGATCGCCAGAATGATCAGCGGCCCGAGCAGCTGCCGGAAGTAGGCGGCGGCGCCGGCGAGGATCACCGTCACGACGCCTTTCAAAACATTCTCTTTCATGTAGTCCACCTCAATCGTCCGACAGCAGTCCGCTGTCGTTTTTTTGGTCCACAGGGCCAAACTTGCGGAAAAGCACCGTGGCCAGCTCCGCCCGGGTGACGTAGTCGTTCGGGCGGCCGTCGCGGATCAGGCCCTCGGACGCCGCCCAGTCCATCGCGTCGGCGTACCAGGGCCGCGCTGCGGGCTTGTCCGGCGTGGGATCATAGATCACGCCGCCGTCGTCCGTCGGATATTCCTTCATCGACTGCGGAAGCCAGAAGCCGGCGTCCGTCATGCTGGCGCAGCGGTCCATGTCGACGCCGAAGCCGACCTTGGCCGCGATCGCCTTGCTCTCGGCGGCGCCGCTGAAGGCGTACTGATAGACGTGCGCGTGCTCTGACAGCTTCCCGTTTGACCAGCCGATGCACTGCCAGAAGCAGCTGCAGGAATCGCGGCGATTCATCGCCTCGACGACGTAGTAGCTGCCGTAGACGCCGCAGCGATACGGAGCGACGGCCTCGGCGGCGGCGCGGATGTAATCGCCCACGAGGTCGTATTCGTTCTCCTGCGGGCAGTAATCGACGGCAAAGTAGATCGCCGCGCTTGTCGGGATCCCCATGTCCAGCGCAAGCTGGCGCGCTCTGGCGCCGTCTTTTTCGCCGCCGGCCGCGCCGGAACGCGCGCGCTCGGCGTCAAGTTCCCAGCAGAGGAGGATGGCGAGGCCGGCGGCGCGGATCCGCTCGGCCTCGGCCTTCGTGAGGGCCTTCCAGGTGAGGCCGCCGTTCGGCGGGACGAGATAACGTCCGGTAAAGAAGACGCCGTTTTCTTTCAGCGTCTTCGCCGCGGCCTCAGAGACCGGCGTCGCATTGTCGACGCCCTTGATCGGCATCTTCTTCATGGCTTACGCCTCCTCCGGCGGCGGCGCAACAGGGACTTCCTCGACCGGGGCGGGGGCAAGCCACTCTTCGATCAGAGCGAGGTCGGCTTCATCCAGCTTGCCCTTGCCGTACCAGTTCAGGGCATACTCGCGCACCTGAAAGTCGGGGTAGCGCCCGACCATGCCGTGGATGGTCTTGAGAATGAAATCGTGAATGGAAAACATAGCGGTTCCTCCTTCTTAAGTTTCGGATATGAGCGCCGTCAGCGCGGCGATCTTGTCGTTGATGAACAGCGTCGGGTCTGCGCGGTAGTCAACCGTCGTGTCCCCGCAGTCGGCCCAGATATTGTTCGTGCCGAGAAAGGTTTTCACGCTGTCGGCGGTCAAAGTAATGGGGTCGGGGAGCGCGGAAGATTTGTATTTTAGGACGAATTTCCCCGTCGGTTTGTTGGAAGCGTCCGTGTTGTCGCCCGTGTTGACGTACACCCCAGACGTCGAGCTAACATGGAAGTTGTTGAGCGGTATGTCTTTTATTGCGCCTGTCCATTGCACATATTTCTCTGCATAGTCAACACCATTTGTCATAAAATCAGTAGTTGAGTGAAGCCATGTTGTCGTATTGGCGCTCTGTGCGTTCCATGTTAAATATGCCGCGTCAAACATCTCATGCGTCACTTGCAGCGTCCACGTCCCGTCGCCGTTGTCTGTGAGCTTCCCGCCGTAGACCGTACCGGCTTCGGACTGCCATGAAAACTGAATGTATCCGCCGAAATCTTCATAAGTCGGAGCCACGGAACCTTCCGAAAACATCATGCTATTGAAATAAGGATCGGGTGAATCCCATGATCCTTGTTCTCTTCCTTGAAAACGGACATATGCACAATTAATTGGGGTAGTTATTGACTTGAAATACGGGAATATTCCATTCGATGTTCCAGGTGTTCTGGAGATGAACGCTTTAGTTTCATCGTAGAAATAGAACCTTGAAACTAATGAAAAATATGGAAGCAAAAAAACATAAGACGTATTGGCTTTCACTGGTATGAAGGGATTTGTATAAAATGATTCAGTAGAT
Source organism: uncultured Clostridia bacterium (assembly GCA_946407675.1). Taxonomy (GTDB): domain Bacteria; phylum Bacillota; class Clostridia; order Oscillospirales; family Oscillospiraceae; genus SVKR01. The sequence goes on from CAMJPK010000018.1 coordinate 6,627, forward strand.
TCGTGATAGTCGCCGTTGTCGTCGTAATATCCGCTCTCTTTTTCGCAGAATCTATCAAGCAGATTGTCTCCGGTTTTTGTAATTTCTGCCCCCGTCCACCCGCTGATTGGGCGCACGTTGGTCGGGCTCGGGTCGCCGCTGCTAGACTGCACGGGCGTGATGTTGACGGTGAGCGCCTTGACCGGGATATTGTCCGCGCCGTCGGTGAAGGACGCGACAGCGACGTTGGTGATAGTATCCGTCGGGAAGGACGCGAGGATCATCTGCTCCAGCGCCGCGTCTGCGGTTGCCACGTCGGTCTTGTCCGCCTTCGCAGCGTCAAGATCCGTGACCTCTTCGCCGAGCGTGGTCTGCTCCACGTCGGCCGCGTCCCATGCGCCGGTGTGCGCCGTGGTGAAACGGTAAACCGCGCCGTCGTACAACACGAGATCGCCGACAGCGTAGGTCGCGGTGGAGTCGAACGCAGGAGCCAGCCCGGAGTTCGCTGCGGCGGCTGCGGCAGAAGCGGCTGCCTGCTCAGAATAATACTTCGCGTTGTTGCTCGCACCTGGCGTGCCGCTGGTCCCGCCCGTCGCCCACTGCGCGGCGGCGTCTCGCGCGGATTCTGCGGCAGTCTGGGCGGCGGCGGCGTCCTCGGCGTATTTTTTCGCGTTGTTGGCCGCGGAAGGTGTGCCGCTGGTCCCGCCCGTCGCCCACTGCGCAGCGGTGTCTCGCGCGGATTCTGCGCCCGTTTTCGCGCCGGCTGCGGCATCGGCCTGCTTGGCGGCCTTTTCGTTCCACCATGCGGCGTTGTTGTGGTAAGCCGGATCGGAGCTGCCGACAGGATCGCCGTCGTGCGTTCCGTTGGCCCAACCTTCGGCTGCGGTCACAAATCCTTCGATCGCCGCTTTGGCGTCGGCGCCGGAAAATGCGACAGCCCAGACGGTGCCGTCGGTCGGCGCCACGCCGGTCGTCGGCGTGTCGGACACGTGCCAATAGAGATTTCCGTCCGTGTGCAGAACGATGTCGTTCACGAGATACTCTGCCGCGGCGGCATATGCGCCTTTGTAGATCGGCGTAACTTTACCAAGAGGAATTTTCATCAGTAATCGACCTCCAAATAGCCGGCGTAGGCCGGCGCAGTAGTCGGAACGAGCCTAAACGACGTCGTTCCGAGCAGCTCCCCGTTGTTGATGAAAACGACGCCGTTGTTGTCGACGCCGAAGGTGACGAAAACCATGCCTTCCAGCGCGGTCTGGGCGTCGTGTGCGCTCTCCGCGGCGGCTGCTGCGGAGTTTCTGGCGCTCAGTGCAGACGCGGCGGCGTCTCTTTCGCTTGCGGCTGCGGCCACGGCGGATCTCGCGGCAGCGTCCGCAGATGCGCCAGCTTCCTCGGCGCTCCGGGCTGCCGAGCCGGCGCTCTGATCGGCGCTGATCGCAGCGGCGATGATGTCGTCGTACCACCGCTCCAGCGGCTCCGGAGGATCGCCTTCTTCCGGTCCGAGCGACGGAGCGATGAGGAGATCATAGGGCTCGGTCCTCGCGCGGACGCTCCCGCCCACCTCGTAGATCAGCGCGCAGGATCCGACGCCGGCATAGGCTGTGTCGACGGCGTCAAAGGTCCACTCCGCGATACCGTCGGCAACCTGCACGTGCTCCGCCGGATATGGGATTTCGTCGCCGGGGCGCTGCACGAGGATGCGCAGCGTGCCGCCCGGCCACGCGGTCAGCCACTCGCTGACGTCAAACTCCACGCTCGCGGCGTTTTGCGTGTCCCAGACGCCGGCAAATACCCGGCGGTTAGGGTCATTCAGCCCGAGAGGGCCGTCCTGGATGTGGATCATCGTTTTTCATCCTCCTTATGTGACGGAGATCGTCTTCCATGCGCCCGTAGGGCCCATGCGGATCTGGAAGGTCGGGTTGGCGCCGACGGTCGTCGTCCGAAACTGGATGTCATAGTTTGGCCCGCCGTAGACCGCGCTGCTCGGCAGATACTGATTTTGTGTTCCGGCAATCCGTGCCCATTCGACGTCGTTGTCGCTGCCGCTTTTTTTCACGAGGGCGGCCGCCTGGGCGCCGCCGGCCGGGAGCTCCTTCGGGACGTCCTGCCAGCCGGCGTTGTAGTCTTCGGCATTGTTTTTCGCCAGCACCTGCCCGGACGTGCCGCCGGGCGGGATCCCGTGCGTTTCGACAGAGCGCGGCTGGCCTATGGGGTACTCGACGACGATGGTGCCGCTGTCTCGGCAGAGCTTCACGCGATCCCAGGCCGAGAAGAAAGCGGCGGTGTTGCAAAGATAGTGCTTTTGGCTTGCCTCCTCGGCGCCGTCAAAGAGCAGAGACAGGCCGTCGCTGTAAACGCCCGCTACGGTTGCAAAAACGGCCTCCTGCGGCTCGCTTTCTTTCGCAGCCGGCGTCAAAGTGATTTCGTCCATAGTATCCTCCTCAAACGATGATCAGGCGCTGCAGCTCGTGTGTCATTTCAGCGCCGGGCGCCAGTGTCATGCTCCAGCCGGTCTCTCGGTAGATTCCCCCGAGGTCCGGATGACTGAGCGCGATGACGGCGTGCCGCCCGTGCGCGGCGTCGACGCCGGTCGAGATCCGCACAGTCCGCGAGCGCATCATGCTGTCGGAAGCGAGCCGCTGCGCATAGGCGTCCAGCGCGGTCTGGTCGGCGATGTTGTCGACGTGGACCACCGTGGGGATCCGGCGGCCGCGGCGGATCACGGACAGCGCCGAAAGCGGGTTGTTGTTTACGGCGCGCGCGACCAACGGGGCCGGCAGGTCGGGATTGCTGCAGATTGCGATAAAGACGTTCGGCGCGGCGAAAGCGTCAAGCTCCGCTTCGGCGCCCGGGCGAAGGATGGAGAACTCACCGGGCGCGTAGCGCCTTGATATCGTGGCAGGGTCCGGATCAGCGTAGGGCTGCGCAACGGCGGCGCCGTCGGCGTCAAACCAGACTGGCTCGTAATTGATCTCGGCGAGGAGATCGTTCACGATGGCCAGATAGTCCGTTCCGATCTCCCACTCCCGCGCGGTCGGAAGGACGGCCGCGGTCTCCGCGATCACCGCCAGCGCGATGCCTGCGCCGGCGAGCAGCTGCCGGATTGCCGTTGTGTAGGCCGTGCCGGCCGGAAGGAAAAGCATCTGCTCCGCCTTCGTCTGCTTGAGCCGCAGCGCGCGGTCGTAGCAGGTCAATGAGATTTGGTGCGCGCCTTCGGGCGTGAAAACGTCGCGCATGGTGGCAATCTGAAAAACGCCGAGGGGATGATCCTCGCCGTCGATGCGGATCACCGGCTGCAGCTCGTCGGTCAGCCAGTTGACGTCGCTCCGCCAGCGGAACGTGCCGGCCATGGAGAGATAAATCTCCGCGTCCGCGCTGGCGTCGAGCCGCGGCGGGTTCGTAAACGCGAGCTCGCAGTAAACGGCGCCGGCGCGGATCACGTCGATGCGCGCCTGAATCTCACGCATATTCCGTACCTCCATCCACTTCTTCAAGTGTCAAGTTGAATGCAAAATGCTGCTGCTGCGTTTCTCCTGTCAGCTGTGTGATCACGGCCGGGAAGGCGGCGCCGCGCGGGTCCTTGTAAAAGAGCAGCTTGCCGATGAGCCCGGTCAATGCCTCTGCTGCATCGCGCTGCCCAGCGGGGAATGCGGGGCGCAGCGTGACCGTGCGCGATTTTCCGGCGCCGACTTCCGCGGTGGGGAATCCGCGACCGGAATAGTGCACGAGACCCACGTCCGGCGCCCATCCGTCAGAGATCGCCGCCTGCCCCTGCAGGAACGTCGGGAGACGCAGCCACGTGCCGCCCCTGACATCGAGCAGCATAGGGCAGGGAATAGATATCCTCGCCTCAACCTCTGCGCTGGCGCCGAAATTCCCGCCTGAAAGCAGGCCGATGATCTGATATCGGCGCGCCCCGGCTCCGGCGCGGTCGTCCGAAAAGCTGAAGTTCTCCGTTACCGCGATTCTCGCGCCGTCGCGCATGATCCAGAAGCCTTCGTAGCCCGCGGCGGTCCAGCTCAGCGCCGCTTGTTCTCCACCTTCTGCGGACAGCAGGATCGCCCCGCCGGGGACATTGGCCACGACGATGGAGGCGCTTCCCCACTCGGACCACAGCCCGTAGACGTTCTGCACGCGCACCTCGATGACGTGCGTGCCGTCCGAAAAAATCTCCGTCGCCTGGTAGCTGCTCGCCGCGCCCCATTCTGCAGAGATCAGTGATCCATCGACGCGAAGTTCATAGCCTTGCTGCCCGGAAGCCTGCCAGAAAATCAGAGGCCGCGGGCTTGCGTCGGCACTGACGGCCGGCGCGGGCGGCGCTGCGACGACGACGATCTGCGCGCCCGCAGACCAGGCACCGGCGACGCCGTCGCTGTTGAATGAACGGACACGCCAGAGAATATTGCCGGCAGAAAGCGCGCCCGCCGCGGCAATATAAGACGTGTCGGATCCGGACACGTGGGCGAGCGCGGCCCAGGAACTGCCATTATCCGAGCTGACCTGCAGATCCGCGCCGGACGGGGCGGTACCGGTTGAAATCTCGTGCAGCCAGGAAAATGTGATCGGCGCGGATCCGTCGACTATCGTGCCGACCGGCGCCAGCGGCGTCGCAGTCGGCAGCGCGTCGACGGTGGAAAGCTCCATCCAGTCAGACGTCTGCGTGACGCCGTTTATCGTCGTCTCGACCTGCCACTCGACCGTGTCCGTGCTGAAGGTGCCGGCCGGGATCGTGACGCTTTGCTCCGTTGTCAGGCTGATGCTGGTCGCGGCGCCGCCGGCGGGCCGCCAGCGAAAGACCGCTGCGGATTGTTCAAGCTCGCCGCTGGCGCCGTAGGAAAGCACCGGCGCCCAGCGGAAGGTGTTCGCCTCCGTTTTCGCGACAAAGCCGGAAGACGGGGAGCAGTCTACGCTCCAGCCGACGCCTGCGCTTTGCAGCGTCGTCCATTCCGACGTCGTCGTAACGCCGGAGTCGGCGGTAACGGTGACCTGCACCTGGGCCGAGCCGGTCGGGAGCGTGTTGGCCGGGATGGTAACGGTGTTAAGGCTGCCGGTGACGGAGATCTCGTGTTCCGTCTCTCCCGGTGCAGTGCGCCAGCGCAGAACTGCGGAGGTCTGCCGCGGCGCCTGAGCGGTCGGCGCCGTGCACTGAGCGATCCAGCGGATTCGCGTCTCGAGGCCATAAAAATACTGATACGGGCCGCCGTAGTACGCCTGTTTTGATGTCCGTATCTGGATGCTGTCCAGACCGCAGACGGCCCCGAGAGTCAGCGCCAGCTGCGGCGGATGGGATCCGCGTGAGGTGTCCACCGTCGCGCCGCCGTTGGCGTAAGGCCGCAGAAGCGCTCCGTACTTCAGAAAAAGCAGAGGCAGATCTGCACGGGACCCGACGCTGACGCTCTTATAGGCGTTGTAACCGGAGGCGCCGTCCGGCGCCAGGTCGCCGATCGACACGTAACCGCTCTGCGGAATGCGGCTGAAGGTCACGCTCGCTTCATCAAACGCGCCCTGCAGCTCATAGACGCGCAACGCGACGCCGGAGCCGCCGTAGAGAAACATCGAGAAGGATCCGGCCTCGATCGCGCGGAATCGATCCTCGCCGGTCAGGTCGTCCGTAAAGCCGACAAGAAAATATTTAGCTCCGGAGACCGCCGCCGTGTCGCCGCTGTGGTCATTCCAGTTGACATTCAGGCTGTCGACCATGGCGGACTGCGTCGCGTTGAAGGTTTTTACTATGCTCATCCGTACTGCCTCCCGAGGCGAGCCGCGTTTTGGGCGTAGCTCACGACGTCGTTGAACTCTTTGACGTTTTTCGCGTCGATGGTGACGTTGTAGGTGTTGCTGCCGAAGGGCTGATTGCCAGGCGCCGCTCCGCCGTAGGAGCTGCCGCCGTAGCTATAGCCGCTGTACTGTCCAACGGCTGCGGCAGTATTCACAGCGGGGGAATATTTAGCACTGTAGTAGCTGATATTCGCGGCGGAAGCAGAGGCATACGCATTGGCAGCGCCGCCGATAAAAAGATTATCGAATCCTTTCTTGATACCGTCCCATAGAGACTTCAGCAGCACTTTCCCGGCCTCAAAAAGTGCCTTGATAAGCGACGCGAGGATGCTGGGCAGATTTGCGATCAGACCGGCGACGAGATTTCCGGCCGCCTGCACCAGCGCCGGCAGCAAGCTCTCGATCATCTCCGGCAGCTTTTCAGCGAGCACGGGCCCGATTTTCCCGGCCAGCTCCGTGATTCCCTTCAGCGCGCGGGTTGCCGCAGGGACAAGGTTGTTGATCGCCGTTTCTGCGCTGGAGACCAGATTGTCGACCAGCTTGCCGACGTCGGCGTTTTCGTCTGTGAGGCCGACGATCAGATTGTTCCACGCGGCCTTCGTCGCCGCGATGGACCCGCTGATCGTTTCACTGGCCTCTTTTGCAGTCGTTCCGGCGATGCCGAGATTTTCCTGCACGACGTGGATCGCTTCGACGATGTCCGCATAGCTGCTGATGTCAAACTCGACGCCGGACAGCGCCGTCGCGTCCTCCAGCAGACGCTCCATCTCTTCCTTCGTGCCGCCATATCCGAGCTTGAGGTTGTCGAGCATCGTGAAATTCGCCTTCGCGAAGCCCTGATAGGCGTTCTGGATGCTCTCCATGCTCGAGCCCATCTTGTTGGCGTTGTCGGCCATATCGATGATCGCCTGGTCGGCGATCGCCGCCGCTCTTTGCGTGTCGCCGCCGACAGACTGCAGCAGCGACGCGGAGAAGCTCGTCACGGTCTCCATGTACTCGTTAGCAGAAAGTCCGGCCGTCCTGAAGGCGTTGTCCGCGTACTGCATGACGGTGTCCGCGGAGTCCTTAAAGAGCGTCTCCGCGCCGCCGGTCAGCTGCTCGAACTCTGCGAAGCCCTTGACGGATTCCGTCATCAGCTTGCCCGCTGCGGCAGCCGCGCCGGCAGCGGCGACGCCGACGCCCGCCAGCGCGGCTTTCCCGATCTTCCCGAACGTGCCGGAAAACTTTGAGCCGAGCGTCGTGCCGGCGTCTTCGCCCTGCTTGCCGAGGACTTTTTCAAGCCCCGCAGAGATCCCATCCGCAGAAGGAACGATCTGCACATACGCCTTTGCGAGTTCGATGCTCGAATTGTCAGGCATGTTGTTCCGCCTCCTTTCGTTGGCGTTCTAATAAGGCAGCTCTCGCCGCCTCAAATTCCTCTGGGCTCCCGAAGCTCTGCGCCTCCGATTCTTTGTCGGCGGCGTTCATTAACCTTGCGACGATGGACTCAGGCGCGTGCTCCTGATCGCCGAAAAGGCGGAAGTTCAGTGCCTGAAGTTGATCCACTATTGCCGCGCTGAGCAACGTCTGCACGTCAGGCACGTCGCCGGCCAGAAAACGCGCCGACCGGCTGTCGGCCGGCAGCTCCGCGGCGAGCGCGGCTGCGACTTCGGGCGGGAAGCTGCGGAAATCCCAACAGCCGTAAAACTGTTGAAAATCAGCCATCAGCTTGCTCGGCGAGGAATTATAATAGGCGGCGAGAGCGATCAGTTTTTTGAGCTTTCACCGAGAGCGCCGAAGATCTCCAGGATCTCGCGCTCCATGTCCTGAACGGAAATGCTGCCGTCCGGCGCCGCGATGTGCTTCTTCAGCGCGTCATAGCCGGACTGCCCGAGCATCAGGATACAGATCTGCCGCACGCCGAGCAGGCGCTTGCCGGCGTTCTCGCTTTGGGTATCGCTCACGGCGTCATAGAGCCGCCAGTCTTCGGTGGCCTTGTCGTTGATCTCCGCCGAAAAGCCCGAGCTCGTCTGAAAGATCTTCATGCGCGCCTCCGTCAGGTGGACCCGGCCGGGCGTACGATGTACTCGTAGTACGTGTTGCCGTCGGTATCCGCGATGCAAAGGATCGAGCAGGCGTAGCCGATGACCTCGTTGTCGCGATAGACGACGTCGCCGAGCTCGCTGAGCACGCCGCGCGGGATCACGATGCGCTTCGCTCCGCCGCCGCGCAGGATCATCTCCACGGCGATGCTGTGCTCGCCGGGGTCGATCCCGTTGCCCTTGACGGTCAGGCCGCTGGCCAGAGAGCCGGCGACGTTCCCGCTGCCATGCACGAACTTGAGCACGTCGGCGTTCAGAGACTCGATCAGCGTGAATTTGAAGGTGTCGGTCTTCTCAGTGACCTCGGTGTCGACGATGTCGCCGCCCCAGGCGCGGAAATTCTCGCGCGTCAGGCTGTTGCTGTGCACGAGGCCGTCCTGGCCAACGTAGCCGAGCCCGTTAAAGGACGCGTTGAGCGCGGTCGTGGCATCGGTCGGCAGCGTCGTGCCGATCGGCGCGGAAAAGATCGCGCCCGAGACCTTCGGCTTACCGACGGAGACCTGGTTTGCCGTGTTGGTTGTAGGCATTGCTGTCCCTCCTAATAGTGAACGATTTGATAGACCGCCTGGTAGCGATAATGCTTCCTGGTCAGGTCTGTGAAGTTGTAGTCGCTGTTCAGCCGAACTGCGGTAATCTCCGGCAGCTTTACGGCGTCGGCCATGAACGTCTTGAGCAGCTCGTTTGTGTAGGCCGCCTCGTAAAGCGTCGAGCCGTAGCTTTGGATCACGAGCGTCGCTTCGCCCACATGCCCCTCGATCTCGCCGCCGCCTGTCTTCTGGATGACGTAGAAGGGCGGCGTCGCGCGGTCTTTCGGGATTTCCATGTACGCCTTCGGAGCGCCGGCGATGCCGTTCAGATATTCATAGATGATTCTCTCAATCATTTCAGCGACCTCAAAATGGTGTTGTTCTGCAGGTTGTCCTTTTTGGCCTCCGGGGTGCCGGTGTAGACGGAGGCGATCACGCGCGTCGGCATGAGCTTCCGGTCGTGCTCGTAGCCCTCGCCGCAGCGGCCGGAGATTTCCTCGGCGAGTATTTCGAGTTTCTCGCCGAGGTCCTCCGACCGGAGCAGCTGCCGGACGCCGTCGCGGTTGAGCTCGATCCGGATCTTACTCAATTTCTTCCACCCGCACTTTCATGTGCCAGGCGCCGGGAATGAGCGCGTCGACGCCGACGATCGGAAATCCGAAGCTCTGCAGCTTGTGCTGCCGGCCATAGGAGTCCGTCCACAGGATCTTCGCGTTCATCCACTCGTGCGTGTCGCCCTTCGGGATCCCGAGCATCCAGCGGATGCGCTTCCCGTAAAGGTCCGTCGCGGCGAGGATCTCCTCGCTCGTCGGCTCGCCGATCAGAACGTTGTCGACGTCGACGTATTCCTCGTCGTAGATCGGGGCGCCGAAGGGATCCTTTCCGGTCTCGGTGCGAACGCAAAGCTGGACGGTGACGCCTCTCATGTGAGCACCTCCGGGACCAGCTCCTGCGTCGGGCTGTAGCTGCCGATCGCGTCGCCGCAGCCGAGCAGCTTTTTCTCGAGTTTTCCGAGGTACATTTCGCCGGCGCCGCCGCCGCTGCCGATCGTCCAGCTCTGCGAGTAGCCCAGGCCGCTCATGGAGCCCTGTGTCGCGCCCATGGGGACGCCGGTGCTCTCGCCGTCGCCCAGGGCGCGGATCACGATGCGGCAGGAGACCACTTTTTTCGCGTCTGCGGCCGCGGCGGCGTTGTAAGTGTCAATGATCACGGCGGCGTCCTGCAGCATGGCTGCCGCGAGTTTTCGCTCCGCTGTGGTCATGTTCCGCGTCATCCGCGCTTCGACCTCGGCGACGCTTGCATAGGCGACCATGCGCCTCACCTCGCTTTCGACTTTTTGGCCGGCGTTCTCGGTTTCGGATTCCGACCGGCTTTTGCCGGCGGGGGAGGCGGCGAGACCGGCGGCGGCGGTTCGTAGAACTTAAAGCCGCGCGCCAGGTACTCGTCGAGGCGGGACTCGTGGACCCACGTCTCGCCGCCGGAGATCGGATTGACGAGCCGGATCATACTCAGGCCCCCGGCGTCGCGCCGGTGAGAAGGTTGAAGCAGGCGGTATCGGCGCGGAAGCCGAGCTCGATCTCTGCGCGAACCGCGAACATGTTGTGCTCCCACAGGTTGACCTGCTCCGAGCCGATCGTCAGAGTGGCCTGATCCGCGAAGCTGACCTGGACGCCTTCGACGCTGCCCCAGCGTGCCTGGCTCCAGTCGCCGGCGACGCCGACGATGGCAGGGCTGCCCGCGGAGCTGGCCGCAGCGGCGGAGCCGGCCTTGTACATGCCGCGGCTCTCGATCGAGCGTGCGCCGATCAGGCGGTCGAAGCTTCCGTCAGCGGTGGAGAGGACAAAGATCGGGCGGCCGGTGGTGTCGGTCGCTTCGAGCAGCATGCCGACAGCGGTCGGAGAAAGCGCGAACGCATTCAGGCTGCCGTTCTGCGTGGCGATGTCGGTTTTGGCCGCGACGAGGCCCTTGTAGGCGGTGTGGCCGCCGGAGGCGACGAGGCTCTGCGTGGTGCAGGCGGCGAAGTTGTCGAAGTTTTCGCCGGGCTTCTCGACGGCGCCGAAAACGGTCTGATCAAACTTGAAGCCGAGCGCGCGGGGGAGGCGGGCGATCAGAGCGTCATAAAGCGTCGGGATGTCGCGGCGGAACTGAAGGGAGAAGGGGACGATGACGGCCAGGCAGTAGGCCTGCATCTCCTTCTTGGAAAGGCCGGGATTCGAGGTCGGCTTCTGGCCGGTCTCGCCGACCCACGCTGCCTCGGGATCGCTGGTGATGACAGGGATGGTCGTGCCGAGGCCGGGAAGCGGCATCTGCGGCGCGAGCCGCATGATCGCGGACTCCTCCTGCGTCTTCTGGAGGATCTCTCTTGCGACCTCCGGGGGCAGCGCAATGTTGCTGCGATTCGTTGCAATACCAGTAGGCATATTGATTTGCTCCTTTCACAAATTATAAAAAGTTTTCTGCCCACGTCGCGAACTGCTGGCGCGTGGGTACGTTGCCGCCTTTTCCGGCCTCTCCGCCGTCCGGGACTGCCGGATAGCTGATGCCGGATTTGGCGAAGGCGAGGATCGCGTCGGCCTGGGCTGTGCAGGCCTCCTCCGTCTCGCCGGTGAGCAGGTTCGCCGGGACCTTCTTCTCGCCGGAGACCTTCTCGCGCACCTGCCGGACCTGATCGGCGTGCTTCATGCCGTTCAGCTCGTTGGTCAGGGCCGCGATGGCGTCCTTCGCTTCCTTGAGCTCGTCAGGCTTCCCGGCGGCGCCGTCCTTCAGCTTCTGGAGCTCGCCCTGTGCTGCGGTCAGCTGCGTCTGGAGGGTTGCCAGCTCGCCCTTGGCGCTGTTGATGTCGGTCCCGTTGATGCCCATGAGCTTGTCGATCTGCTCCTTGGTGGCGTCGGGGAAGAGGTCGGTGATGTCTTTCCTTTGCATAGCTCAGTCCTTTCTTTCGGTTACGCTTTTTACGAGGTCGCATCTCTTACCGTCGCGCTTTTACGCCCGCCGGCGAAGTAAACACCGAATCGCTTCGGTTGTTTGCAAATAAGAAAAGCCGGAGTCGACTGCCGCTGTCGCGGTGTGTCGGCTCCGGCTTTCAAAGCTCCGGCCTTCGGATGATGGATTTAATTGACGTAAACGACCTTGCCTCTGACCGCTTCCTTCAGATCGCGGACAAGGTCTTCATCGTCCCAGAAGGTGGCGCGCGCGATGTAGCCGCGCCAGGGGTGCAGGACGCTGCCGCCGACGATCCAGTCGACGTGTTCCACAAGGCAGGGCTTCAGGTTTTCCACAGTCTCCCGTCCGTGCTTTTCGACGAGAAAACTCCGGAAGACGCTGTCGTCCATCTTCCCGGAGGAGATCCAGAGGGGGTATTGCGCGTGCTCGCGGCCTTCGCCGTGCAGCCATGCCTCGCACTCCCGGGCGTAGGCGTCCGGGATCCGAACGCACTGAAAGCTGTGCCAGGCGTCCTCGACGCTGACGCGCCCGGTCTGCAGCGGATCGTCCGTGAACTGCTCGCAGCAGAAGCCGTAAACGACGCCCTCGTCGTGCTGCCGGCAGCGCTCGACGAAGTCGCGGCAGAGCAGCACGTCGTCCTGAATGTGCCAGGTTCCGCCGTCGCCGTTCCGGGCCTTGAAGCTGGCCATGCAGGCAGCCAGGTTGCCGGCGCCCTCGGTGTCGTTCCAGATCTCGATCCCGTCCGCGCCCTGGCGCCGCAGCTCCGGCACCAGGAATCCCTCGACGTACCACATGCGTTTGGGATAGGCGTGAATCAGGACCTTCATGTCGTCGTCTCTCCCTTCAGGTGATAATAGCAGTAGCCGTGACCGGGATCGTGCAGGACCTCGAGACCGGGATATCGCTGCGCGAAGATCTCCGGCGTCAGGTCGTCCTGGACGTGGACCTCGTAGGGGTTTCCGTAGATCGCGTCCTGCTTGTAGAGCCACGGGACGGCGACGATCATGTCCCTGCAGCGCGGCGCAGCGTATGTCAGCACCGCTTTCGCCTTCCAGTCTGGCAGGTGCTCGATCACGTCCCCGAAGATGATAAGGTCGTAAAAGTCGTACTGAAAATCGTAAATGTCCGCGTGGAAGGCCGCGCGGTAGCCCTCGAGCTTCTGCAGGTTCGGCAGAAACGCCTCGACCGCGTCCATGTTCGGATATTCCGGCAGCAGGCGCCGCCAGAGGCCGTCGCAGGCGCCGACGTCCAGGATCGTGGCATCCGGTGGGAAGTATTTGCGCACCCAGGCGCAGATCTCGGGCTTGCCATAGAAATATGAGCTCATACGTCTTTCTCCTCCGCGGCCGAGCTTTCGCGCTCGACCCGCTTTTCGTAGGCGCTGCGCTTCTGCGCGTTGATTTCTTCCTTGTTCTCGGCGTAGAACTCCCGCCGCATGGCGTTGATCTTCTCGTCCGGCGTGTCGCCTTCGGCGCCGTCGTACATCCGGCGGTATTCCTCCGGGCGATAGCCGGCGACATTGCTCGTCCGGTCAAACCTGATGGCATAGGTGCAGTCGCAATTCGCGTGGATGTGCTCCGCGTGGCCGTTTTTGAGGGCGGCCCGGCTGGCCCGTTGCCAGCCTCTGGAGGCCAGCGTGATACAGAAGGCGCAGGTGTCGCCGCTCGGGATCCATGCCCATTCCGCGCCGTCCCGGAGGGCGTTTTTCATGGTGGTGTCCACGCCGGTCATCTTGACCATTCGTCCGACGCTGTCCGCCACGATGTTCTCGTTCCCGGTCTTCAGCGTGCCGGTGATGGCCTTGGCCACCTCTCCGACGCTGGGGACCGCCGCAGGCACCGCCGGCGCAGCGGGCGCGGCTGAGCCCGCCGCAACGGCGTCGTACATCTGGCAGGCAAGCGCCGCGGCGCCTTCGCCGTACTTTGAGCAGATCAGGTAGGCGTACTCGATAAGTCTCTGCCGGTCCTCGACCGTCCGGATCGGGTGGTCCCGGAGATAGACGAGGATCCTGTCCCGCGCCGCGTTGTTGACGGTCCGCAGCTTTCGCAGGAAAACCTGCCACGCTTCCGCTGTGATGTCCATATCACTGCTCCAGCTCGGCGATCAGCGCGTCGCCCCGCGCCCTGGCCTCCTGCGCCCGGATCCGGCGGATGTCCGCCGGGCCGAAGCCGATCATCTCCAGGAAGGTGTCCGTCTCGGCAAAGCTCTGCCGGACGCCCGCGATCTTGACGGCCGCGTCGGCCGTCGCCGCGACGGACGGCATGGCCGGGTTCTTGAAGTGCGCGACGACGTCGCGCTCCTCCTCGGTCAGATCCTCCATGCGGACGTTTCGCGCCACGGCCAGCGCCATGAGAGCGATCGTGCGCAGCGCGTTCCCGTTCCCGCGGTTGAGCTGCTCGGCGGCGGCCACCAGCGTCTGGCTCTGCGCCAGGACGGCGTCTGCGCTCGTCGGGTTGGCCTCGCTGACGACGCCGGTGTCGGTGACGGTGAGGCCGGTCGCAGCGGAAAACTGCGTCGCCAGGATCCGGATCATTTCCACGTGCGGGGAGATGTTGCCCTGCGGCAGCTGGCCGAAGCTCGGCTTTTCGCCGTTCTCCGGATTCGTGGTCGACGCCAGGATGCTGCCGACGTACTGCTTGAATTTCTGGTTGATGATCTGATCGTACTGGTCGTCCGTGACGCCGAGCAGGTATTTCTGAGGGCTCGTCGCGAACTCCAGCCCGATGGTCGCGTTTGCGATGGTCCGGACGTAGCCCTGGATCAGCCGGCGGATCGGCTCCTTGATCCGGGACCGGCCGAAGGGCTTGTCGCTCGTGGCGTTCCAGATCATGGGCTCCATGAGAGGCCGCCCCATCTTGTTCGGGAAGCGCGTCGCGCTCCAGCGGCTGCCGCTGCGCTTCATCACAATCACCGCGTCGTCGGTGTACATGTTGACGGTATCCGGCGTCCACTCGTCCGGCCGGAGGTCGTCCGGCGCCGTGGAAATGACGGCAAAGCCGCAGTCGATCCGGCCCTTGACGCCGTTCCAGAGCGCCGCCGCCGTCTGCGGGGAGTGGAAGCGGATCTTGCAGCCGATCTCCCGGTCGGCGGAGAGCGTGGCGAAGGTGCAGCCGAGCTTCAGCTCGTCCCGCGTCGCCGGCATGTACTGCTCGACGAGGTTGTTGGCCGCGACGATGCGCTCCAGCGCCTCCACCGGCTCGCCCTGGACGCCGACGAAGCCGTCGAACATGCTCCGGGCAGCCAGGACGTCAACGCATTTCGCACCCCAGGCGCAGCCGATCTCCAGCCCGCGCATGCCTTGCGGGAGCGCGATGCCGAGGTTTACCTCGCCGAGGGAGATCCTGCCCTCGTAATACTTATTTTTCTCCGCGTTCTTCGACTGATGCCTGTCGTAGACCTTCAGCAGCTCGCGCAGCTGCTTCCGCTCGGCCTCGGTCAGCCCGGCGATCCCCGACGGGTCCATTTTCAGAGTCATTCAAAAACTCCTTCCTTTTTGCCTTCCCCTTGAGGGGAAGGTGGCGGCGCAGCCGCCGGATGAGGTGTGTCTATCCGATCTTCATCTTCCTTGTCGGATCCCGTTTGCTCGTTTTCGCGCCCCAGAGGGCCAGCGCCGCGGCCTCGACTGGCGTGCTGTTTTCTCCGCCGAAGCCCCAGCCGCCGCCGATGGGCCGCTTGACGCTCGTGACGGCGCTGTCCCGCAGCGCCGGCTGCCCGGCGTACCAGGTCACCGTGCGCTCGTTGACGGCGTTGGTGAGGGTGCTGACCGCCGCGATCACGTCCCGGCTCGTCGGTCGGATGACCGCGTCCTTCGCGCGCCAGGTCTCTTTGATGTTCTCGACGAGCAGGTCCGCGCCGTTGCGCCCGTCGATGACGACGCAGCTGGCCCGTTTGCTCCGCTCGTTGAGCCACTCGGCGAGCCAGGCGATCCCGCGCCCGGTCGGCCTGCGCTCGATCAGGGAGATCCGCGCCGGACCGTCCGCCGGGATGACGGCGCCGCAGAGGCAGACCTCCGCGCCGTCGGCCGAGAACTTGACGCCGAAGGCCGTCTTGCCCTCGGGTTTTTCTTTCTCGCTGCGGCAGGCGTCCCAGGCCGCCGCGTCGATGGCGTAGTCCGCCTCCTGTGTCAGAATCGGACTCCACCAGCCGAGCCGCTCCCGCGCAAAGCCGTCCGGGCTCTGGGTGCTCAGCTCCTCCGCCGTGAAGGCCTCCGTGAGTCGGATCCCGAGCGCCGGGTTTGCCGCATACCAGAGTTTTTTGTCGTTAAGGTCGATTTCTTCGACGCTTTTGGCCTCAATGCTCCATTCATGCCATGAGTCATGAGCGCCTGGGTCTGTGATACAGGCAGACCGTCGGCGCCGGAATACCTTGCCAGGGGCTCCCGGATAGGGTGGCGTTCCGGTATAGAGAATTTGACGGGTACCGGTCGTGCTGGCAGCCAGCGTCGCTAATATGGCGTCAACCTGGTCGTCGGTCAGCTCCTGCGCCTCGTCGAAGACGACGAGCGAGACGCCGTCGAAGCCGCGGGCTCTTTGCCTGGTCCTTGTGGAATATTCGATCCCGCCGCCGTTGGTGAGGTAGATGGCCTCCTCGCCGTTGGTATAGCGGATTTCCTTCACGATAGCGCAGATTTCTGGGTGCCGCCGGTCGGTGAAAATATCCACGAGCCGGCGAAAGCTCTTTTTGACGGTTGACGTCTGATGTGCTGTGTGCAGGATTTTCTCTGCTTTTGCAGCGAGGCCGAAAAGCTCCCGGCTTTCCAGACATCCGTTTTTCCCGTTTTGGCGTGGACAGGCGAGACCTCCGCTCGTAACGGAGTATTCGCCGGTCTCATCCCGGCCGAGCCAGCAGTCGACAACGGTCCGCTGCCAGGGATCCAGCGGGAAAGCATAGCCGGCCATGAGCTGCGCGGCGCCGTCGCCGTCGGTCCGGCTGCGCGGCGGCTCGATACAGATCCGCGGTGTCTGACTTCCGGTCATGCGTATTTACTCCGGACCTCGTCCAAAATCGTGAGCTCCGCCGGCTTGCCGTCGGCCTGGTCTTCCGTTTCGGCGACCGGCCGGCCTTTCAGCCGGGCCAGCGCCTTCGGCGTCAGGCCGAGGGCGTCCTTCATGGCGAGGACCTGGCGCCGCAGCGTCATGATCGCGTCGAAGGTCCGGTCCGTCGCGGCGGGGCCGCGGCCGTTCTTCTCGACGGTCTGGTAGCCGTCGGCCTTCCAGCGCTTGGTGAGGCGCTGCAGGTCGCGCTCCATGATGCAGAGGTTGTGGACCTCCGGCTCGAAGATCTCGTCGTAGATGCCGAGCCGCGTCATCTGGTCGATGTATTTCTGCTCCCTGGTCATTCCGGCCTCCTGCTTTTGCTGCTTCCGGCTCTCTGGCGTCCTGCGCGGGCGCCGCGCCGGCGCGATCGCCTCCGCGATCCGCGTCCGCGGCCCGCGCCCTGTTGTTTTTTTCCTGTGCCCTTCCGGTCCTTTTCCCGTCCCTCGGGGGTATTTCGGCGCTGGACGGCGCGTGGTCGCCTCGAGCCCCCGGGAGGGGTGGCTCCCCTGGTTACCAGGCGCCGTCGCTGACGATCGCGCTGTACTTCACGACGCGCTGCGCTTTGTCTCCCGTCCTGGCGCCCTTCCTGGCGTTGCAGATCCAGTGAGCTGGCTGCAGGTTGTCCCAGTCGTCGGCGGCGGCCTCTGGCGAATCGTAGCCGAATTGCCGCCACTTGCTCACGGGGCGGATTTCGTCGACAACGAAGGACAGGGGGTGCGCTGCGTCGCTGGGTTCATCGTAGTGGATCGGGCCGAGCGCGCCATGGCAGATCCCGCAGGGGCCGCCGGCTGCGCGAATCCTCGCGCGGTTCTTGCGGCGCTGGTTCCCGTTTGCATATCTCGGATTCGTCATGGCAAAAACAAAAAGCCGGAGCCGACGATCGCGTTTCAAGC